>CACENP010000007.1 GCA_902560815.1 uncultured Pelagibacteraceae bacterium
TAGAAACAAAAGAAACTCAAGAAAGAATTAAACATACTTTAAATACAGGTAAACTTTTAGTAAATTAGAATGACCCACTTGTCTGACCAACAGATAAAATTCTATAATGAAAAAGGTTATGTTGCTCCAATCGATGTACTTTCAATTCAAGAAGCTAATGAAATTAGAGAAGAAATAGAAGCTATTGAAACAAAATGGCCAAATGCTCTTGAGGGGCTAGGACGGAATTATGTACATATGATCTCTCCAGTCTTTAATAATGTATGTATTAATAATAAAATTCTAGATGCCGTCGAAAGTGTTATTGGTAAAAATATTCTTATTTGTGGAACAACACTTTTTATTAAAAATGCCAATGAAAAAGGGTTTGTGAGTTTTCATCAGGATGCCAAATATATAGGTCTTGAACCTCATAATTGGGTAACAGCCTGGATAGCTGTAACAAATTCGAATGAAGAAAATGGATGTATGCGAATGTGGCCAGGATCTCATAAGGAAGATTTAAAAAATCATGAACAAAAATTTGATGAGGATAATTTACTTACAAGAGGACAAACAATTTCAAATGTGCCAATAAATGAAACAGAACCTATAGTTTTAAAAGCAGGTCAAATGTCATTACATCACCCAACTGTAATTCATGGTTCAGGTTTAAATAGAAGTAATGATAGAAGAATAGGATTTGTAGTTCAAAGTTATATCGGAAGTAATGTAGATCAAGTACTTGGAAAAATATATGTTCAAAAAGCAAGAGGAGAAGATACTCACAAATTTCACGAATATTCTAATGTCCCCAAAGGACTTATGTTAAAAGAGGACATAATATCTTGGAATAAGGCAAAGGACGAACTATCAAAAATATTTTATAGTGGAGCAACCAAAAAAGGAAAGTATTAATATTATGAATTGCTCAATTTCATCTATTTATTATTGTCCAGTTAAAACTTTATCATTTCAAAGTATTGAAAGTTGCAATGTGAAAAAAGAACTAGGAATGATTAATGATAGGATATTTGCATTTTCTAGAGGTGTTGATTTAGAAAAAGCAAATTCTATGGAAGCTGATCCCAATGATAGAAAATTAATTAATTTATTAACTTTAAAAAATTCTCCAGCATTAAATAAATATAATTTTACTTATAAAGAAGGAAAGCTAAGTTTAAATCTTAAAGAAAAAGAAATAATTTCAATATTACCAGATAAAAATGAAGAAAGAATTAAACTTTCAGAAAAATTAATTGAATTAGAAAATTCTTTAGCAAAACCTATTTTTCTTTTAAAAAATACTGAATTTCCATTTTTTGACACTACTCATTCTAATAATATTTTTAATTCAATATCATTAATAAACTTAAATACTGTTAGAGATTTTGAAAAAAAAATTAATGAAAAAGTTGAGTTTGAAAGATTCAGGGGTAATTTTTATTTTGAAGGATTAGATGCTGGAGAAGAAAGAAATTGGATAGGCAAAGTTATAAAAATTAATAACGTTTCTTTTAAAGTTGAAAAAAATATTCCAAGATGTGTAGCTATAAATTTAAAACCAAAAACTGATGATAATTCTTTAAATTTACTCAAATCTCTTAAAAAAACTTACAATCATTTTGATATGGGAATTTATTTAAGTGTTTTAGAAGATGGTAAAATCAATGTTGGTGATAAAATTCAATTACCCCAATAATTATTTTTAATTTTTTAGTCAACCTCTGATTGTAAAAATAATTTTCTGTATACAAATAACCATTTTTTTAGTTAAATTATTTAAAATAAATTAAATAGAGAGGGAAATAAACTATGAGTAGATTATTTAAATCTTTTACTGTTCTTTTTGTTATTCTTTTTAGTGTTTCTTCAGTGAGTGCTGCAACACTAACTCAAAGATTGGCAGATGGACATAAATTAAGACTAGGATTTGGTACAGCTGTGCCGTGGGCTTATGCTGGCGATAATGGCGAAGCACTAGGATTTGTTAACATGATTGCTTTAACAGTTCTAGAAGAAATGGGAATTACTGAGCATGAAACTAAAGTTTTTGAATGGTCTGGATTAATTCCTGGAATTAATGCCAATAGATCAGACATGATAACTGGTGGTATGTATATTTTAAAAAGTAGATGTGCAAACATAAACTTTTCGGACCCTATAGGAGTTTTTGGTGACGCTATGCTAGTTCCTAAAGGTAACCCAAAAAATATTAATAATTACCAAGATGTTATTGATACAGGCGCAACATTAGTTACAGGCGCTGGTTTCAATACTGTTGAAGCAGCTAAAAAATTTGGTGTTCCAGATAGCCAAATGTTGTTAGTTGAAGGTGAAGTTGGAATATTAGCTGCAATGAAAGCAGGTAGAGCTGATGCTGCTGTTCAAACTTTCTTTGGTGCAAAAGAGCATGAAGAAAAAACAGGTGGCGCATTTGAAGTTACAGATCCTAAATTAATGCCTAAAGAAACTGTAAACGTAGTAGGTATTGGTTTTAGAAAAAGTGACGAAGAGTTCAGACAAGCTTTTAATGCTGCTTTAGCTAAAGTTATGGCTAATCCAGGCAAAATGTTAGAGAGAGCTGGTAAGTATGGGTATGATAAAGCTCAATTACCTCCTGCTGACATGACCACTGAGTGGGCTTGCTCAACTAAATAGTATAAATACATTTATTTAATCAGGCGACTAAAATAAAGTCGCCTGATTTTTTTCAATTTACTTAAAGGTTTACAGTGAGTTATTTTGCATTTTTAGCCGAACATGGACCTACACTTTTGTTAGGTACAGTTACTACAATTAAAGTTTTAGTTTGTTCAACTATTCTTTATGTAATTATATCAATGATATTTGGTTTAATGCGTTTATCTAAAAATCCCGCAATCCAAGGAATAGCAACAGTATACATTGAATTTTTCAGAGGTACATCTTTGTTAGTTCAATTATTTTGGGTTTATTATGTATTACCTTTTTTTGGTCTTTCTTTAGAAGCTTTTGTTGCGGGTGTAGTTGCTTTAGGAATGAATTTTGGAGCATATGGCGCAGAAATAGTGAGAGCAGGAATACTTGCAGTACCGAAAGGTCAGTGGGAAGCAGCTCATGCACTTAATTTTAGCCCAGCAAAAAGAATTAAAAGAATTATTGTTCCACAAATATTTCCAATTATTTTGCCGCCTGCTGCAAATTTAACAGTGGAACTTTTAAAAGCTACTGCTCTAGTAGCTCTTGTTACAGTTGTTGATTTAACTTTTGAAGCAAAACAAATTAATTCTATTACTTGGCTTTCTGCACAGTGTTTTGGTACCGCCTTATTAATTTATTATATTATGGCAAGATTTGCTCTTGTTCCTTTTTTAAGATGGTTAGAAGTTGTAGCAGCTAGAAAGGTTGGAAGGTAAAAGGTATTACATATGGAAATGGGATTTAGATGGGACTTTGCTTATGAAATTTTACCACAAATGTTATGGGCAACTTTAAATACTATAATCGCTGCAGGAGTGGGTTATGCAATAGCTTTAGTTGTTGGATTATTTTTTTTACTTGGACAAAGAACTCCTTCTAAAATTGTAAATGTAATTAATAGAGAATTAGTAGAATTTATCCGTTCAACACCACTTTTAATTCAATTATTTTTTGTTTACTTTGTACTACCTCAATTTGGTATAAAATTATCAGCATGGCTATGTGGAATGATTACAATTGGTTTACATTTTGGAACTTATCTATCAGAGGTTTATCGTGGTGCACTAGAAGGTGTATCCAAAACCCAATGGGAAGCATGTAGAGCTTTAAATTTCTCAACCGTTTATACATATAGAAGAATTGTTTTGCCCCAAGCTTTTCCAATTGCAATACCAGGAATGGGAAATTATTTAGTGGGTATTTTTAAAGATACTCCTCTTCTATCAACGATAGGTGTTGCAGAGTTATTTCATGCAGCAACAGCTGTAGGAGGCTATAATTATAGATATTTGGAACCTTATACAATGGTTGGTATAATATTTTTAACACTTTCTATCCCAGCAGCAATGTGGGTTAGAAATTTAGAAAAAAAAGTTAATGTAGCTCAAGGAAAAGTAAAACAATAATGGATAAAAATTCACAAGAAATAATTGTTAAGTTTGATGAAGTTACAAAGCAATATGGAGATCTTGTAGTTTTAGATAAGCTAAATTTAAATATTAAAAAGAACGAAATGGTTTCAATCATTGGTCCATCTGGTTCGGGAAAAACAACTGTACTAAGAGTATTAATGACTTTAGAAAAAATTAATGGTGGAGTTATTCATTTAGATGGTGAACCACTTACACATATGCACATAAACGGTAAATTAATAGAAGCAAATGAAAAATATTTGAGAGATAGGCGTTCAAAAATTGGTATGGTATTTCAACAATTTAATCTATTTCCTCACATGACAGCTCTTCAAAATTGTATAGAGGCTCCAGTAGAGGTTTTAGGAATGAAAAAAGAAGAAGCAGAAGAAAGAGCACTTGAGCTTTTGGAATTAGTAGGATTAACTGATAAAAAAGATCAACACCCTTCAAGATTATCAGGAGGCCAACAACAACGTGTTGCAATAGCAAGAGCTTTAGCAATGAGACCAAAAGTTATGCTTTTAGATGAAATAACCTCAGCTTTAGATCCAGAGGTTGTTGGAGAAGTTTTAAATGTTATAAGATCTTTAAATAAAGAACACAGTTTGACTATGATTATGGTAACTCATCAAATGGGATTTGCTAGAGAAATTTCAGATAGAGTATGTTTTTTTAATGAAGGAAAAATTTTTGAACAAGGGCCACCAGAACAATTATTTGGAGATCCTAAAAACGAAAGAACAAAACAATTTCTTCATGCTGTACTTGATGCAAATTAGAAACTATGTATAAATTTTAAATAAATATATTTTGAAAAAAAATAAAAAAACAATTCAACCAGTACTTGGAACAAAAGTTCCAAGATTTGCAGGCCCTTCTACATTTGCAAGATTGCCTGAATTAAGAGATGTTGAAAGTTGTGATATTGCAATTGTTGGAATACCTTTTGATGCTGGAACTAGCTATAGACCTGGTGCAAGATTTGGTCCACAAAGCATAAGACAAGCCTCAAGACACTTAAGAACAAACTATCACCCAGACTATGATAGCGAACCATTTGTTGAACAACAGGTGGCTGATGCTGGTGATATTGCATGTAATCCATTTAATATTAACGAAGCAATAAAGCAAATTGAAGTTGGTGCAACAGAGTTACTAAATAAAGTAGGTGGAATAATTAGCATGGGTGGAGATCACACAATAGCTTTTCCACTATTAAAAGCAGTAAATAAAATTAACAAAGGTCCGGTAGCACTTGTACATTTTGATGCTCATTTAGATACGTGGGATACATATTTTGGAGCACCGTATACACACGGAACTCCATTTAGAAGAGCAAGAGAAGAAAATTTATTTTTAGATGACGCTTCTATGCATGTTGGTATAAGAGGTCCACTTTATAGCAAAAATGACTTAAAAAATGATGCAAGTTTCGGATTTAAAATAATTCATTGTGACGAATTTCAATCTCAAGGGACAGATAAAATTGCTAAAAGAATAAGAGATAGGGTAGGAGATAATCCGTTATATTTATCAATAGATATAGATGTTTTAGATCCAGCTTTTGCCCCTGGAACTGGAACACCAGAAATAGCAGGCATGACCACAAGAGAAATGGTTAATGTTTTAAGAGGTCTTACAGGAATGAATTTGATATCTGCTGATGTTGTAGAAGTATCTCCTGCATATGATCATGCCGAAGTAACATCATTGGCAGCTGCGACTATTGTTTATGAATTAACTAATCTATTTGCAAAAAAAAAACTATAGGCTAAATTTCTCAAATGCTAGATAGAAAAAATTTTTATATCGACGGAAAATGGGTCTCTCCAATAGAACCAAGAAATTATAAAGTAATTGATCCATCAAATGAAGAAATTTGTGCCGAAATATCTCTTGGAGGAAAAAAAGATGTAGATAATGCAGTTAGTGCTGCAAAAAAGGCTTTTGAAACTTGGGCTTTCTCAAAAAAAGAAGAAAGATTAGATTTATTAGAAAAATTATATGTAGTTTACAAAAAACGTTGGGCAGAAATGGCAAAACTTATATCACTTGAAATGGGGGCGCCTATGAAATTTTCAACAGAAATGCAAGCCGCAACAGGAGCCAGCCATATAAAATCTTTTAAAAATATTTTAAAAGATTTTAAATTTGAAAAAGATTTAGGAGAAGAAAAAAATAATCAAAAATTGTTATATGAGCCAAAAGGGGTATGTGCTTTAATTACTCCATGGAATTGGCCAATTAATCAAGTTAATTTAAAAGTAATCCCAGCACTTGCATCGGCTTGTACTGTAGTATTAAAACCTTCTGAGATAGCACCATTGTCATCCATATTACTTGCAGAAATGATTGATGAGGTAAAATTTCCTTCTGGAGTTTTTAATTTAGTTAATGGAGATGGAGAAACAACTGGAAATGCATTAACAAGTCATCCCGACGTAAATATGATATCATTTACTGGCTCTACTAGGGCCGGTGCATTAATTTCTCAAAATGCCGCTAAAGATTTTAAAAGAATTAGCTTAGAGCTTGGAGGGAAAGGTGCAAATATAATCTTTAAAGATGCTGACTCTGAAGCTGTAGCAAGAGGAGTTTTAAGATGTTTTAGAAACTCAGGTCAATCATGCAATGCACCAACAAGAATGCTTGTTGAAAAATCAATTTATAATGAAACTGTAGAAAAAGTAAAAGAATTAGCAAATAATACTAAAGTAGATGTGCCACAGAAAGATGGTGACCATATTGGACCGGTAGTTTCAGAAGTACAATATAATAAAATTCAAAATTTGATTCAAAAAGGAATAGATGAAGGTGCAAAATTAATTGCCGGTGGAACTGGAAAACCTAAGGGTTTTGAAAAAGGATATTATGTAAAACCAACAGTTTTTGCTGACGTTAATAATCAAATGGAAATTGCAAGAACTGAAATTTTTGGCCCAGTATTATCTATAATTCCATTTGAAAATGAAGAAGAGGCTATTTCAATAGCTAATGATACTCCTTATGGCCTTACAAATTATATTCAAACCCAAGATAAAGAAAAAGTTAAAAGAGTTGCAAGAAAACTTAGATCGGGAATGGTTGATGTTAATGGAGTTGGTATAGCCGTTGCTTCACCTTTTGGTGGTTACAAACATTCTGGAATTGGACGAGAAGCTGGAACAGAAGGACTGATTGAGTTTTTGGAAGTAAAAACAGTTGGTGGTTGGAATTAAATTTTAAACTCAGCTTAATCGATCAAATTGGGTTTTATAAATCATAGAATTGGCGGTTTTTAACCTACGCGTAATAAACGCTTGAAATTAGTACCATAAAATTTACCGTTATCTTAGTAGAAAACATGGAAGGAGGAAGATATGAGTAGATCTTCTAAATTATATAACAAGGATTTAGCTCCAACACCAAGTTCAGAGAAAAAATGGGGATGGTTCGAAATCTTTAACGTATGGGCTAACGATGTTCAAAGTTTATTCGGATATACTTTGGCAGCTTCATTATTTATTGCTTCAGGTTTAAATGGCTGGGCAGTATTTCTTGCGTTAATACTTGCAGGATTTTTTATAATGTGGCTTGTTAACCTATCAGGAAAACCAAGTGTTAAGCATGGTATTCCTTATCCTGTATTTGCTCGGGTAAGTATGGGAGTTTTTGGTGCCAATTTTCCAGCAATGGCAAGGGGTCTTGTTGCTATGTTCTGGTATGGTGCTCAAACTTATGCAGCTTCAACAGCAGTCGCACTTTTAATTACGGGTTTAACAGGAATACAAGGCGAACCTGTATTACTTGGAATGACAGGAGTAATGTGGATATCATTTATTTTTGTTTCACTTTTCCAAGTTTATCTGTTTTGGCAGGGAATTGATCTTGTTAGAAGATTTTTAAACTTTGCTGGACCAGCAGTTTATATTGTGATGATTGTTTTAATGATAGCTATATGGGCTAAAGCTGGTGGTGGATTATTATCAGAAGTTGGAGAAATATTTTCAGGTGGTGAACGTTCAGGTGGATTTGAAGGCTTAGGTTCATTTGGAGCTTTCTTAGCTGTATTCTCAATTATGGTAGGATATTTCGCTGCAGTAGTTATTAACTTTGGTGACTTTGCTAGATTTGTTAAAAATGAAGATGAAATGAAAAAAGGTAACCTATGGGGATTAGTAGGTAACGTAATTTTCTTTTCTTTCATAACTTTAATGATAACTGGCGGTACAATTGCAATATTTGGAGAGTACATTGCTCAACCAACAGAAATGGTAGCAAAAGTAGATAATTTACTTTTAACATTAATTGCAGCTTTTGCATTCTTTGCAGCTACAGTTGGTATAAATATGGTAGCTAATTTTATACCTCCAGCGTATGACCTTGCAAACTTAATGCCAGATAAAATAAATTTCAGAACAGGTGGTTTAATCACTGCTATTTTTGGATTTGTTATCGGAGGTATGTGGGTTGCTGTTATAACTCAAATGGGAATGTTTCCATTTGTGAATACGTTAGGAGCAATTTTAGCACCAGTATTTGGAATAATGATTGTTGATTATTATGTAATCAAAAATCAAAAACTTGATGTAGATGATTTATTTTCTGACAAAGCAAGTGGAAAATATCATTACAACGGTGGATTCAATGGAAAAGCAATGTTAGCTTGGATAATCTCAGGTTACGTTGCAGTTGGATCTGTTTGGCCAAATATATTATTTGCAGGTTTAGATGATTTCTTCGCTAACTTAGGTGGTGGAGGAGGATATGCATGGATGATTGGAGCAGCTTTAGGTGCTATCATTCATATGGCAATATCTGGAAGAGGCAAATAAACAGTTTAAATTTAAAAGCTCGCCGAGTGTTGTGCGCGGCGGGCTTTAATATTTCAAAGTAATATTTTCTTTATCTAAATTTTCAATAACTAAATTATCTCCAGCTCCTTTTCTATCAACCACTAGAAAATTCATATCTTCAGTAGATATTAATGGGAAATGCCAAGTTCCAGGATTGTAATTTACTCCTATTCCAGGCGGGATAATAAAAGCTTCAATTTTATTTAAATCTAACTTCTCTTCTTTAGGAGCTACAAATACTAAAAAAGTAGTTTCTTTCATTGGTATGAATGCTTGACTTCCTAAAGGATGTTTTTCCATCATATCAATTTTCATTGGGAAGTTTCTTTTTAAAGCAGAAAAGATGCTAATTGTTGTTTCACCGTTATCACTTGAAGTATTTAAATTAGCTATATCATCATATCTTTTTGCATATCCGTTATTTATTTCTAAAGGCTCTATGTCCTTTGTTGAAATCATGTCTCCATATTTGGCAAAATTTTCTTTTGTTATTGGTATTGGTTTTATTATCTTTTCATTCATTCTACTTTTCCAAAGGCTCTTATTCTAGAAATCCCACCATCAGGGAAAATATTAATTCTAATATAATTTATTTTTTTATTTTTCATTATTTTATTATTAAAGTTATGTTTTTTATGTGCATAAAGTTTAATTTTGTTAAGAAGATAGGCCCATCTTTTTGATTTATTAACAATGTTTTTTTCTGAAATTTTATTAGGAATATAAGCTGCTTGCACTGAACATTTGTCCGGATAATTTCCTTTAAAGTGATGAGTATCTAATTGAATTTTATTAATTTTACCTGGTGATGAACATTTTACTATTATCCAGTCGAAATTCTTTCCTCTGCTTCTTCTAGTTTCCCATCCATCACCCATATTTCTTCCAACACCAGGAGCAAGTATATTTTCTGCTCTTCCAAAATGTTCGTTATTGCAAGCAATCGGTACCGCTCCATTTACAACAGATGTGAGGTTTTGAATTTTATTATTAATTTTACCATTAATTTTCATAGAACCATAAACTCTTAACCTTGCCACTCCTCCATCAGGAAAAATATTTAACTTTATATGAGTAAAGTAATTTTTATTTTTTACTTTAAAATAATGATGACTATTTGCTTTAGTTGTACTTTTTCTAATAATGTTTATCCATTTAGTCTTTTTATCAGGTATTTTTTTTTTACTAATACAAGCTTGTAATGAAATTTGATTTGGGTGATTTCCAGAAAAGTAAGATGTATCAACATCTACTTTTTTTATAACGCCTGGTTTTCCAAACTTTAAAATTAAATAATCATATCCTTTTGTTCTTTTCCTTCTAGTTTCCCATCCATCCATCCATTTACCGTGTTTATCAAACACTCCTTCTTTAAATACAGGAGGCCAAGGGTTAATTATTCTTTTAGCAGGTGCAAAGAATTCATCAGTTTTATAAACAATTTTTGAACCCAGTCTTGACTGAGCTAAATCAATTAATCCATTTAAGTAAATAATATTGTTTTTTTTCATTTATTTTTTTAGCTTGGATAATTTTTAATCCAGTGTTTTGCAATATCAATTCTTTTACAAATCCATATATCATTAAACTTTAGAGCATAATCTAAGAATTTTTTAAGTGACTGCACTCTTCCTGGTCTTCCAATTAATCTACAATGTAATCCAATAGACATCATTTTTGGATTAGTTTTGCCTTCTTCATACAAAGTGTCAAAGCTATCTTTTAAATATGTATAAAATTGATCTCCACTATTAAAGCCTTGATTTGTAGCAAATCTCATATCATTGTTATCTAAAGTATAAGGAATAATTAATTGTTTTTTATTTTTTTTATATTCCCAATAAGGCAAATCATCACTATAGGAGTCGCTATCATATAAAAATCCACCATCATCAAATACCAAATCTCTAGTATTTGGACTACATCTTCCTGTGTACCAACCCAAAGGTCTTTTGCCAAAAATTTTTTTTATAGTTTTAATAGCTAATTTCATATCTTTTTTTTCAGTACTTTTTTTTACATTTTGATAATCAATCCATCTCCAGCCATGGCAGGCAACTTCATAATTTCCATTCTTTATTGCCTCACATACCTCGGGATTTCTTTCTAATGCCATTGCAACTCCAAAAATTGTTATAGGTATTTTTTTTTCTTGGAATAATTTATGAAGTCTCCAAAACCCTCTTCTTGAACCATATTCGTACATAGACTCCATATTAATATGTCTATTTTTATATGCTTGTGCTCCTATAATTTCTGACAAAAAAGTTTCAGAATACTTATCTCCATGAAGAATATTATTTTCACCACCCTCTTCATAGTTAAGAACTATTTGTAAAGCAAGTTTTGCATTATTTGGCCAAACTACTTTTGGTTCTTTTGATCCATAGCCTATCATGTTCCTTGGATATTTTTTTGACATTTATTTAATTTTGTATTGATTTATCTTTAACACCATTCAAGAAATTTAAACATTTATTAATTTCTTCTAATTTTATAAATTCATCTATTTTATGTGCTTGTTCTATTGATCCTGGACCACACACAGCAGTGCTTATACCTATTTCTTGGAACAAACCAGCTTCTGTTCCAAAAGAAACTACTTCTCTTGAATTATCACCTGTAATACTAGAAACAAACTCACATGCCTCAGATCTTTCATCACGGTCAAATCCTATTATTTCTCCAATTATTTCTTTTGAAATTTTTGAATCTGGATAAATTTTTTTCATTTCTGGTAAAAGCATTTTATTTACATATTTATCTAGTTCTGCGTTTAAATATACTGCATCATCTTTAACTACAGGTCTTGTTTCCCATTTAACATGACATTTGTCAGAGATTACATTATGTGCAATCCCTCCAAAAATTCCTCCAACAGAAAGAGTTGAGTAAGGAGGGTCAAATATAGAATTTTTTGGAACTCTATCTTTTAGTTTTTCTCTTAATTCAATAAGTTTATTAACATATCTAGCCGCATACTCGACTGCACTAACTCCTTTGTGAGGCTGCGAACTATGACCAGCCAAACCTTCAAAATATGTTGTATATTCATAAGCACCTTTATGAGCATCAATGATTTTCATATTTGTAGGTTCACCAACAATACATATTCCTTTTTTAAATCCTCTTTTTTTTAGTTCTTTAATTAACAAAGGGGCTCCTATACAAGCTGTCTCTTCATCAAATGTAAATGAAAAATTAATATCCCTATCTAAATTTGATTTTGAAAAAATTGGCGCAAAGGCTAATGTACATGCAATAAAACCTTTCATATCACAAGAACCTCTACCATATAACTTGTCATCTTTAATTGTAGCTTTGAACGGATCTGTTGACCAACCTTTCGAAACAGGCACTACATCTGTATGACCTGATAAAATTATTGGAATTTTTCCATTGGGTTTTTTTGCCTTTAATGTAGCAAAAAGATTCACTCTTTTTTTTTCATCATCGAATGTTTTAAATGATGTTGCACCTAACTTTTTTAAAATATCGTCACAATAATTGATTAAGGAATTGTTATCTTCACCAGAAATTGTTTTAAATGATATGAGATCTGATAAAATTTTTATTGAATTATTGTAAAGTTCTTTGTTATTATTTTCTGTACTCATAAATATAATCAATTATATATTAAAAAAATGAAAGAACAAATAACCTACGATATTTTTAATAAAGTAGATATAAGATTAGGGACAGTTATATCTGTAAAGAAAAACGAAAAGGCTCGAAAACCTTCATTAGTTGTGGAAGTCGATTTTGGAAAAGAAATAGGAATTAAACAATCTTCTGCCCAAATTACACATTATTATAATGAAGAAAATTTAAAGGGAAAACAAGTTATAGCTGTTTGTAATTTTCCTGAAAAAAATATAGCAGGAGTTGTTTCTCAAGTTTTAATTCTTGGATCAGTAGACACAGAAGGAAAAGTTACTCTGGTACATCCTTCACAAAAAGCTGATAACGGTCTTCCAATAGCTTAATTAAATGCACCCAGAACTGTTATTATTAATTGGTATTTCATTTTCAATGGGTTTTACACCTGGCCCAAATAATGCTGTAGCATCTTATTCTGCTTTTAATTTTGGAGTAAGAAAAACTCTTCCAATAATTTTAGGAGTAGGTTTGGGCTATACTGTTTTAGTCGTTTTATTAATATTTGCTTTAATTTCTGTTTTTCAAAGATATCCTTATCTGCAAGAAATAATTAGAATTTTAGGATCAATATTTTTATTTTACTTAGCTTATAAAATTTCTTTTTCAAAAGGTAAATCGCAATCAAAAACAGAAAATCCTGTTAAATTTTATGAAACATTTTTTTTTCAATTTATAAACCCAAAAGGAGTAATGGCAGCGATTACTCTTATTTCTAAATTTGTATCACAAGAAAATTATATCAGTTCTTCAATAACAGTAATTGTAGTTTGTTCAGTTACTGCTTTTTTAAGTATAACAAGTTGGGCTTTATTAGGTAAATTTTTAAGAAAATTCGCGACAAATAATGAATTCATTAAAAGGTTTAATTATGCTATGTCCATCCTACTTGTTGGATGTGTAGCAAGTTTTTATATATAAACTATGAAACCCGGAAATAAAAATTCATTTAAATCTCTTAAATCAATAAAGATAAATAATAAAGATTATAAATATTTTTCTCTAGTAGAGGCTGAAAAAAATGGTTTAAAAGGAATTTCGAATTTACCAAAATCATTAAAAGTTTTATTAGAAAATTTACTTAGATATGAAGATGAATTGTCAGTTACCAAAGATCAAATAGAAGCAGTTCAAAAATGGTTAAAAGAAAAAAAATCAAATACTGAAATAGCTTACAGACCAGCCAGAGTTTTATTGCAAGACTATACTGGGATACCTGCAGTAGCAGATTTGGCTGCAATGCGAGAAGCTGTTAAAGAGAAAAATAAAGATCCAAATACTATTAATCCTCTTTCTGCAGTTGATTTAGTCATAGACCATTCAGTACAGGTTGATCAGTCTGCAAAACCTGATTCATTTGAAAAAAATGTTGATATAGAATTTAAAAGAAATGGTGAAAGATATTCATTTTTAAAGTGGGGGCAACAAGCTTTTAATAATTTTAGAATAGTCCCACCAGGAACTGGTATATGTCATCAAGTAAATTTAGAGTATCTATCAAAAGTTGTTTGGTCTGAAAAATATCAAGAAGACGAATATTTATTTCCTGATACTTTAGTTGGAACAGATAGTCATACAACAATGGTAAATGGATTATCTGTACTTGGATGGGGAGTTGGCGGAATAGAGGCTGAAGCTGGAATGCTTGGACAGCCAATTTCAATGTTAATTCCTGAAGTTATAGGTTTTGAAGTAAAAAACAAAATGCCCGAAGGTACTACAGCTACTGATTTAGTTTTAACAGTTGTAAAAATTTTAAGAGACAAAGGTGTTGTTGGAAAGTTTGTAGAATTTTATGGAGAAGGATTAAAAAATCTAACACTTGCTGATAGAGCAACTATTGCAAATATGGCTCCAGAATATGGAGCTACTTGTGGTTTTTTTCCAATTGATGAAGAAACCTTAAAATATCTAAGATTTTCAGGAAGAAATGAACATATAGTTTCTATAGTAGAAAAATACGCAAAAGAGCAGGGATTGTGGTCAAGTGAAAATATTGAATTTACAGATAAGGTTTCACTAGATATGTCTTCAATTGTTCCAACAATATCTGGACCAAAAAGACCTCAAGACAAAGTATTATTAAATGAAGCATCATCAGAATTTAAAAAAGTATTTGAAAATACTACAGAACGAAAGGAAAAACATATTTCAAAAGTTAATGGAGCAGAATTTGAAATTAAAGATGGTTCTATATTAATAGCTGCAATAACATCCTGCACAAATACTTCTAATCCAAATGTATTAATAGGTGCAGGCTTGTTGGCAAAAAAAGCTGTGACGCTGGGATTAAAAACAAAACCTTGGGTTAAAACTTCATTAGCACCAGGATCACAGGTAGTAACAGATTATTTGGAAAAAGCTGGTCTTAATAAATATTTAGATGAATTAGGATTTAATTTAGTTGGCTATGGATGTACAACATGCATTGGAAACTCTGGTCCATTACCTGATAATATTGTTGAAGCAATTGAAAAAGAGAATATATATGCTGTATCAGTTTTATCAGGTAATAGAAATTTTGAAGGTCGTATATCTCCACACATAAAAGCAAATTATTTAGCATCGCCTCCTCTTGTTGTTGCTTATGCTTTAGCTGGTCATATGGAAATAGATTTATATAAAGATTCTTTAGGAAAAGATAAAAACGATAAAGATATTTTTTTAAAAGATATTTGGCCTTCAAATAAAGAAATAGAAGATGTTTTAAGTGAGGCATTAAATCCGAGAATGTTTATTCAAAGATACTCCAATGTTTCTGAAGGACCGGCTCAATGGCAAAAAATTAAAACTGAAAAAAGTAGTATTTATAATTGGGATAAAGGATCAACCTATGTAAAAAGACCGCCTTTTTTTGATAATATGTCGGATGAACCAGAGGGAATTAAAGAAATTAAAGATGCAAGACCATTATTGATTTTAGGAGATATGGTTACAACTGATCATATTTCTCCTGCGGGAAATATTCAGAAAGAAAGTCCAACTGGTGAATATTTTATGGAACATCAAATTTTACCAAAAGATTATAATTCTTATGGTTCAAGAAGAGGAAATCATGAAGTTATGATGAGAGGTACATTTGCCAATATAAGAATTAGAAATGAAATAGCGCCAGGCACCGAAGGTGGTTTTACGAAGTTATTTCCAGAAGGTAAAGTAATGACAGTATACGATGCTGTAGTGGAATATAAAAAAAGAGGAACCGATTTAGTGGTAATAGGTGGAAAAGAATATGGAACTGGTTCATCAAGAGATTGGGCTGCAAAAGGTACAAAATTATTAGGTATTAAAACAGTTATAGCTGAAAGTTTTGAAAGAATTCATCGGTCAAATCTTATTGGAATGGGAATATTACCTCTGCAATTCGTAGATGGAATGAACAGATCAAATTTAAAACTAAAAGGATCTGAGTTAATAAGTGTAATAAATATTGAAAAAGGCCTATCTCCTTCAGATAAAGTAGAATTAGAAATAAAATACACATCAGGTGATATTAAGAAAATTAAAACATTGTGCAGAATAGATACAAAAAATGAGTTAGAATACTACAAAAATGGTGGAATTTTAAAGTATGTTTTAAGGAATATGATTTAGTATGGATGAAGATATATCGATAATAAACGCTAAGACTAGAAATGAAAAAATAAAAAATTTTTTCATTAACAATAAAAAATATTTAATATCAATTATAACTTTAATTGTATTGTTACTTATTTCCTATTTTGCATTCAGTGAAATACAAGAAAATAAAAATAAAAATTTAGCTTTAAAATTTAACAATATAATTAGTAAATTTGATCCTTTAAATAAAGAAAATGTAAAAAATGAATTGATTGAAATTATTAATGAAAAAAATACAACATATTCGCCATTAGCATTATATTTTATTATAGATAATGAAATCCAAACATCAAACGAAGAAATAAATAACTATTTTGATGTTCTTATAAATGAAACCGACTTAGACAAAGAAGTTAAGAACCTAATTATTTATAAAAAAGGTTTGTTCAATGCAAATTATGAAACTGAAAATAATTTAATAACAATTTTGAAACCCATCATAAATTCTGATAGTATATGGAAATCTCATGCATTGTATTTAATTGCTGAATATTTTTTTGATAAAAATCAAAAACAAAAAGCAAAAGAATTTTTTAATCAAATTATAAGCAATGAAAAAAGTAACGCAAAAATAGTTTTAGAAGCAAAAAAAAGGTTAATAAGAGATTTTAATGAATAAATTATTTTATTTATTAATATTATTATTTATTGCAAATTGCTCCTTGGATACAAAAACTGGGTTTTGGTCGAAATCTGAGATAGTAAAATCAGAGGTTGAACCAGTTGAGGAAAAGTTGTTTGTTAATAAAAAAATTTATGAAAAAGAATTTAATCCAGAACTTAAGATTAGATTAAAAAAAAATTTTAGAAAAAATAGTTTTATTAATAACCTTTCAAATAATAATGGTATAGTTAAATTTACTGGTGAGTTAAAAAATATTTCTAAATATAAATTTTCTAAAATAAGTCAATTTGACCACTATCAACCTGAATTATTAGTTACAGAAAAAAAAACATTAATATTTTTTGATGAAAAAGGTACAATTTTAAACTTTTCAAATAATGACAAATTAATTTGGAAAAGTAATATTTATTCAAAAATTGAAAAAAAACAAAAACCAATACTTTATTTTGCTTCTAACGAAAAAATCTTAATAGTTGCAGATAGTATTGCTAAATATTACTCAATTAATCTTAATAATGGAAACTTAATTTGGTCGAAAAACAACTCTGCTCCTTTTAATTCCCAGGTAAAAATATTTAAAGATAAATTTTTTGTTGTAGATTTTGAAAATATACTTAGGTGTTTTTCTTTAAAAAATGGAAGTGAAATTTGGAATATTAAAACTGAAAAATCCTTTATTAAATCACAACAAAAACTTTCATTTATTATTAATAACAATAGATTAGTTTTTATTAATACACTTGGAGATCTAAGTTCTGTTGATATAGAAACTGGTAAATTAGTATGGCAAACCCCAACTCAAAGTAGTGCTATTTATGAAAATTATTTTTCGTTAAAAAATTCTGATTTAATAATAGAAAATAACAATATTTATTTTTCTAATAATCAAAACGAATTTTTTGCGATTGATGAAAAAAATGGAGTTATTAAATGGAAACAAAATTTAAATTCAAACTTAAGACCTACTTTTGCTGATGGTTTGCTATTCACAGTTACCTTAGAAGGTTACTTGGCAATTATAGATTCGAGAAATGGTAATATTTTGAGAATGACAAGTATAGGAAAGCAAATAAAAAAATTTAATAAAAAAAATATTAAACCTATTGGATTTATTGTTTCTGAGGATAAAATTTTCTTAAGTTTAAACAATGGAAGATTAGCTATAATAGAAATTTTAAACGGAAATGTTTTAGATGTTATAAAAATTGATAATGAAAAAATTTCTAGACCATATGTTTTAAATAATCATATGTTTATTGTTAGAGATAATGCAATTTTAAAATTAAATTAAAAATGTTTCTAAGATTTCTTTCAAAATTGGGAAGAAAAAAAACGGTCCTAGATCGTGGACCATCTCACCCAAAATTTAATGAAGCAAAACCATGGTTAAATAGATATTATGTCTTATTCAGACACCGCCCAAAATGGTTTCCATTTAATATTATAATTCATGAAATGCTCGATGATGATCATGGTGATGGAGTTCATAATCATTTATGTCCATACATTACCATTATAATTAAAGACGGTTATTGGGAAACAACCAAAACTGGTAAACATTGGAGAGCGCCTGGCTATATTGGATTTAGATCTGCAAATAATTTTCATAGAGTTGATTTAAAACCAGGCACAAATCCTATGACAATTTTTATTCCTGGTCCTTTCGGTTTAAGGAAAGGTCCAAGATCTGAATATGGAATTGATTTTAAAACTAAAATTAAATAAAAGGATTATAAGCCCATTGCAATATAGCTTGTCTTTGTCTTCTTCTACATTCAAGATTATTTTTTTCACAATTTTTTTCAATAGCCAAAACATGTCTTCTAAAATTTTTCCATCTTTTTATTTGTATTTCATCTATATGAGGAATTCTTCTTCCATTACAAAATCTGCAATACCATTGAAACCATCCCAGTGGATCTTCTTTAAAAATCCATCCTTTTTCAATCCAGTGTTCTCTTGATAAACCTGACTTAACTTTAAAACGATTAATATTTGCATCAAAATTTTTACTTATTTTAGCATTTTTAAACCATGATAATGGAAATTCTTTTATTTTAGACCCAAAGTAGGAACCTCCAAAAACTCCAAGTTCTAACATTTTTTTTGGCGTTAATTCTGGCTTAAAAATTTTATAAAAATCCAAATTAGTTATTTTTTTTTTATATATTTTTTTCATTTATATTTGCTAATTTTTATTCTGAAAGTAGTTTTTGATATAATGCTTCGTCTGCATCTCCCTCACAACCAAATAATAATACATTTGAGCTTTCATTTAGATTAATTTTATTTTTTACTTCATCATCATTACTTAATCCAACTAGACTTGCTATTCCGGGTGTTGAGCACTCCCCCCCAATAATTTTTTCATCACTAAAGTCGCCATTTGCAAGATGTTTTACTGTTTTTGATATATAATCGTCCGAAACAGTTACGCAGAAATTTACTGAATTTCTTAATATTTCCCATGGTAATAAAGATACTTCACCACAGGACATTCCTCCCATTATACTTTCTTTTTCAATAGAAATTTTTTTAATCTTTCCTTCTTTAACGCTTTCTAAAACACAAGCTGCACTATCTGGTTCTACAATTATTATTTTAGGAACATATTCTAAATATCTAGCAATACCAGCAACCATTGCAGCTGCCATTCCACCAACGCCAGCTTGTAATATAACATGTGAAATTTTTTCATTTTTAATTTGTTCAGAAATTTCTTTCATCATTACAGAATATCCTGCCATAGTTAATTTTGGCACTAACTTGTAATCTTCCCAAGCAACATCTTGAACTATTTGCCATTTATTTTTATTTGATTGTTCGATGCATTCATTTAAAGAATCTTCATAATTTCCTTTTACTCTTATTACATCCGCACCAAAACTTCTCATAACTTCAGCTCTAGATTCACTAACAAATTCACTAATAAAAATTTTACATTCCAAACTATTTTTTTGTGAACCCCAAGCAACAGATCTTCCATGATTTCCTGCGGTAGCTGTGGATATAATTTTTTTGTTATTTCCTTTAATTATTTTTTCAACTGCATAAGCGCCACCTAACGCTTTAAATGATTTTAAATGAAATCTTTTTGACTCATCTTTATAAAAAATTTTATTTATTTTAATTTTTTCGTTTAATTTATTTAAAGAAATTAAAGGAGTAGGAGAATAACCATCCCATTTAGATATTGTGTTATAAGCCTTATCGATAGTTTCAGATGAAAGTATTTTTAAAATTTCACTTTTAATGAATTTATTATTTTTATTTTCTAAAAAATTTTTATATTTCCAATTTAACACTTCAGAATTTAATGACATTAATTTAACAATCTAAAGTATTATTTTTTTCCCAATCAGTTACAGGACTTTTTTTATCAAAATTTTCATTTTGATCAAAATCTTCTATTTCTTTTCTTTTTAATTTTAAATAGCTATTAATTACATCATCTCCAAAAGCTTCTCTTAAGATTTTATTTTCATCTAATTCGTCGAGAGATTCTTCAATGTCATTTGGTAATTTTTCTAAATTAGGATAATTTTTATAATCCGTATACATATTACACGTTAATGGTTCTCCCGGATCAGTTTTATTATTTAGTCCAAATAATCCTGCAGCAATAACTCCAGCTTGTAAAAGATATGGATTGGCTGAACCATCCATTAATCTAAGTTCAAATCTTCCTGCATCTGGAATTCTAATCATATGAGTTCTATTGTTACCAGTGTACGAAATACTACTTGGTGACCATGAAGCACCAGACTTAGTTGCTGGCGCGTTTATTCTTCTATAACTATTTATTGTAGGATTGAATAAAGAAGATAAAGATCTTGCATTTTTTAATATACCTCCAACAAAATGATATGCGGTTTTACTCAAACCATATCTATCACCTTCATCTAAAAATTTATTTTTCTTTCCATTCCAAAGTGATACGTGGGCATGGCAACCATTACCTGTTAAATTTTCAAAAGGTTTAGGCATAAACGTTGCTCTTAATCCATGTTTTTCTGCAAGACTTTTAACCATAAATTTAAAAAAAACATGTCTATCGGCCGTAACCAAACAATCATCGTAATCCCAATTCATTTCAAATTGACCATTCGCGTCCTCATGATCATTTTGATAAGGATTCCAACCCAGCTCAATCATGCTATCGCATATTTCTTTTATTAATTCATATCTTCTCATTAGAGCAGATTGATCGTAACAAGGTTTAGATTGAATATCTCTACCGTCTGCAATACTTGAACCATCTTCAGAAATTAGGAAATATTCACATTCAACACCTGATTTCATTTGTAGGTTCATTTTATCTAATTTTTTAATTTGATTTTTTAGCATAACTCTAGGTGATGCTTTGACTTGTTTAGCATCCATCCATAAATCTGAAGCCAACCAACCCACTTCTTTATTCCAGGGTAATTGAATTAAACTTTCAGGATCTGGAATTGCAAACATATCTGTATCTGCTGGCGTCATATCCAACCAAGTAGCAAAACCAGCAAAACCTGCTCCATTTTTTTGCATTTCACCAATTGCCTGCGCAGGAACAAGTTTAGATCTCAAAACCCCAAACAAATCTACAAAACTTATTAAGAAGTATTTAATTTTTTTTTGTTTTGCTAACCTAGAAAGATCTTTTGCCATAAGTAATTTTAACTAAATAAATTTATAATTTTATCTTTGTAATATATTAGACTAACTACTACAAATAATATTATAGCAAGGATAGCACCATACTTTGATTTTGGCCAAGCAATCCTTGACATTTTTTCAGGTGTTTTATTAATATTTTCTGAATTTTTTTCGTCCATGATAAATAAGGGCGCATAATTAAATGCGCCCTTTATTTTAATTTTAATTACCCGTCGGTAACATTGCTTTTCCAGTCATTTGAACCAGGTCTTCTTCTAGCAATTGCTTCCGATTTGCTTTTCTCTTGCATATTCGAAATGAAATGCCAACCAATCCAAAGTACCACTAGAACAAGAACTAAAATTCCTTCAGTTCCTACACCAGGGTAAACTGGCCCTTGCACTTCAGCAGCGCTAAGGTGATCTATCCAATTTGTAACTGTTGCCATATGTTTCCTCCTTTACCTTCCGGATGACGCAACAGCTTTTTCATCGCTCTTTGCATCTTCCATTATTGTATAGTCTAGACCAGCTAATTCTACTTCTCTTGGAATTCTAAGTTTACCCATTCCTGAAAGTATTTTAGCCAATATCCATCCTGGTAAGAAACCAAGTACACCGAACATAATTACTGCACCAATAAACATTCCCAAAGGATTTATTGGAGCGTAGTCTGTTCCTACCCACATAGATCCTACACTATAACCTGATGAAGGATATCCATTTAGAACAAAACCACAAATTATAAGTCCAGCGACACCGGCATAACCGTGTACTGCAACAGCACCAACTGCATCATCAATTTTGAACTTACGTTCAACCCAGTAATGCAATCTGTATGCTACCCATACTCCAACCATTGCAATTATGAATGATTGAATTGGATGATATAAATCATTTCCTGCAGAAGCACATATTATTCCAGCTAGTCCACTTGAGTATGTCCAGAAAGGATCTCCTTTAGATATAAGATATCCGGCCATTAAACCTCCAGATAACGACATCAAGAAGTTCATTGTGATTGCACCTAACGTTGTTGGTGTTACGTAAATGTTAGTTGCTGTCCAGAATGTTACTCCTTCCATTCCATATTCAGGTCCTAGATCAAAAATTGGTATATTACACGCTGCATAGAATCCCCAGAAACCAGTATAAATTAAGAATAACCCAATAGTTACTAACCATGGATTTCTTGGTCCTATATTTCTAGGTTCACCACTAGATGAGAATTTTCCTATTCTTGGTCCTAAAACCGCTAGAACTCCAAGAGCAAATCCTCCTGCTACTGCGTGAATAACTCCTGACGCATAAGCATCATGATATCCCAATATTTTTAACATCCAACCATCGAAATGCCATCCCCAAGCAGCATCAATTGTCCAGAAAACTGAACCAATTGCTATTGCTAAGATACCGAATGCAAATGTTGTAATTCTTTCGATTACCGCACCTGAAACGATAGAGGCAGCAGTCCATGAGAATAATAAGAACGCAGCCCAAAATACTCCGCTTATACGGTCATTCAAGTTTGTTCCCATTAAGTCACTAGTTGGTACATACCAAGCTGCACTAAATGCTGACTCGTCTGTTATTAGAGCCGCACTTTCATTCATTATAGAAGGTGCTAAACCTGGTCCAGTTGGAAATGCCCAATATATCCACCAACCAAATAAAAACCAAGTTACTGTTACCAAAGGTATCAGCATTGTGTTTTTCATTAATGTGTGTTGGTGATGTTTATATCTAGAGGCTCCAACTTCATACATACAGAAACCTACGTGGATAAGGAACATAAGTACCACTGTTATCCAATAGTAGAACTCTGTAAATATGGTAGTCAATGCAGTAAGTTGATCTGTCATTGCCTTCCTCCTTTTTTTTATCTACTCTGTTAATTTAAACTAACTAGTTAGATTCTAGATGTTAGAAAAGTTATCACAAGAATAAAAAAGCCTAATTTTTAATGATTATATTGCAACAACACAACCTATAGTAGATAGAATTAATTAAGATTCTTAAAATTTTCTGTAAGCTTTTTTAAGATCAACAAGAGGGTGGTTTGGTGACATCTGAAACTTTACAAGAAGTTCTCTTGCTATCATATCTCTATCTTGTTGGTTATTTGGAAGTTTAATTTTTTTTGGAATTGTAACCCAACCATTAGCATTTCTGTCAAAAACTGCAGGTCTATCTTCTTCATAACCCATATGAACATCCTCAAGCCAATTAAGATCATCCCAGCCCATATGCTCAATATATTTTTTCAAAAATGGAGTAAGTCTTTTGTAATCAGGTAGCAAGTTTACATCATAACGGTAACCGATAGTTTGACCTATCATTTTTTCTCTAGCTGATTCCTTCTTTTTACCTAGCTGACCCTTAGTTTCTTTAGTTTTTATTTTTTTCTTTTTATTTTTCTTTTTACCCATATTAAACCTTAAATTTTATGAAAGTCGTCAACCCCAACAGTATGATTTGTACCTGATAGAGGAACTTTAGCTAAAGCAGAAGCTTCCATAGTTAGTGCCGCCAGATCTTCTGGCTCTAAAGAATGAATATTTGTTTTACCACAAGCTCTAGCTAATAATTGTGCTTCTAAAGTCATTGTGTGTAAATAGTTATATACTCTTAATGCAGCATCATCAGGATTTAATCTTTTCCTTAATTTTGGATCTTGAGTTGCAACACCAACTGGACAACGACCTGTATGACAATGATAGCAATGGCCCGCTGGAACTCCCATTTCTTTTTCAAAATTAGATTCTGGAATTTCTTTATTACAGTTAAGAGCAATCATAGCCCCAGTTCCAATCGCAATAGCATCTGCTCCTAAAGCCAAAGCTTTTGCCATATCTGCTCCATCTCTAACTCCACCAGCATAAATAAGTGTTACTTTTCCAGTTTTTCCTACATCATCAATAGCTCTTCTTGCTTCTCTAATCGCAGCTATACCTGGGATACCAGTATTTGCTGCTGCAATATGAGGACCAGCTCCAGTTGATCCTTCCATTCCATCTAAATAAATTGAATCTGGATCACATTTTGCAGCCATACGCACATCATCATAAACTTTAGCAGCTCCTAATTTTAATTGTATTGGAACTTTATTTTTAGTTAATTCTCTAAGCTCTTGAACTTTTAAAGCTAGATCATCTGGACCTAGCCAATCAGGGTGTCTTGCAGGTGATCTTTGGTCTATTCCTGCAGGCAATGATCTCATTTCAGCAACTTGGTCAGTAACTTTTTGACCCATTAAATGTCCTCCCATTCCAACTTTTTGACCTTGACCTATAAATACCTCTATCCCATCAGCTAATTGTGCGTGGTGAGGATTAAATCCATATCTAGATTGAATACATTGGTAATACCATTTTTCAGAATATCTTCTTTCATCAGGTATCATTCCACCTTCTCCCGAACATGTAGCGCTTCCAGCCATTGTTGCTCCTCTTGCTAAAGCTGTTTTTGCTTCATAGGAAAGTGCTCCAAAGCTCATTCCCGTGATGTAAACTGGAATATCTAATTCAATTGGGTTTTCACATCTTGGACCAATTACAGTTTTTGTCTCACATTTTTCTCTATAACCTTCAATTACAAATCTTGTTAATGTACCTGGTAAAAAAACTAAATCATCAAATGTTGGAATTTTTTTCATTAATGCCATTCCACGCATTCTATATCTTCCTAATTGAGCTTTAATATGAATGTCATCAATTACTTCAGGAGTAAAAATTGAGTTATATCCTAATAAACTTTTATTTCTTTTAGCGAACTCGCTTTTTCCATTCGCATGACCGTTAGATTTTCCATTTTTATTTTTTGCCATTATATAGCTCCTTTTTTCTCAGTAGGCTCTAGAGCATCGTAGTTCCAGAGTTTTTTACCGGCTACAACTTTAGTCATTTTAGATACATCAAAGTTCTCGCCAATTTCAGCAACTTTAAGTTTTCTTTTTAACCAATCTATATCATCTTTTGTCATAGGTGATTCTACCGCATCACTGCCAAATGAACCAATTTTACCACCTACATATATTGTTCCATCATACATAGAGTCTCCTAGGTTAATACCCACGTCACCTAAAATAACAATCCTTCCTCTTTGCATCATAAATCCTGTAAAAGCACCAGCATCTCCACCTATAATTATTGTACCGCCTTTTTGGTCAATCCCAGTTCTTGCTCCAACACTTCCTTTACAAATTAAATCACCACCTCTAATAGCTGCACCAAAACAAGAACCTGCATTTTTTTCAATTACCACTTTTCCTGCCATCATATTTTCAGCACATGACCAACCAACTCTACCATTAACTCTTACAATTGGACCGTCTATTGACCCAACACCAAAATAACCCAAACTTCCTTCAAAAATTAAATTAAGTTTATTTAGTATTCCAACTCCTAAACTATGTTTTCCTTGTGGATTTTTAATGACTATTGTTCCATAACCTTGACTCATTAATTCATCAATTTTTCCATTTGCTTGTTTACAATCTAAATCTTTAACATCTAAATCAGTTCTTTTATTAAAGTCTACATCGTAAGTACCCCAATAGAAAAAGTTTTCAGCTTCATCAGGGTTAAAAAATTTTTGTTGAGTTTTTCCTGTAAGGGTTTCTGTATGCATACCCATTGACTGGGCTTTTGTTTTTTTTTCAGCTGTTTTTAAGTTTGCCATACTTTTACCTCCCCATCAAAAGGATCGTATGTGTCTATTTCTTGTGGAAGAATTGATCTTATTGCTATTTCCTCAGATCCCATAGCAACCAGGTCATCAGATTCATATAGAACCAACGGTTTTGCAGCCATAGTATCTTTAGCCATTCCTAAAGAATCTTTCGTTGCAACAAAATAAGTAAAAACACCATCTAGTCCTGTTAAACTTTCTTTCATTCCTTCTTCTAAAGTTGCTCCATTTCGCATCCTTTCAGCAAGGAAAACTGCTATTAATTCTGAATCACACTCTGACATAAAACGCATACCTTTATTTTCAAGAACTCTTCTATTATTCCAATAGTTTGTAAGTTGACCATTATGAACTACTGATACATCTGCAAAAGGGTATCCCCAAAAAGGGTGAGCCGATTTAATATCTACACCTGATTCAGTTGCCATTCTGGCGTGGCCTATACCATGCGTTCCTTGAACTTTATTTAATCCATATCTCTCAGATACAACAGTTGCATCTCCTAAATCTTTTATAAGTTCTAGAGATTTTCCAATAGACAGTATTTCAACACTTTGAATACTTTCAATTGATTTTGAAAATTCCATAAGGTCCTTATCAAATTTAATTTCATATCTGTATGAGTATGGAGTTAATTTTTCTTCTTTAACAACTAGAGCTCCTAGTTCAGAAAGTTTTTTGTCGACAGCTTTTTTTCTTTCATTATATACGCTTTCATCTTCATTTACTGATGTACTACCTTCTCCAACGTTTTCACCTACTTTAAATCTTAGTATAAAGTTTTGACCATCGTTATCAGCATAAAGAGCGTAACCAGTTGAATCTGGTCCTCTGTGTTTTAGAGCTTGAAGCATATGTTGCAACTCTTCGCCAACATTTGAAGATTTACCTCTATGAATTAATCCAGCTATACCGCACATAATTTTCCTTCTTTTAATTTTTTACTATGGAAGACAATCTAAATAAGTATCCAGATCCCATTGAGTTGTCGCACCTAAGAACTTTTCCCATTCATCATTCTTGTACCAATGGAAAACTTTATACATTTCATCTGGCATTGCAGATTTAATAACCTCATCCTCTGCTAATCTATCTAAAGCTTCACCTAGACTTAATGGAAGTTTTTTAACATCTTTCCCAGCTTTTTTAGCTTCATACATACTTCTAGACTCAGGTTTAGATGGTTTTAGATTTTTTGAAATACCATGGTCACAGGCTTTTAATAAAGCAGCACCTAATAAATATGGATTGTGCATAGAGTCCACAGATCTATACTCAAATCTTCCTGGAGCAGAAACTCTTAAACCACAAGTTCTATTTTGGTATCCCCAATCAGCATAAACTGGAGCCCAGAATCCTTGATCCCAAAGTCTTCTATAAGAATTAACTGTCGAAGATCCTAAAGCAGTTAAAGCAGGTAAGTGTTCCATTATTCCAGCAATAGATTGTAAACCAACTTTACCTGGCATTTGCATATCTTTAGTATCAGGCATAAAAGTATTTGTACCCCCTTGTACATAACCAAACACTTCCTCTACTCCAGGTAATTTTTTATTACCTAATTTGTTTGTTACAACTTTTCCACCTTTCCATAAAGACATGTTTGTATGACAACCACTTGCAGACACACCCATAAATGGTTTTGTCATAAAGCATGCTATTAAATTATGTTCTCTTGCTACTTGAGCACAAATTTGTCTGTAAGTAGAAAGTCTATCAGCGTTTCTTAAAACATTGTCGTAAGTCCAGTTTAATTCCAATTGTCCTGGAGCATCTTCATGGTCACCTTGGATCATATCTAAACCCATAGCTGAAGCGTATTCAATTACTTTCATAAACACAGGTCTCAATGATTCAAATTGATCGATGTGATAACAGTATGGTTTAGAAAAACCTTCGCCAGTAGGAGTTCCATCGGGATTCTTTGTCAACCACATCATTTCAGGCTCTGTTCCAACTCTTAATTCTAACCCATGTTTTTTCTGAAATTCATCCATAAAAATTTTCAAGTTACCTCTGCAATCAGAAGTTAAATGACCACCTGGATTTTGTCTTTCTTCTCTATTTCTAAAACATGTAACAAAAACCCTTCCTATTCTTTTATCCCAAGGTAATTGACAGAAAGTTTCAGGGTCAGGTATACCAACAAGCTCCATAGCTTCAGGGCCGTATCCGATATAATTTTTGTGTCTGTCTACAAATAAGTTGGCAGTAGATCCATAAACCAGTTGAAAACCTTTTTCTGCAGTTCTTTCCCAATGGTCTGCGGGAATTCCTTTTCCAACAACACGTCCTGTTACAGAAATGAATTGATAATAAATATAAGTTATTCCTAACTCATTAATTTTTTCTCTAACTCTTTTAACAAGTTTAGCTCTACCAGGTTGATTTACGTGTTTTTCTAGATCAGTCATTTTCCCTCCAATGAATTTTTTATAAAATAAAAGTTAGCTGATATTTTAATATGTGTCCACACAGTAAGTTTAGCTCCAAGGAAAAGGGCTGTTCGAAGTGGGGTGAAGTTCTCCCTTCGCGTATCGGTTGAATCTAAATGGTTTCAACAATTCACTTTCTTGACCTAAAATTTCTTGAGCAACTAAATGACCAACACCTAACATTTTATAACCATGGTTTGCATCAGCTATCATATAAACATTTTCACAAAATCTATCAAAGATTGGAAAAGAGTCTGGGGTTAAACAACCCAATCCACCTGATGGACCTTTTCTATATAAATTTGATTTACCAACAAAACGTTTTTGACAATGAGCTAATGCTGAAGTCCACATATCAGAAAATTCTTCAGTCGTTTGAAATTCAGGTGACTCTATTCCGTAAGGATCCACATTAACTTTATCAAAATGTTTTTGAACTATATAAGGAGAAGTTCCTCCTTGAACTCCCAAACCTTCTATATCTGGCTTGTAATATATTCCCCATAATTTATCTGTAATTAATTTTCCATCTTTATCTGAATGTAACGGTGCATCTGTATCAACATGGATTACAGGTGGTTGTTTTCCATCATTAGTTCTTAAGTAGTCAGCATCAACACCCAAAACACCTTCTTGTAAAAACCAGTATGTCCACATATCCACAGTATGCATTTTTCCGTCTTTACTTTTTACTTCAGTTGTTTTTGGTAAATCTAACATGTTCCAGAAGTCTCTCACCCAAGGACCAGCTCCAATAACTACTTGTTCGCAGTCAATATTACCCTGGTTAGTTTCTACTCCTGTTATAGCATTACTATTACTTCCTCTTTTAAATCCTGTAACTTTAACTCCTTTATGTACATTAACACCATTAGCGTTAGCTTTACTTTCTATTGCTTTAATTGAGTCTTTATTAAACGCGTAGCCACCTTTTTTTTCATGAAGAACAGAAGTTATTCCCTGTGCTTGCCAATCATCAAACATTCCCTTCATGTATTTCATACAGTCTTTTTCACCTTCAATAAAAACTGAATCATAACCGATAGCTTTTTGTTGTTCATAAATACTTGCAACATCTTTGTGCATAACTTCAGGAGATATTTGCATATAGCCTACTGGATTATATTTAAATGCTTTTGGATCACTTTCCCAAACTGAAACTGAGTGAGCCATTAACTCTCTCATTGCAGGTTGGAAATAATTATTTCTAACAACTCCACACGCTATTCCGCTTGCACCAGCTGCTGTATCTTTTTTTTCTAAAACTATAATATCGTTTGGATTTTTATATTTTTCCGAAAGTTTCCAAGCAGTGCTTAATCCATGAATACCACCACCAATTATCACAACTTTTGCTTTTGTCGGTAAATTTGACATATTTTTCTACTAAGATGAATCAGTAGCAAAAGAGATAATCCTTTTTAAGCTTATTTTTTACTAATAAAAACTATATATAAAAAGAATACCTTAATTTTAGTATTTTTAGAGGTATCTTAAAAACTATAATATTTAAATGAGTCATCAATACTATAAACCTGCAAAATCAAGGTTACACAGAAGTGAGCTAGCTGTTCCTGGATCATCGCCTAAAATGTTTGAAAAAGCATTAAACTCAAATGCAGATTATATATTTTTAGATCTTGAAGATGCTGTTTCACCAAATGATAAAATTCCAGCTAGAGCAAATGTTATCAAAGCGCTTAATGAAATCAATTGGAGAGAAAAAGGAAAAACTATTTCAGTTAGAATAAATAGCTTAGATACCCATTATATGTATAGTGATTTAATCGATATAGTGGAACAGGCAGGAGACAAAGTTGACACCATACTTGTTCCAAAAGCAGGAACAGCAAGCGATGTGTATATGGTTGATTGTTTGTTAACACAAATTGAAACTAATAAAAAAATTAAAAATAAAATTGGTATTGAGTGTTTAATAGAAACTGCATTAGGAATGTCTAATATAAAAGAAATTGCAAAATCTAGCGAAAGATTAGAAGCTCTTCATTTTGGAGTTGCTGATTATGCAGCAAGTTTAAGGGCAAGAACTGTAGTTATAGGAGGATTAAACCCTGATTATCCTGGGGACCAATGGCATCATGGGTTGTCACAACTAGTTATGACATGTAGAGCTTATGGACTGAGAGCAATTGATGGACCATTTGGGGATTTTAATGATCCTGATGCTTACGTAGCTTCTGCCAAAAGAGCTGCTGCAATAGGCATTGAAGGCAAGTGGGCAATACATCCTTCCCAGATTGATTTGGCAAATAAAGTTTTTTCTCCTCCAGAAGCTGAAGTAACAAAAGCAAAAAGGATACTTGAAGAATTAGAAAAAGCTGCCAAAGAAGGTAAAGGTGCTGCACAACTAGACGGTAGAATGATCGATGCTGCTTCAGCACGTATGGCTGAAAATGTTGTAAATATAAATAAACTTATTCAAGGAAAGTAAAAAATAATATGGATATACATGAGTATCAGGCAAAAAAAATACTTTCAGGGTTTGGTGTTACAATTCCTAGAGGTGGAATTGCTTACAGTCCTGAAAATGCTGAGAATAAAGCTAGAGAGCTCGGAGGATCTAAGTGGGTAGTAAAAGCGCAAGTTCATTCTGGAGCTAGAGGAAAAGCAGGCGGTATAATTATTTGTAATAGTTCTTTAGAAGTCGCACAAGCAGCCGACAAACTTCTTGGAAAAAAATTAGTTACAAACCAAACTGGTCCAGAAGGAAAAATAACTAATAGAGTTTATATTGAAGAGGCAACAGATATTAAAAAAGAATTATACTTAGGTTTAGTTTTTGATCGAAGTTCAGAAAGTATAATGGTTGTAGCATCTACAGAGGGAGGCATGAGCGTTGAAGAAATTTCTAAAAAAAAACCTGAAACTATAATTAGATCTAAAATTGAAGTAGCTGTTGGAATGCAAAAATTTCAAGCTAGAGAAATAGCATTTGGATTAAAAATCGAACCTAATTTAATAGCAAGAGCGGCAGATACAATTATTGGATGTTATAGAGCTTTTAGTGAGTTAGATGCAACTATGGTTGAAGTAAATCCATTAGTAATATCAAATCAAGATCAAATATTAGCTTTAGATTGTAAAATGAGCTTTGATAACAATGCATTGTTTAGAAGAAATCAAGTATCTGAATTAAGGGATAAAACTCAAGAAAATCCTAACGAAGTATATGCATCTGATAGAGGACTAAATTATGTCAGCCTTGATGGAAATATTGGGAATATAATTAATGGTGCTGGTTTAGCAATGGCCTCAATGGATATGATTAAATTAGCTGGTGGAGAACCAGCAAATTTCTTAGATGTTGGTGGAGGTGCTACACCTGAAAAAATAGTCAAAGCTTTCAAATTAATTTCGATGGATGATAAAGTGAAAGTTATACTTGTAAACATTTTCGCAGGCATAAATAGATGTGATTGGGTTGCAGAGGGTATAGTTCAAGCATTAGAAAAAATAGAAATTAAAGTTCCAATAGTAATAAGATTGGCTGGAACAAATGTTGAAAAAGGAAACAAAATATTAAAAGAAAGTAAAATAAAATACATCGAAGCAAACACTCTAGAGGATGCTGCAAATAAGGCAGTTAAAGCATTAGGTAACTAAAAATGTCGGTATTAATAGAAAAAAAAACAAAAATAATAGTACAAGGTTTCACTGGAAAAATGGGAAGTTTCCATGCAGAAGAAATGATTAAGTATGGAACAAATGTAGTTGGAGGAGTAACGCCTGGAAAAGGTGGAATGAAACATCTTAATCTTCCTGTATTTAATACAGTTAAAGAAGCAGTCAAAAATACAGGTGCATCAGCATCAATATTATTTGTTCCACCAGCTTTCGCAGCTGACTCGGCGATGGAAGCTGCTGATGCTGGAATTAAAACATGTGTTGCGATTGTAGACGGAATACCTTCTCACGATATGATAAAAATTAAACGTTATATGAGAAGATATTCAAGAACTGAAAAAATGACTTTAGTAGGACCTAATTGTGCCGGAGTGATTAGTCCTGGAAAAGCAATGTTAGGTATTATGCCAGGCCATATATATAAAGAAGGAAAAATTGGAATCATTGGAAGATCGGGTACGTTAGGATACGAAGCAGCACAACAATTAAAAAATTTAAACATTGGTGTTTCCACCAGTGTTGGCATTGGAGGTGATCCAATCAACGGAAGCTCATTTAAAGATATTTTAGAAAAATTTGAGAAAGATGACGAAACAGAAGCAGTTTTAATGATTGGCGAAATAGGAGGACCACAAGAAGTAGCTGCAGGAAAATTCGCAAAAGAAAATATGAAAAAACCAGTTATAGCTTACATAGCAGGACTAACAGCACCAAAAGGAAGAGTTATGGGCCACGCAGGTGCAATAGTATCAGCTTATGGTGAAAGCGCAGTAGAGAAAGTTGAGCTTTTAAAAGAATGTGGAGTTATTATTTCTAAAAATCCATCAGTTATGGGTGAAACTGTAAAGTCAGCTTTAAATAGCAAAAATTAAAATATAAACTAATAGTTTATACCAAATGATAAAAAGAGATCTCTATTATGAACGTATACCTACAAAATCTTTGAGGGATGATGTTAGATACTTGGGAAATATTTTAGGTAGAGTAATAAAAAAACAGGAGGGAGAAAGTTTTTTCAATTTAGTAGAGAGAATAAGATTGCTATCAAAAGCTAATATTAAAAACAAAAATAACAAAAATAGATTTAATAAAATTACTTCAGAAATTCAAAGACTTAAACCGATTAAAATATTTAAATTAGCAAGAGCATTTAATCATTTTATGAATTTTATTAATCTTAGTGAATCCATAGATGCCTCTAGAAAATTAGAAGAATTCGAAAATTCTAACTTAAAAGATAAGCACAATAATATTTTCATTGAGGAAATTTTTGAAAAGCTTTTTAAAAACAAAAAAATTAAACCTCAAAAAATTTATAATATTGCAAAAAATCTTCAAATTGGAATAGTTCTTACAGCTCATCCAACTGAAGTTAAAAGAAGAACTTTAATACAAAAATACCATAAAATAACCGAGATAATGGATCAAAGAAATCTTTTGAAGGACAAACCATCAAGATTAAAAATTTTAGATAAAAAACTTTATGATGAGTTTACAATTATTTGGAATACTGATGATTTAAAAAGATTTAAACCGACACCTTCTGAGGAAGCAAGGTGGGGATTAGCAGTAATTGAAGACAGCCTTTGGGAAACAATTCCAAAAGTTTATAGAAGATTAAATGCTATTTTTGTAAAACATATGGGAAAAGGTTTGCCTAAAAATTTTAATCCAATTGAATTTGGATCTTGGATGGGAGGAGATAGAGATGGCAATCCAAATGTAACAGCAACTATCACCAAAGAAGTAATACTTTTATCAAGATGGGAAGCAGCAAAACTTTATGAAAAAGAATTAACAAAATTAATTAGAGGACTTTCAATGGAAAAATGTTCAAAAAGAATTCTAAAAACTACTGGAAAAACTTTTGAACCTTATAGAGTTTATTTAAGACCATTAAGAGATCAAATAAGAAAGACACATAGATTAATAGAAAGACATTTAGTAGCAAAAAAACCATTAGATCAAAAAAAGCTTTTATCTTCTAAAGAAGAAATTCTAAAACCTTTAAGGGTTGTAAGAGAATCATTAGAACAAAACCAAAGTGAAAATATTGCGAGTAGTGATTTGCTTGATTTAATGAGGCGAGCCAAATGTTTCGGTATAAACCTTGCAAAATTAGACATTAGACAAGAATCATCAAGACATTCGCAGCTATTGGCAGAATATGTAAAGAAAAAAAATAACTCTAATTATTTAAATTGGGATGAAAATAAAAAAATTAAATATTTGATAAATGAAATAAAAAAAAATAGAAAAAGTTTCAAAAATTTTAATTTTAAAAATAAAGAAAATACTGAAGTTTGGTCAACTTTTAAAATTTTAGCTGATGAACCATCAGAATGTTTAGGCGCTTATGTAATATCAATGACTTCAGCAGCCTCAGATGTATTAGAAGTTTATCTAATGCAAATGCAAGCAAATATTAAAAATAAATTACGAGTAGTTCCACTTTTTGAAACTTTGCAAGATTTAAAAAATGCAAAATCTATTATGGAAAAACTTTTTTCATTAAGTTGGTACAGAAAATTAATCAAAAACAAACAAGAAATTATGATTGGTTATTCTGATTCAAGCAAAGATGCAGGAAAATTATCTGCAAGCTGGCATCAATACAAACTTCAAGAAGAAGTTTTAATTATCGCCAAAAAATATAAAATTGATCTTACTTTTTTCCATGGCAGAGGTGGTTCAGCCGGAAGAGGTGGGGGACCAATTCAAGCAACGATGAGATCTCAACCCCCAAATTCTGTATATGGTCGTATTAGAATTACTGACCAAGGAGAAATGATCCAACAAAAATATGGTTATGAACCTTTAGCGAAATATAATTTATGTAGTTATATAGGATCTGTAATGCAGGCTACTTTAAATCCACCCCCACATCCCAAAGATAGTTGGAGAAAATTAATAGAAGAAATGACGAAAGTTTCTACTTTAGCTTATAGAAAAAACATAAACGAAAATTCAGATTTTATAAGATATTTTAAAACTGTTACACCTCACTTAGCTCTTGGGAAATTATCAATAGGATCGCGACCTTCTAAAAGAAAAAATGTAGATAATATTCAAAGCTTAAGAGCAATACCATGGGTATTTGCTTGGACACAAATAAGATTAATGTTGCCAGCATGGTTGGGAACTGGTGATGCATTAAAATATTCTTCAGTTAAAAATCAAAAAACTATTCTTACAGATATGGAAAAAAATTGGCCATTTTTTAATTCGACGATGGATATTTTAGATATGGTTATTTCAAAAGTTGATCCAGAAATATCGGAAGTTTACGAAAATAGTCTTGCAGATAAAAAGTTAAGAGAAGTGGGAGACAAACTTAGATCTGAGTTTGCTATAATTAAAAAATTAAATAGATATATAACTCCAAGAGAAATAATTAATCAAAGAAAAAAATTTAGAACAACGGTCCTAGTTAGAAATATTTATTCTGAGGTTTTAAATATACTACAAGCTGTAGTTATGAATAAAATGTCAAAGAAAAAAATAAAATCTAACGATAAGAAATACCTTAATGATGCAATGATGACATCAATAGCAGGAATATCTGCAGCAATGAAAAATACTGGTTAAAGCGATATTTCTCTTAGCCTTTTAAGATAATTTTCAAATTCTTCTACAAAACTCTCAGTTGGTTTAATATTTTTTTTTCTTTGATCGTCTGTTGCTTTTTCTAAATAAAAAAAACCTTTTTCACATGCTTCATTAATAATTAATGCAGATTTTGGTCTAGAAGTTTTAAATAGTTTTGTTTTTAATTCCTCAACAGTAATTGGTAAGTTTTGTTTATGGTATGACATAATTAAAAGCATCATATGATAGTGCGAAGGTGATTTTCTAAAAAAATAATTACTTGAACGATGTGATTGTTTCATCTGTTCTTCCCAAAAATCTAATAAATTTTTTGTACTTTTCATAATTATTTAAGACCTTACTCTAGATTTAGTTGGATCGTAATGAGGAAAAGGAACTATTTTTGCAGGAATTCTTTTTTGATGTCCATCTATTTTCCCAACTTCAACTTCAGTTTCTAATTCTGAATGACCAATATCTATTCTACATAGCGCAATATTTTTATTTAAAGTTGGAGAGATACATCCACTAGTTATTACACCAACTTGAGATCTACCAATATGAACACAATCCCCATGATTTGCTTTTTCTTTTCCAGTAAGTTCAAGACCTACCAGTTTTTTTTGAGGATTTTCTTTTCTTTTAATTAAACTTTCTTTACCAATAAAATCATCTGTTTTAGTTTTTAGCGGAACTGTAAAACCTACACCAGCTTCAAATGGATCGACTTGACCATCAAATTCATTTCCAAATAATATTAATCCTGCTTCTATCCTTAGTAAATCTAGTGCACCAAATCCAGCAGGTATAATCCCCTCATCTTTTCCAGCTTCCATAACTTTATCCCATACTTTAGGAGCATCAGATGGATGACACCAAATCTCATAACCTAGCTCTCCTGTGTAGCCAGTTCTCGAAACAATTAAAGGAATACCATTAAGATCTTCAACTCTACAAATTGTAAATCTAAACCACTGCAGTTCAGAAATAGTTGGCTGAGTTGGTGGTGTAAAAATAAACTTTTCGAGAATTTTTCTACTATTTGGACCTTGTAAAGAGATGTTATTAATTTGATCTGTTGAATTTTTTATTAAAACTTTATAATTTTTTTTCTTTGCCTGCTCTTTTAACCATTCTCCAGCATATTCATCACCACATACCCATCTAAACCCATGATCACTCAATTTTAATAATGTTCCATCATCAAACATGAAACCATTTTCATAACACATTGAAGAGTAGACGACTTGACCAACAGAAAGTTTTTTTATATTTCTTGTTAAAGTATAATTCATTAACTCTTCAGCATCAGGTCCTAAGATTTCAAACTTTCTTAGTGAAGACAAATCAATAACAACTGATTTTTCTCTACAAGCTGTGTATTCGTTAATTACACCATGTTTTGTATAATCATTTGGTAACCAGAAGCCTCTAGCATCAATAAAATTTCTAGTAAGTTTTGAAGTTCTTTCGTAGAAGCCAGTATTCCTAGTTAATTTTGTTTCTGAGTCTGTTTTCATTCTAAATGCAAAAGATTTTGTAAATTCTTTTTTTTTATCATAAGTTCTAACAAAAATATCAGTTGGATTCCATGAATTACAAGCATCAATGTCACTTGGGCAAGCTGTTGTTCCACAAGTTAAATCTTTTAGTGCTCTAAATGTTACGTAGTCACCAGGTCTAGCGAAAGATTCATCTGATAATACTGAATTTAAGCCTCCTGCTGATGTATTAAAAAAAAGGTTTATTGCATGCCAGCCTCTTTTTTTTTGAACTCCAAACTTTTCCATAGAGGCATTTAAATTATCAGAGCAATTTGGATGTCCAAAATATCCGGCATCTTCATAATATTTAGATGTACAGGCTAAATTAAAGGTATCATGTTTTCCCACTGTATCTCTAATTACCTCAACCAAAGGTTCATGATCAGTATCATAAAATTTTGAAAATAATCCTGGCCCAGGAAAAGTACTTGCCATAAAAGTTCTTGTTGTTTGCCAATCTAAACCTTTTTCAATTCTTTTATCTAATTTTGCTGTATCGAATGCTACAAAATCAGAACATTGCCTTCCAGTTGGTGAAATAACTTGAATGTAATCACCTTCTTTTACCTGAAAAGAAACTGCTGTTGCTCTATCGATATTTGTCTCACTAAGTGGATCAAACATTGGATCTGGAATTACATGATGTTCTTTATCTTTTGTAATTTTAGCTCTTTTAATAAAAATAGTTAAATCTGTTGGAGGATTTTGTTCATGAATTAACATTTCAGCACCAGGAGCAGAAAAGATACAATAACATTTATCTTTTGATTTTATTTTTACTTTTTCACCCCATCTTGTTTCTTTATCAAAAATAATCGAAGCTTTAGATTTTGAAATATCTAAATTTCTTTTTTTTAGTTGTCGAAGTGCTATGAGAGAACTCTCATCTTTTTTTGAAAGTATTTTTTTAATTTCAGAGGCATCCTTATTTTCTTTTAAATTTAAAATTGCTGGTTCTGATTTTCCTTCCTTGTTGAAAACTGATATCTCACATATCTGATTTCCTTCATTATTTATAATTTCTATTTCATCATCTGGAAGAATTTGAATACCGGTGAGACCACCACCATTTACTATATATCTTTCAACTCCAGGTGGTAGTACATTTAGTCCCGGTTCTTTTATATTAGCACTTGTATTTAGCATTTTTAAAAGCCTACAACGAACATAATATATCTAACAGTTATTGACTATACATTTAATTAAGCAGATACTAAGCGTACTTAATATTAAGGAAAGGGGAAAAAATGAGAAAAATAATATCTCTTTTATCTGCTATAGTTATTTCAGTAGTTTCATTTATTGGCATAGCAAATTCTGCAGATAGTAAGAAACCTATCGTTATCCCAACACACAATTGGTCAAGTCAAATCGTAATGGCTTACGTAATTGGTGGAATTATGGAAAGCATGGGTAATAACGTTAAATATGTAAACGCTGACTCACAAGCAGTTTATGAATCAATTCGAATTGGTGATGTAACTTTATCACACGAAGTTTGGGAATCTGCTTTTGGTAAATCATTTACTACAGCTTTAGATAAAGGTGGTTTGCTTGACTGGGGTGATCATGAAGCAAGAACTCTTGAGGATATGGGATATCCAAATTGGGTTGCTGAAAAAGGTTTATGCCCAGGTCTACCAGACTGGACTGCTTTAAAAAATCCTGATTGTGCAAAAAACTTCACAACACCTGATTCACCAGATGGAAAAGGAAGAATGTTAGAAGGTCCACAAACTTGGCATGGTGATTTAATACCACAAAGAGTTGACGCTTTAGGTCTAGGAGATCTTTGGTGGGTTAAATTTGCTGGAAGTGCAGATGCACTTTGGGCAGAATTAGCAGCAGCTAAAAAAGAAGGAAGAGGAACTATCATCTTTAACTGGACACCAAACTTTACAGATGGTGCTGGTTTTACATTTATAGATTTCCCTCCATACACAGCTGGTTGTAGACCAGAAGATGGTGGAGACGGTAAATGTGGTTCGCCAGATGGTTATTTGAAAAAAGCAGTTAACGCTGATTTTCCAAAAACTCATCCAGCAGCAGCTGCAATGTTCAAGAAAATGTCATTCTCTACAAGTCAAATTGGTGCAATGGCAGCTTTAGTTGACGTTGACAAAATGACTCACGAAGATGCAGCTAAAAAATGGTTAGCTGACAATAAGAGTGTTTGGCAAGCTTTTACTAAATAAAGGTTAAAGTTAATAATTATAAAGTCTCCCCCAACAATGTTGGGGGGGATTTTTTTATTTTAACTTTAGAAAAATGGTTACTTAAAGTTAAATTTATTCTAATGATAAAATATTTTTTTTATATATCGCTTAGCTTACTATTTTTAAATTCAGCCTATGCAAAAGATGTGGATATCCAAGAGGATATTAATCTTAGTTTTGTATGTGATTTAGAAAAAAAAATACTTAAGAATTCTGAATACAATTATCAAACTTTTCTAGCCAAAGATTTAGATGATAAGGATTTAGATAAATTCGATATTGAGGCAAAAAAACCAGAAACACTTTTGATTAGTGGATTGTCTTTATTTCTTTCAGATACAGAAAAATTAAATGTTAAAATAGTAAATAAAGATGTTGTTTTATTTAAAGCAATTGACCAAATAAGAAATTACTCAGAGTCTGGTATTATAAATAGAAAATCAGGCGAACTAGTCCATGAAATTACAAGAAATATAAAAAGTGAAAACGCAGAAAAAGATATTTCTTTTTATTCATGCAGAAAAATAGACACAAATGTCTGATTTTTTTTTAATTAATTTTGTGTAAAGTATTGTTATGAAAAAAATTATTATTAGCATAATTTTTAGTTTTTTAATTACATCTGAAGTTCTATCTCGTAGTACTGGATGTAAGGAGGGAAATTGCGAAAATGGTTATGGTAAGTGGGTTTATACAGATAAAACAACTTATGAAGGTGAGTGGGTAAACACAAAAAAACATGGTCAAGGAACAGAAACTTGGCCTAATGGATATATTTATAAAGGTGAATTTAAAAACAGCGAGTGGAGTGGGCAAGGAACTTTAACTTTTCCAAATGGCGCAACGTATGTTGGAGAATGGGTTAATGGTTTTATGAACGGGAAAGGAACGTTTACTTGGTCTGATGGTAAGGAAAAGACAGGCACATGGATTAATGGAAAATTACAAGAATAATTAAAATAATGATAAAAAATAATTATATAAACAGATTAAAAGAGTTGCCCGAAACAACAAAGCAATTTGCTCGTCTGCTTATCTTAACACTTATTATAATTTTATCTTTTGGTATTTTAAATATTTATTGGGGAGGAGGAGATGAATTAATTAAAAAAATGAAATTAGAAGAAGAAAGAATCGCAGAAGAAAAAAAACTTAATGCACTTATATCCCAACTTCCATCAGGTATCCTAGTAACATTTGATGGAACAGATAATTTTAGATTGACTGATGAACTATATGAAGCAGTTTGTAATGCAACAAAACTTCTTCCTCAACGTGCTATCATGGCTGCTCATTTTTTAAATTACGAAGCTTACGAACTATATACTATCAATGGTAATAAAATTGATGAAACGTATGTTAAATGGGATAAAGAGAAAAATAAATGCTTTGCTGGTTACACTGTAAGTGGTGCAAATGTAGGAGTAAATAGAACAGCAAATGTAAGTGGAGAGGTTTTAAGTTTTTTAAGCACCGGTATTGATACAAGAGTTTATTTTATTAAAAATTTTTAAGGAGAAATGAACAAATTATATAGATTTTATTTTATCTTAATTTCGTATAACTTTATTAAAATTTATGTCTGAACCAGTAATTAAATGTGAAGCTGTTTATAAAATTTTTGGAGAAAATGCCAAAAAAATGCTTCAAGATTCAAATGGCAATGTAGATGCAAAAACTTTTCAAGAAAATGGATGTATAGTAGGTGTTAACAATGCTTCATTTGAAGTTTCAAAGGGAGAAATGTTAGTTGTAATGGGTTTATCCGGATCAGGTAAATCAACTTTGCTAAGATGTATTTCTAGATTAACTGATGCAACAGGTGGAAAAATTTTTATAGAAGGTCAAGATTTACTTCAATTAAATAATAAAGAACTAATAGAGCTTAGAAGAAATAAAATGGGAATGGTTTTTCAGAGTTTTGCTCTACTTCCTCATAAAACAGTTGTAGAAAATATTGCTTTCCCACTCCAAATTAAGGGAATTAAAACTGAAGATAGTATTAATAAAGCAATGGATATGGTTAAACTTGTTGGTCTTGATGGAAGAGAAAACTATTTTCCAAGAGAACTTTCTGGAGGTCAGCAACAAAGAGTAGGTATTGCAAGATCATTAGCAGTAGAGCCAGATATTTGGTTTTTGGATGAACCTTTTTCTGCATTAGACCCATTAATTAGAAAAGAAATGCAGGATGAATTTTTAAGACTTCAAGATAAATTACAAAAAACAATTATGTTCATTACACATGATTTTGACGAGGCTTTAAAACTTGCAGATCGTATTGCTATTATGAAAGATGGAATAATTGAACAGCTAGATACACCTGCAAATATTGTTTTAAATCCAGCAACTGAATATGTAAGGAAATTTACCGAAGAAGTACCTAGAGAAAAAGTTCTATTAATAGAAGATGTAATGGAATCATCTACCACTGATAATTTGGGTGATTTGAAGGTTTTAAAAGACGAAATTATTGAAAATGTTGCTGAAAAAATTTTAACACAAGAAAAATCAGTAGCAGTTATAGATAATAACAACAAAATTGTAGGCTCTATCAATCCAACAAAAATAATTAATACAGTTTTTGGAGGAAGAAAAAATAATAATTAAATCATGGAATTAATAAAAAAATATCCAAAGTTATTTCAATGGTTATTTTTATTGATTGTATTTTTTGCTTTATGCTTTGCGATTGATGTTCCTGAAACATACAAATTTATAAGAGGCCAAGCAGAATTTGTTAAAGATCCAAACCAAAGCTCCTTTGTTTTTCTCGGTAAAGAAGTAAGATATTATGCTTTTGATGTCTTTTGGAGATTACCCCCATTGCTTGGATGGTTACCTATTTGGATAAATGATTCATTATTTTTCTTAATGAATGAATGGATGCCAATTGAATTTTGGAACGAAGATACTCAAGAATACAGAACTCGGCCTTTAGTTTTACAAATAAGTAGAAATTTAACTGCTTTTATGACGTTTCTAATAGAACTGATTAGAGAGATTTTATTAGGCGGACTTGAAACTATTGTTGCATTTACCAGTTGGGATTGGATAGACAAAAACCCATGGGCAGAGCTACCAGGTTTACCATGGACTATTGTTGCTGCGGGTTCAGCAATACTTGCTTATAAACTAAGTGGCAAAGGTCTAGCTTTGTTTGCCGGTTTAGTTATGGTTTACATTTCTATATTTGGTCAATGGAAACCTTCCATGCAAACTCTTTCATTTATATTAGTTGCAGCACCACTATCATTTATTTTTGGCTTAGGTTTAGGTATAGCGGCATTTAAAAGTAAACGTGTTGAGAAAGCTTTATATCCAATACTTTTAGTTATGCAAACAATGCCACAATACGCAGTATTGGTTCCTGCGCTTGTTCTTTTTGGAGTTGGTGATCATGCTGCAGTAATTATAACTATGGTTGTTGCTGTACCACCAATGATATTATTGACTATATTAGGTTTAAGAGCAATACCACCAGAAGTTATTGAAGCAGGTAGAATGAGTGGCTGTAATAATTGGCAACTGATGTTTAAAGTATTAATTCCAACTGCAAGAAGAGATATCTTGATTGGAGTAAACCAGGTCATAATGGTTTGTTTTTCTATGGCTGTTATTTCTGCATTTATAGGTGCAAAAGGTTTAGGGTTTAATTTATTGCTAGCCTTAAATCAACTCAATATTGGATTAGCCTTAGAAGCTGGATTGTGTATCAGTTTAATTGCAATTCTTTTAGATAAAATGTCTTTGGCTTGGGCAAATAAGCAAACAGATTATTTTGGCAATCTGACATTCTACCAAAGAAATAAAAATATTTTATTTTTTGTTGCAACAGTAATTATAGGAATTGTACTTGCTTATGTTGGAACTTTTTTGTTCAAAGATAGTTACAACTATTTATTTGAAGTTCCACATAACAAAGGAATATCAACAGCAGATTTTTGGAATAAAGGTGTTGATTGGATTTTTGATACATTCTTTGTGTATATAAAAGCATTTAACACATGGTTAATTCAAGACGTGCTTCAGCCAATGAGAGCTTTATATTTAAGAATGCCTGCGGTTGCCACTTTAGTTTTGGTTGTTGGAGCGGGATATTTAATTGGTGGGATTCGTTCAGCATTAGTTGTTTGCGGATTAACATTATTTATAGCCTTTAGTCCATGGTGGGATAGAGCATTAGTGACAGCATATATGGCAACTTTTGGAGTTATTGTATCTTGTATAATTGGATTTACAGTTGGAACTTTATGTTTTCAAAACAAACATTCTGCGAGTTTTATGTTGGGGGTTTGTGATATATTTCAAACTTTCCCTTCTTTCGTATACTTAATTCCAGTGATGATGCTTTTTGGTATAACTGATACATCAGTTTTAATTGCAGTTATAGTTTATGCAACAATACCTGCAACACGTTATACAATTGAAGGTCTTAGAAGTGTTCCAGTTGGTTTGCATGATGCCGCAACAATGTCAGGTGTAAATAAATTCCAAAGATTGACTAAAATAGAATTTCCTTTAGCATTTCCTCACATGATGCTTGGCTTAAATCAAACAATTGTATTTGCATTGTTTATGGTGATCATTGGAGCTTTTATTGGAACTGAAGATTTAGGACAATATATTCTAAAAGCATTATCAGATAAAAAAGGGGCAGGTATAGGATTCACACTTGGAATTTGCGTTGCTTTCATAGGTTTAATATTTGATAATTTAATTAGAACCTGGGTAGAGAAAAGAAAAAAACACCTTGGCATAAATTAAAATTGTGAAAAAATTTCTTGTTGCTATTGACCAAGGCACTACATCAACAAGAGTAATTTTGTTTGATACAAAAGGTAACACAAAGTTTATATCACAGTTTGAATTTAAACAATATTTCCCAAAAAATGGTTGGGTAGAACATAATCCGAATGAGATTTGGAAGACTACACTCAAATCATTAAAAAAAGTTATACAAAAAGCTAAGAAGTTAAAAGGAAAAATATTAAGTATTGGAATTACCAATCAGAGAGAAACAACTATCCTCTGGAATAAAAAAAATGGTAAACCAATTTACAATGCTATTGTTTGGCAGGATAGACGTACACAACAATTTTGCCAAAATTTGAAAAAAAATAATTATGAAAATATAATTAGAAAAAAAACTGGCTTATTTATCGATCCATATTTTTCAGCAACGAAAATTAGATGGATATTAGATAATATAAAAGAATCAAAAAGATTATTAAAATCAAATAATTTACTATTTGGAACCATTGATACTTTTTTAATTTGGAAGCTCACTAAAGGAAAAAGACATTTAACTGAAGCAACTAATGCATCCAGAACAATGTTATATAATATTAATACAAATCAATGGGATAAAAATATATTGAAAAAATTAAAGATATCACACAAAATTCTTCCAGAAGTAAAAAATTCAGCTGATAGTTTTGGGACTTTAGATAAAAAAATTATCGGACAAGAAATCCCTATATCTGCAGTTTTAGGAGATCAGCAGGCAGCAGCAATTGGTCAATCTTGTTTTCAAAAAGGCTCAATCAAAAGTACTTATGGCACCGGTGCTTTTGCAATAATGAATACCGGTTCAAAAAAAATTTTTTCAAAAAATAAATTATTGACCACAATTTGTTATCGAATAAATGGAAAAAATACTTATGCATTAGAAGGTTCAATTTTTATTGCTGGAGCAGGAATACAATGGCTTAGAGATAAAATAAAACTAATCAATAATGCATATGAAACAGAAAATATTGCTAAATCAAAAAAAAATAACGATGGTGTATATGTAGTTCCGGCGTTTAGTGGAATTGGTGCTCCCTATTGGAGACCAGATGCAAGAGGAGTTATTACAGGTTTAACAAGAAACAGTGATTGGAAAAGTTTAGTAAGAGCAGTTGTAGAGTCTGTTGCATATCAAAGTTATGATTTATTTGATGCAATGAAAAAAGATGGGCTTAAACCTAAATTAATTAAAGTTGACGGAGGAATGGTAGCTAACAATTGGTTTGCTCAATTTTTATCTGATATATTAAACTTAAATGTTATTAGACCAAAAACTCTAGAAACAACAGCTTTAGGCGCTGCACTATTGGCTGGATACCAGATTGGAGAATTTAAATCTTTGAATGAAATTCAAGCTAAGTTGAAAAAAGATAGACTTTTTTCTCCAAAACTTAATAAATCATTGAGAAATAATTTATTGCAAGGATGGAAACAAGCAATTAGAAAAACTTTAGCATAATTTTAGCTATGAAAAAAATATTAATAATTGGCGCTGGAGCAATGGGATCTGCTTTTTCGATTCCGTGTGCAGAAAATAATAATGATGTCACTATAATGGGCTCAGCATTAGAAGACGATTTTATTTCCTTAATAAAATCCAAAAAAAATTTACACCCAAGTTTAAATATAATTTTGCCAAAAAATATTAAAATCGAAAAATTTTGTGTAATTACTGATGCAGATTTTGATTTAATCGTAGTCGCTGTTAGCTCAGCTGGAATTGATTGGGTAGGTGATGAGATTTCAAAATTTTATAAATCTAACACACCCATAATTTTACTAACAAAAGGTCTTTCAATAATTAACGATCAGCTAACAACTTTAACTGAAAAACTGGAAATGATTTTGAAAAAAAATGGTCACGAAAATGTTAATATTTCTTCAGTTAAAGGACCATGTCTAGCATCAGGCCTTGCAAATAAAATAAGAACAGGAACCATAATAGCAAATAAAAATATTAAAGAGGCTCAAAAAATTCAGAATATTATTCAAACAAAATATTATAAATGTGAAATATCAGATGATATAGAAGGTGTAGAAATTTCTTCAGCTATAAAAAATCTTTATTCAATGTTAATTGGTGGTTCGCAAGGATTAAGTAACCCAGCTGCTTCAAAAGAAATCCAAGAAAAATATTTTTTAAATACCGCTGCGAGTTTAATTCATAGATCAATTTCTGAGATGGTAGAAATTGTTAATAATTATTCAGGCAAAACTGAAACTGTTTATGGTTTAGCTGGTTTAGGAGATATATATGTAAGTGTGTCTGGTGGAAGAAATAGCCAAATGGGAAAATATTTGGGACAAGGTTATTTGTATAAAGAAGCTAAAGAAAAATTTATGAAAAATATAACAATTGAAGGTGCACAATTAGCTTTTGATATTGGACCAAAACTTATGGCGAAATTTGATAAACGTAAATTTCCACTTTTATTTAGCATTCTGGAATGTATTTGTGAAAACAAAAAATTGCAGATCGATTGGTAATTATTCTATTTTTTTGGTTGATTTAAAAAAACTTTTGAAGAGTCATCCATTGCTGTTGCCCAAGGTGTATGATGTACTGGGGCAATAGATCCTGTAACAGGTGAAGAAAAAGATTTATTTCTATATGTCATAATATCTTCTACTTTATGATGTTCCCATTCTTTAAAATGTTTTCTAATTAACTCAAAATCAATTTTTGGATAATCAGATAGTTCATGAAGTTCTTTAGTATATTCAGTTTGAAAATCTATCATTTGATCTGGATTTTCTAATTTTTCTTCTAGAGCAACCCATTTATTTATATCTTTTTCTATTTCTGTGCTATTTGGAATTTTACTTTTGCCCATTATCACATCTCTTGCATACCACGCCTGACAGTCAAACATATTAAATGTATGAAACTGATCTTGCATACCCAAATAAAGTAATTTGTGATTATCTTGCCATACGACACCTTTATATAATTTTGGCGGATACAATCTGTTTCTAGTTTTTAATTTTAGATCCTCAGTTAAAAACGGAAAATGGTGAAGATAACCAGAACACAAAATTATTGCATCAGCCTCTTGCTCATGCCCATCTTTAAAGATTGCTTTATTTCCAACCAGTTTATCTAAATAATGTACTTCTTTTACTCCCTTGGGCCATTTGAATCCCATTGGGTTATTTCTATAACCTATAGTTACACTTTTAGCTCCATACTTGTGGCATTGAAGAGCAACATCTTCTGCTGAATAACTGCTTCCTAAAACAATAACATTTTTTCCTCTAAATTCCTCTGCATCTCTAAAATCATGTGAATGCATAATTCTACCTGGAAACGATTTCATTCCAGGATATTCTGGAATAAATGGAACTGAAAAATGCCCAGTAGATACAACCACAAAATCAAAAATATCATTTGAAAATTTATCATTTTTTTTATCATGAGAAGTAATCTCAAAATTATTTCCATTGAAAATAACTTTAGAAACACTTGTGCTAAATCTAACTTTATTTTTTAGATTACCTTTTTTTACTCTGCCGGTTATATAATCATATAAAACTTCTCTAGGTGGAAATGATGGAATAGGTTTTCCAAAATGTTCATCAAACGAATAGTCGGCAAATTCCAAACATTCTTTTGGACCATTAGACCACAGATACCTATACATACTATTAGGAACAGGATCACCATATTGGTCAGATCCAGTTCTCCAACTATAATTCCATAATCCTCCCCAGTCTTCCTGTTTTTCAAAGCAAACTATTTCAGGTATTTTTTCACCTTTTTTTTCAGCCTGTTCGAAAGCCCTCAACATCGAAAGACCACAAGGTCCAGTTCCAATAATAGCAACTTTTGTCATAGTATTTTTAAATCTATCTTATCTTAATATTAATTCAATGATTTTAATTCTTGCAATAATTCTAATTTTAATTTTAATTGTCATAAAAAATAACTCTATGCCAAAATTAATCTCTAGCTATGTAAAATTTATTGATTCAATTTGTATTAAAGTCGGGAGAATAGTTATGTACGGAGTTTTTTTTATGATGTTCGTGTTAATTCTTTCTTTTGTAACTAGAAACATAATAAATTATCCGTTGATGTGGATAATTGAGATGGCTCAATTTACAATCACTGCATATTATTTATTGGGTGGAGGTTATTCTATGATTACAGATGATCATGTAAGAATGGATTTATTTTATGGAAGACTTTCAGAAAGAGGAAAAGCAAAAATGGATGCTTTTACTAGTATGTTTTTAATTTTCTATTTAATAATTTTATTTTATGGATCTATAACAAGCTTACAATACACCATTGAAACTAAACAAAAACTATTTACCGCGTGGGCACCGTATGTTTGGCCAATAAAAAGTCTAATGTTAATTGGTATTTTATTAATGTTGCTGCAGGCGTTTTCAATGCTTTTTAAGGATATAGCAAAAATAAAAGGTAAAAAAATATAACTATGTTAGCACAATATTTAAGTTATGAATTCATTGCATTGTTTATGTTTATAACAATGTTAACTATGATGTTCACTGGTCAAAGAGTATTTGGCGCAATAGGTTTTGTTGCAGCTGCTTCAGCATTATTAATTTGGGGCGAAGGATCTATGGAGATGCCCTACACAGCTACTTGGAAGTTGTTTAAATGGTATCCAATGCTTACTCTTCCTCTTTTTATTTATATGGGGTTTATGATCTCCGAATCTGGAATAGCAAACGATTTATATAAAATGTTTCATGTATATTTTGGAGGACTAAAAGGTGGTCTTGCAATTGGAACTATGCTTATGATGGTAGCAATTTCGGCAATGAATGGATTAAGTGTAGCGGGAATGGCTATAGGAGCAACAATTGCTCTTCCAGAAATGTTAAAGAGAAATTACGACAAACGAATGATAACCGGTGTAGTTCAAGCAGGCAGTTCTCTAGGTATACTTATACCTCCAAGTGTAGTTATGGTTTTATACGGAATGATTGCAAGGCAACCTGTTAGTAAACTTTGGTTGGCCGGCCTTTTACCAGGAATATTAATGGCTTCTTTATTTATTATTTATATTTATGTTAGATGTAGACTACAACCAGAATTAGGTCCGGCATTAGATAAAAAAGAAAGAGACATTCCGTTACCAGAAAAATTAAAATTATTAAAAGCTGGAATAATTCCTTTTGTAATTTTCTTTCTTATGACTGGTTTATTTTTAATGGGAATAGCTAGCCTAGTTGAATGCTCAGCCGTTGGAGCATTACTTGCTACTATCGCTGCTATTTATAAAAAAAGATTTAACAAACAAGTACTCGAAACTACGCTTAAAAAAACTCTGGGTGTTTCATGTATGTTTATGTGGATAATTTTAGCGGCATTATGTTTCGGGGCTGTCTTTGATGGTTTAGGAGCAGGAAAGGCAATAGAAAAATTATTTATTGAAAGATGGAATCTAACTCCTTGGGGAGTTTTAATTATGATGCAACTTTCTTATATAATTATGGGAATGTTTTTAGATGATACTGCAATGCTGGTAATTGTTGCGCCACTTTATGTTCCACTAATTATATCTTTAGGATTTGACCCAATATGGTATGGAGTACTTTATACAATTACTTGCCAAATAGCATATATGACCCCACCTTTTGGATATAATTTATTCTTAATGAGAGCTATGGCGCCAAAAGAAATAACTTTATATGATATTTATAGATCAATAATTCCGTTTGTTATAGTTATGGTTATTGGTCTAGCGATAGTTATGGCATTCCCTGAAATTGCAACATACTTGCCTGAAAAATATTTATCAAATAAATAAATTCAACTTATAGTTTAAATTATTTTAAATAATTACTAGAATCATTCTAAAATTAATAATAACCTTTTGTGTATAAATTAAGTGAGAGGAAGATATGAAAAAAGAAAAAAAAATCATAACAAATAAAAGGCGTTCGTTTATTAAGAAAGCCGGTTTGTTAACTTTGGGTGCGGCTGGGGCGACTGTTGTAAAAGCTCCTTATGTTTATGCGGCGTCAAATCCGATTAAATGGAGGCTACAAACATATTCTGGTGCACCTTTAGGAGCTCATGTGATTAAGCCACAAATTGAAGCTTTTAATAAAGCTGCGCACGGCGAAATGGAAATTGAGCTTTACTATGCAGACCAATTAGTACCAACTGATGAATTGTTTAGAGCAATGCAGGCAGGTACTATTGATGCTGTACAAAGTGATGACGCAACTATGGGTTCACCAGTAGATATACAGGTATTTGGTGGATATTTCCCATTTGCAACAAGATACAGCTTAGATGTTCCATCATTATTTAAATATTATGGTTTAAATGAAATTTGGGATGAAGCTTACAAAGAAGTTAAGGGAGTAAAATGGTTAAGCACTAGTGCTTGGGACCCTTGTCATCTATTTACTGTTAAGAAAAAAGTTACTTCATTAGCAGACATGAAAGGTTTAAGAGTTTTTGGCGTTCCTACTGCTGGAAAATTCTTGTCTAGATATGGTTTAATTCCAGTAATTGTACCTTGGGATGATGTTGAAACTGCAATGCAAACAGGTGAACTTGATGGTGTTTGTTGGTGCGGATTTACCGAAGCTTACGAAGTAGGTTGGGCTGATATTTGTAAATATGCTTTAACAAACGCAGTTACAGGTGCATGGTTTGGTTCTTACTTTGCCAATTCAAAAAGTTGGGAAAAATTAAGTCCAAAACTTCAAGCTTTATACCGTATGTCTATTAATGACTCTCATTATTATAGACAAGTATGGTATTGGGGTGGAGAAGCAGATCTACGTGTTAATGGTAAAAAAATGGAACTAACAAGTCTTCCAGCAAATGAGTGGGGTAAAGTTGTAGAAGACTCTAAAGAGTTCTGGGATGATACATCTAAAATTAGCCCACGTGCTAAAAAAGTTGTTGATGCATTTAAATTATATGCTCAAACAATGGAAAAAGCTGGTTATCCTTATAGATAATAATATTTTTAGGCGCTTCTTTTATAGAAGCGCCTAATTCTAAGATTTAAGGTTTAGCGGTAATACCGCCGTCGATAATAATTTCAGTTCCAGTAATATAATTAGATTGGTCACTTAATAGAAACATAACGGTATTTGATATATCTTGTGGTTTACCAATTCTATTAAGAGGTATTACTTTCGCCAATTTTTTTTTTGCAGATGGATTTTTTTTCCATCTTTTTTGCATATTAGTATCGACTGCTCCAGGTAATATACTATTTGATCTAATATTGTTTGAAGCAAATTGAATTGCTAGAGATTTTGATAGTCTAATCATAGCAGCTTTAGAGGATCCATAAGCATCCTGCGGTTTATCATCACCTGACAATGCATCAACAGACGAAATATGCACCATTGATCCAAATTTATTTTTTTTCATTTTAGGTATAATAGTTTTAGATAGATAAACCATTGATTTTAAGTTTATTTCATAGACTTTATCCCATATTTTGGGGTCAATATTAGTTGATGATATATCTTTATCAAACCATAAGACACCTGTTGTATTAATTAAATAATCAATCTGCTTATTTTTTTTGTAAAATATTTCTATAGATTTTTTTAATTTTTTAAAATTAGTAACATCAATATTTTTATATGTGCAATTTTGATTATCTTTTAAAAAATTTTTAGGAGGTTTTTTTAAATCAATCATAAGTACCGCAATATTATTTTTTGATAAATTTTTAGAAACTTCTAAACCCATACCCCCACATGCACCTGTAACAATTGCTGATTTACCCTTGTAAGTAAGCTTCATTTTTTTACAATTCTTTCTTAAGGTGAAAACTTTTTGGTTTTGTTAGATGTTCATATGCTATCTCGGATAAAGAACATCCTTTTCCAGTTTCTTTTACACCTGTCCAAGATAATCCTGGATCTAAGTAATCACATCTATTCATAAATAAAGTTCCAGTATTCACTTTATTGCCAAGCTTTTCTGCAACATCAATATCCTTAGTCCAAATAGATGCGGTTAAACCATAAGGACTATCATTCATTAAATTTACACCTTCATTGTCATTATCTACTGCCATTATTCCTACACAAGGACCAAAAGTTTCTTCCATCATAAATTTCATTTCATGATTTACATTAGTTAGAACTTGAGGGATCATGTAATTTTTATGTTCTTTTGGGTAATCAAATTTTGATTCATCAATCATCATTTTTGCACCTTGTTTTACAGCTAAATTCATTTGATCTTTAATAAAATCTGCAGCAGATAATTTAACAACAGGACCAAGGTTGATATCTTTTTTTAACGGATTACCCAATTTGTAGCTGTATGTTTTATCAATAAACAATTCTAAAAAATTATTATATATTTTTTTATCTACGTAGATTCTTTCTATACCGCAGCAAGATTGACCAGAATTGAAAAAAGAACCATCTACAAGATTTTCTACAGTATTTTCAAGATCAGCATCATGTCTTACATATGCCGGATCCTTTCCACCCAATTCAAGTGCAATACTTATAAATTTATTCATTGTTGATTTTTGAACTTCATAACCCGCACTTACTGACCCTGTAAATGAAACAAACCCAATTCTTTTATCAGAAACTATTTTCAAACTGTCATTGTGGTTAAGATGTAAATAATTAAATGTATTATTAGGAAGAGTTTTTTTAGCTGATTCATACAATTGCTCAGCACAAAGAGGTGTTTGGGCTGAGTGCTTTAATATTACAGAATTTCCTGCAGCAAGAGATGGTATAATTGAATTAACAGACGTTAAATAAGGATAGTTCCATGGAGCTATAATAAAAGAAACACCCATTGGAATTCTTTTAATATAATTTTTAAAATTTTCTTTTTCTGGCAAATAGATATTTTTTAATTTTTCATCCGCAATTGAGAGCATATAATCAGCTCTTTCTTTAAAACCTTTTAATTCATTTAACGCTTGAGAGATTGGCCTTCCCATTTGTCTGGTAATTTCTTCAATAATTTGTTTTTCTTTTGATAAAAAGTCAGCAACAAATTTTTTTAATAAATCAACTCTTTCCTCTACTTTAAGTGATCCCCATTCATTTTGGGCTATAACTGAATTAGATATAGTTTCTTCAATTATTTTCGAATTATACTCTCTTTCGACATATATTGTATTATCTATTGGTGTAATTGTTTGGATCATAAAAAATGTAAGATTAAACTAGATTAATTTCATTTACCATATTAAAAATCCTCTATAAATAAATTTAAATATGAACAAATATAATTGGAATTATCCAACCACAATGTGGGTAGGTGAAAATAGAATTGCCGATTTAGGTAGTGCTTGCAAACAGCTAAGTATTAAAAGTCCTTTAATAGTTACAGACAGTGGTTTGGCTAAAACTCAGATGGTTTTAAATATATTAGAAAAATTAAAAAATGAAGGATTTAAAGTTAGTATTTTTTCAAAAGTTGTAGGTAACCCTACAGGCACAAATGTTAAAGAAGGAGTTGAAATATATAATAAAGATAGTTGTGACGGTGTTATAGCATTTGGAGGAGGTAGTGGACTAGATGTTGGAAAAGCTGTAGCATTTATGTCGGGACAAACTCTTTCAATTTGGGACTTTGAAGACGTGGGAGATAACTGGACTAAAGCAAATCATGATAAAATTTCTCCAATTATAGCTGTTCCAACTACTGCTGGCACAGGATCTGAAACAGGTAGGGCTTCTGTAATTTTAAATGAAGAAACCGGTGTAAAAAATATTATTTTTCATCCAAAATTTTTACCATCAATCGTAATATTAGATCCAACTTTAACTATTGGTCTACCACCAAAAATTACAGCTGCTACAGGAATGGATGCATTAGCTCATAATCTTGAAGCATTTTGTGCACCTGGATTTCATCCAATGGCCGATGGTATCGCTTTAGAAGGAATGAGAATGATTAATCAATGGTTGTTAAAAGCTGTCAAAGATGGTTCAAATATTGAAGCGAGAATGAACATGTTAACAGCTGCAAGCATGGGATCTACTGCTTTTCAAAAAGGATTAGGGGCAATTCATTCTTTAAGTCACCCTGTTAACGCTGTTAATAATATTCATCATGGATTATCAAATGCAATATTCATGCCATATGTTTTGACTTTCAATAAAGATGTAATTGAAGAAAAAATTATTAAAATTTGTAAATATTTAGAATTGCAAAATCAATCATTCGATGCTTTTATACAGTGGGTTTTAGAATTAAGACAAAAATTAGATATGCCACACAAGTTATCAGATGTTATAAAAAAAGAAGATTTTGATATTGAAAGATTGTCAAAAATGGCCTTAGAAGATCCATCAACCTCATCTAATCCAAAAAAAATGACAGTTAATGATATGAAAATTTTGTACGAACACAGCATGTCTGGGAAATTATTTTAATGAAAAATTTAAATTTATTAGTTGTTGAAGGAAACCTACCAAATGAAAATCAAAATTTTAAAAATTCAGGTATAAAAACTCATGCAGAAAGTTTACAAGAGAGTCTTGCGTATTATTCAAAAGATTTAAATATTGATGTTTTTAATCCATGTACAGAAAAAAGTTTTGATAAAATAATTCCAAATATTAAAAAATATGATGGATTAATTTGGGGTGGTAGTAGCTTGAGCATCTATAACGATTGTATAGAAATTCGCAGACAAATTGCTTTTATGAAAGAATGTTTAAAAAATATTAAAAAAATTTTAGCTATATGCTGGGGTATGCAAGTAGCCGTAACAGCAGCAGGAGGAGAAGTAAAAAAAGCATCTAATGGGGCACATATTGGTATAGCCAAAGATATTGAAATTAATGAAAATGGATTGAAGCACCCTTTATATAGACATAAAAATAAAAAATTTAATTCACCAGCTTTTAATTTTGATGAGGTAGTTACTTTACCAAATGAGGCAACTCATTTAGCATCAAACAAAATTAATAAAATACAGAGCATTCATTTTAAATCTGGCGTAAGTGATATATGGGGTTTGCAGTATCATCCTGAAATTACATATGATAAAATGATTACATTAATTAAATTTAGAAAAGAAAGACTTATAACTGTTAGAAAATGTTTTAAAGATGAAGAAGAAATTCAAAATCATATTAAATTTATTGAAGAAGAAATCAAAAAATCAAAAAAAGACACTAGAATGCTAGAGTTAAAAAATTGGTTAGACTATCTAAAGGCAGCTTAATTAAAATAAACCTTCTATTTCGCCTTTGTCATTTAATTTAATTGAATCTGCGGCAGGGACTCTTGGAAGACCTGGCATTGTCATTATCGCTCCACAAACAACCACAATAAATTCTGCTCCTGATGATAATCTTACTTCTCTTATTGGAACCACATGTCCCGTAGGAGCACCTTTTAGACTAGGGTCAGTTGAAAAACTATATTGAGTTTTAGCAATACATATAGGAAGATTTCCATAACCTTTTGATTCAAAATCTTTAAGTTGATCTCTTATTTTTGTATCAGCCACTACTTCACTCGCATGATAAATTTCTTGTGCGATTGTCTCAATTTTTTTAAATAAAGGCATCTTATCTTCATATAAAAATTTAAAAGTATTTTTATTATTACTAATATCTACAACAATGTTTGCTAGGTCTTTTGTTCCTTCTCCTCCATCTGACCAGTGTTTACAAATAGATGATTTTACACCTAATGTTTTACAAAAATCCATAAGTGCATTAACTTCTTTATCAGTATCTGTGATAAAATGGTTAACAGCCACCACAACTGGTAAACCAAACTTCCTAACGTTATTAATATGTCTTTCAAGATTTACCAATCCTTTGTTTAAAGCTTTAACATTTTCATTTTTAAGATCATCTTTAGCTACACCACCATGCATTTTTAAAGCTCTTATTGTTGCAACAATAACCACGCAATCAGGTTTTAAATTTGATTTTCTACATTTAATATCTATAAATTTTTCAGCTCCTAGATCAGCACCAAAACCAGCCTCAGTTACAACATAATCAGCTAATTTTAATCCTGTTTTTGTTGCTATTACAGAATTACAACCATGCGCAATATTTGCAAAAGGTCCTCCATGTATTATTGCTGGGTTGTTTTCTAATGTTTGAGTCACATTAGGTCTAATTGCATCTTTTAATAAAACAGTCATTGGTCCATGAGCATTTAAGTCTTTTGCATAAATTGGATTTTTATCTCTGGTGTAGGCTACAGTAATATTTCCAATTCTATTTTCTAAATCTGTTAAATCATTTGCTAAGCAGAATATGGCCATTATTTCAGAAGCAACTGTAATATCAAAACCATCTTGCCTCGGATATCCATTCGCTACACCTCCTAGATCTACAACAATTGATCTTAAAGAACGATCATTCATGTCCATAACTCTTTTCCAAACAATTCTTCTAACATCAATGTTTAATTTATTGCCCCAATAGATATGATTATCTATTAAAGCAGAAAGAAGATTATGAGCTGAGGTTATTGCGTGAAAATCTCCTGTAAAATGTAAATTTATCTGTTCCATAGGAACTACTTGCGCATAACCGCCTCCAGCAGCCCCACCTTTCATTCCAAAAGAAGGTCCTAAGCTAGGTTCTCGAAGACATACAATTGATTTTTTTCCGATTTTATTTAAACCATCATTTAGACCAACTGATGTTGTTGTTTTTCCTTCACCAGCAGGAGTAGGAGTAATTGCAGTAACTAAAATTAATTTTCCATCTTTTTTATTATTTAAAGTATCTAAATACTCAGTTTTAATTTTAGCGATATATCTTCCTATTGGACTATAGACTTCAGCTTTGTCAGGCACATCTAGTCCATTAAGCACTTCTTGAATCGGCTTCATTTTTGCTGCTCTTGCTATTTCAATATCAGATTTTACTTTCCCCATTTTAGCTTTCTATATTTAATATATTCAAACTCATTTGAGCTGGATTAATATCTTCTTTTATGGTTTTTTTAAAGTTCTAAAAAATATATATAAAAAAAATAAAGAACTATTTATACTAATTACGATAAAATTTGATTATGCAAAAATATTCAGTCTTCAGCCTTATCAAAAATGCTTTTAAAGGTCATAAAGATTGGGAAGTGGCCTGGAAAGACCCAACTCCTAAATCTGAATACGATGTTATCATTATAGGAGGCGGAGGTCATGGTTTAGCCACAGCATATTACCTTGCTAAAGAACACAACATTACAAAAGTCGCTATTATTGAAAAAGGCTGGATAGGTGGAGGTAATGTTGGAAGAAACACAACAATAATTCGATCAAATTACATGCATGATGAAAATGGTTTGTTTAGTGAGTTCGGTATGGACTTGTGGAGAAGCATGAGTCAGGATTTAAATTTTAATGTAATGTTTTCTCCGAGAGGAATAATTAATCTTGCACATTCTGATGCACAGATGAATGTTTATTCTAGAAGAGGAAATTCAATGCGTTTAAATGGAATTGATGCAGTTCTGTTAAATAGAGAAGAGGTTAGAAAAATTATTCCTATGGCAGATTTTTCTGAAAATGTAAGATTTCCAATTTTTGGTGGACTGATGCAGCCTAGCGCAGGAACAGCTAGACATGATGCTGTTGCTTGGGGGTATGCACGCCAAGCAGACTCGATGGGAGTAGATATTATTCAAAATTGTGAAGTCACAGGGTTCGACGTTTCCAATGGAAAAATTTTAGGAATAAGAACTTCAAAAGGTGATATTAAAGCAAAAAAAATTGGTCTTTGTGTTGCTGGAAGTACAAATATTTTAGCAGAAAAATTAAATATGACACTGCCTATAGAAACACATCTTTTACAAGCATGTGTTTCAGAACCAATTAAACCAATCTTAGACAATGTTGTTACATTTGGAGCTGGACACTTTTATTGCAGTCAATCTGATAAAGGCGAAATGGTTATGGGTGGAGATCTTGATGGATACAACAGTTATGCTCAAAGAGGAAATCTTCCAACGTTACAACATGTATTAACTGAAGGAATAGCAATGTTTCCGTTTCTAAGTAAATTAAAAATGCTTAGAACATGGGGAGGAATTATGGATATGTCTATGGATGGATCACCTATTATTGACAAGACACATATTGATGGATTGTATTTAAATTGTGGATGGTGTTATGGAGGGTTTAAAGCAACTCCTGCATCTGGATGGACTTTTGCTCATACAATTGCTGAAGACAGACCTCACGAACTTAACGCAGGCTATAGTTTAAATAGGTTTAATACTGGACATTTAATTGACGAAAAAGGTCTTGGAACTAAAACTTGGATTTCTTAAATGTTACATATTAAATGCCCTCACTGTGGATTACGATCTCAAAATGAATTTTCATATGGTGGCGATGCAACAGTTAAAAGACCAGAATTAAATAAAGAAATTTCGGATCAAGATTGGGACAGTTTTGTTTATTTACGTAAAAGTCCAAGAGGAAAACATTTAGAATTATGGCAACATATTTCTGGATGTAGACGATGGATTAAAGTTGAAAGAGACACGTTAACCCACGAAATATTTAAAACATTAAAAGCAAACGAAGAAGTATAAAGATGTCAGAAAAATTTAGATTAGACAAAGGTGGATTAATCAATAGAAATAAAAAACTTTCATTTAAATTTAATGGTAAAAAGTATTTTGGTTACGAAGGTGATACTTTAGCTTCAGCTTTAATTGCAAATGGAGTTCATTTAGTTGGTAGAAGTTTTAAATATCATAGACCTAGAGGATTTTTTGGAGCAGGTGTAGACGAGCCTTATGCGATAGTTCAAATGAATAGAAATAATGAAGTTGACCCCAATGTAAGAGCAACTGAACAAGAGTTATTTGAGGGTTTAGAGGCAAAAAGTGTAAATTGTTGGCCAAATGTAGATTTTGATATTGGTGCAATAAATAATTTTTTAGGCAAATTTTTTCCTGCAGGATTTTACTATAAAACTTTTATGTGGCCTAAAAGCTTTTGGTATAAAGTATATGAACCAATTATTAGAAAAGCAGCAGGATTTGGAGAAGCTTCAATAAAACATGATAAAGAAAAATATGAACATAAATACGAATATTGCGATCTATTAATTACAGGATCTGGTCCTTCCGGTTTAGCAAGCGCCTATGCTGCAGCTCAAAATGGAGCAAAAGTAATTTTAGCTGAAGACAAATCGAGGTTTGGTGGAAGCCTTCTAACCAGCGAAGTTACAATTGGAAATCAAAGCGGAAAAGATTGGGCAGAAAAAATAATATCTGAACTTAAATTAATGCCAAATGTAATTGTCAAAAATAGATCACAAGTTTTTGGTTATTATGATCATAACATGCTTGTTATGTCTGAGAGAGTTAGTGATCATTTACCTAAAACGGAAAAATATATTCCCAAGCAGAGACTTTGGTACATACGTGCAAAAGAAGTCATTATTTCATCTGGATCAATAGAAAGACCTTTGGTTTTTGGAAATAATGATACTCCAGGTGTTATGCTTTCTTCAGCAGCTAAAGAATACTTAAAAATTTATGGAGTTTTAGTTGGAAAAAAACCATTAGTATTTACTAATAATGATAGCGGATACGAAACTGCAATAGAGTTTAAAAAAAATGGAATAGATCCTATTGTTTTAGATACAAGAAAAAGTCCTAATTCAGAAATTATAAAAGAAGCTAAAGACTTAAACATAAATATAAAATTTTCTTATGTTGTTGTTGCAGCAAAGGGTTATAAAAAAGTTAAGTCTGCAGATATTGCAAAAATATCAGATGATAAAAAAAATGTAAGCAACATTGAAAATATAGGATGTGATTGTATTTGTGTCTCAGGATTTTGGACACCAACAATTCATTTAGCTTCACAATCTGGCAATAAAACTAAATTCAAAGATGAAATTGATGCATTCATCCCAAGTCAATCAAAGCAAAAAGAAACAACTCTTGGATCAGCTAATGGGATTTTTACATTAGAAGAAACATTGAAAACATCTTTCGAAAAAGGAAGTGAATTATCAAAGCAAATCACAAATAAAGAAAACAAAATCGCAGTTCCTAGCGTTGTAGAAAAAAAATCCTCTAATCATGATAAATTTTGGTGCGTGCCATTACCTGAAGGTAAAAATTATAAAAGATTCCTAGATTTTCAAAATGATGTTGCTGTGTCAGATATACAGCTTGCATTAAGAGAAGGTTATAGATCAATCGAACATGTTAAAAGATATACAACATTAGGAATGGCAACAGATCAAGGTAGGACAAGTAATCTTAATGGATTACAATTAGTCTCAGATATAGAAAATAAAGTTGTACCTCAAGTTGGTCATACAACTTTTAGACCACCTTATTCTCCTGTTTCAATAGGAGCTATTGTTGGAAGAGAAATTGGAAAACATTCTAAACCAACAAGAAAATCACCAATGCATTATTGGCATGAAAAAAATAATGCAGTGTTTGTCGATGCTGGTGTTTGGTTGCGTCCTAGATATTACAAACAAGGAAATGAAAATTTATTTGAAGCATCAAAGAGAGAAGCAAAAAACGTAAGACAAAATGTTGGAGTATGTGATGTAACTACTCTAGGCAAAATTGATATCAAAGGACCTGATTCAGCCGAATTTTTAAATAGAGTTTATACTAATGCTTGGCTTAAATTACCCGTTGGTAAAGCAAGATATGGCGTAATGTTAAGAGAAGATGGAATTGTAATGGATGATGGAACAACAACGAGAATTTCTGAAAACCACTATCATATGACAACTACCACTGCTCAAGCTGCAAACGTATTATCGCATTTAGAATATTATTTACAATTAGTATGGCCTGAATTGAATGTAAATGTAGTTTCGTCTACAGAACAGTGGGCCGGTGCTGCAATAGCTGGACCAAAGTCTAGAGATGTATTACAAAAATTATTTCCAGACTTAGATTTGTCAAATGAAGGTTTGCCATTTATGGGATATATGGAAGGCAATTTATTTGGCGTTAATGCAAAAATTTATAGAATTTCATTTTCTGGTGAACTTGCTTACGAAGTAAATGTGGAGTCTGATAATGGCAATTATATGTGGGAGAAAATAATGGAGATTGGAAAAGATTTTAATATTCAACCGTATGGAACTGAGGCATTATCAACCTTAAGAATTGAAATGGGACACGTGGCAGGATCTGAATTAGATGGACGCACAATTCCTTATGATAATTCATTAGATGGATTAGTTAGCAAAAAGAAAGATTTTATTGGAAAAAGATCTTTAAGCAAAGCAGCTTATGTTGCTTCAGATAGACAGAAAATTGTTGGAGTTATTCCGTTAGATAAAAAAACAAGTATACCAGAAGGTTCATATATAGTTAAAGATGCAAAAGCAAAACTTCCAAATCCTAAATTAGGACATATATCAGCTTCTTGCTGGAGTGTAGAATATGACAACCCTTTTTCACTAGCAATAATAAAAGATGGAAGAAATATGATTGGACAAAAACTTTTTGCAATGTCTCCTTTAAAAAATAAAACTATACCCGTTGAAATAGTATCATCACACTATGTTGATCCTAAAGGGGAAAGGGTAAGATCGTGACATCGATATCGGCTTTAAATCATGTTCATAAAATAGGTCTTTTTGGAAATTATGAGAATAAAAATGAAGAAAATTTATTAAAAGTTTCAGAAATTAAAAATTTACTTATTGTTCAGATAGTACAGTATAAAAATTCAACAATTTCATTTGAACATATTGATATTGATAGTTTAAAGTTAAAAAATGAACCACTTAGTGTAGTCAGCAATAATGACACAAGAATTTTATGGAACGGTCCTAAAAATTGGCTTTTAGTATCTATAAAAAAAAATTTACTTAAAAAAATTTCTGATGTTTTTAAAGAAACAGATTTTGCTGTAACAGATTTATCTCATTCTCGCGCTATAATTGAAATTGAAGGACATGACGTAAAAGAAGTTTTAAAAAAAGGATGTCCATTTAATTTTGATATTTTAAAAAAAAATAACGCAATAAACTCAACTTATAATGGTATAGCATTTACAGTAGACATGATAGGTGATGACCCAAATAAAATAAGAGTATTTGCACTAAGAAGTTTTGGAGAATCTTTGTATCACTCTATAACAGACTCCTCGTTAGAATTTGGCTACAAAGCAATTTAATTTATCCATTAAATATTAGAAAATTACTCAATTTGGATACTCTTGCTATTTACTCTCTTGAGTTGAATTAAAAATACCTTTAATATTCAACTATAAGGATAAATAAAAGTTATGGGGATAAAAAAAATATTAACTTGTATTTTATTGGGTATAATTTTGTCAGGTTGTGCTCAGTCAACAGCAATGATTGGTCCAGCTATTACTTTAGTTTCATCAGGTAACGTTTCTCAAGCAGGATTAACTTTTTTTACTAATAAAGCCGTAGAAAAAGAAACTGGAATGGATACGGTTTCTTATGTTTCAAATAAAATCGAAGAACAAAATTCTAAAACTAAACTAAAACGTGAACTCAAAAATTTAGTAGAAACTAATTTTGTAAAAACTAGAGAAAAACTAATTTTACAAGATAAATCTAATACTTTTAATTAAAATATAAATCTAAATCTAAACTAACTATAAGTTTAAAGTGTAATAGCAAGAGTTAGGATCGTCTTTGTAATGAGCAAAAGGAGGACAAGGTTTAAAACCAAATTTACAAAATAATTTTCTAGCAGGTAAAAAAAATTCTCCAGCTCCTGTTTCAATACTTAATTTAGTAATTTTTAATTTTTTAGCTTCTTCAATTAGATGATTCATTATTCTTTCACCAATACCATTTTTTCTAAATTCATTTGCAACTCTAATAGATTTAAATTCACCATGTTCTTTTTCCAAAAACTTTAATGCACCACAACCAATAAGTTTGTTATCTTCCCATAAACTCCAAAACTTTATACTTGGATCTTTTAAACCATCTATATCGAGCACATGGGTGCTACCCGCCGGCGAGACTGATCTAAGTTCAATAAAATGCTTTTTTAATAAATCATTAACTTCAGAATTATTAAAATTTCCTTCTATAGATTTCATTTTAATATATTTTCGAGAGTTTCTACTTGTCCAATTTTAAAAATAATAGCATCGTCACTATGATAACCATATTGATTAGAGGAATTTTTAAAACGTTTTGGTGGTTCAAATATTGGTTCTAAAGATAAAACTACAGTTCCCCAATGCATCCCTAAAACTTTTTTACTTTTTAAATCTTGTCCAATATTTAATGCCTCTTCAGGATTTGTATGATAAACCGATTTATCTTTTAATGGAGACATAGGATAAAAATTATATGCCCCTATGTTAATGAAAGTTAAATCAATAGGGCCATATTTATCTCCAAGTTCTTTATAAATATTTCCATAACCAGTGTCACATGCAAAAAATATTTTTTTGTCTTTATATTCAATTAAAAAGTTACCCCATAATGTTTTGTTTGTGTCCCACAAGCTTCTTTTTGACCAATGAACAGCAGGTAAAAATGTTATTTTTAAGTCGTTAAATTTTATTTCTTCATACCAATCCATTTCGTTAACATCTCTAAATCCATTCTTTGAAAAATATTTTCCAAGTTTTAGTGGAGCTAAAACTTTTGATTTTTTATAAGGAAATCTTTGTATAGTTCTAGTACTAAGATGGTCATAATGATTGTGTGTTAATAAAAATAAATTTACTTCAGGTAATTCCTTGAGATCAATTGCAGGATCTACATATCTTTTTGGTCCAAATATCAAAGGTCCCATATTTTTTTCGAAAACTGGGTCGGTTATAATTGTTGTATTCCCAAGTTTTATCAAAAAAGTAGCATGACCTATCCAAGCAATATAGTCATTGTTTTTATTTTTTTTTAAATTTTCTAAAACTTCTTTTTTATCTACTACATGATCTGGTGGAATATCCATTTTAAGTTTTCTTTTTTCTTCATTAAAAATTTTAAAACTCCAGTTAAAAGAAACATTTCTTTCTGGAGAGCCCTCAGGATTTCTAAAAGTTCCGTCTGATAGATGGTGATAAGGTTTATTATCCATAGCTAATAAAGCATTGTTATAAACAAAAAAAATTAATAAAAAACTTAAAATTTTAGACACTAAGATTATTTTACTTTTCGATTATTGTTAAATGGCCCATTTTTCTATTTTTTTTTACATTATTCTTCTTATAATCAAAGAAAAATTCATTATCTCTAAAAATTTTGTTTCTATAAACCAATATATCTTCACCAATTAAATTAATCATTTTGGCATTATGTAATTTTTTAGTTTCAACTTTATCTAGACCACATACTGCTCTTATATGATTTTCAAATTGACTAACGTTATAAGCATTTATTGTAAGATGTCCTGAGTTATGAACTCTCGGTGCAATTTCGTTTACAAATAAATTTTCATTTTTATCAATAAAATATTCAACACACATAGTTCCTATATAATTAAGTTCTTCAGCAATATACTTTGCCCATTCTTTAGATTTATCAAACAAGTCTTCGCTAATCTCGGCTGGTATTTTTGAATATTTTAATATTTGATCTTCATGAATATTTTCTATTGGATCGTACACTTCATATTTTTGTTTTCCAAATCTTGTAATTATTACTGAAATTTCCTTTTTAAGCTTAACTAATTTTTCTAATATATAATGATTTTCAAAATTTACTTTTAAACTATCTAATTCTTTTTCACTATTAATTTTATATTGACCTTTTCCATCATAACCTAGCGTGCAAGTTTTAAGTATACCTGGTATAAAATCTTGACTAGACTTTAGCTCCCTTTCATTTTTGATAGAAATATATGAAGTTGTATTAATATTATTTTTATTTAAAAAATCCTTTTCACTGAGTCTATTTTGAATAATTTTATTTATAGAAGGTTTAGGATTTATTTTTTTAATACTGTCTATTTTAGATAAAGTTTTATATGGAATATTTTCAAATTCATAGGTTACAAAATCTATTTTATTAGAAAATTCTTCAATTTTCATATCATCATCATATTTTGAAAAAATAAACTCATCTGCAAAAAACTGCGCAGGCGCATTTTCATCGTCAGAAATAATTATAGTTTTTAAATTTAAATTTTTGGCAGCTGTAGAAAGCATACTTCCTAGTTGTCCACCGCCAATTATTCCAATAGTAGGTTTTGACATTTAATTTATTTTGGTTTTTTTTTTACCGAAGAGCTTTGTTTGATACGCCACTTATTTAGATTTTTTTTTAATTTTCCATCGCTCAACGAAATTATAGATGTCGCTAACAGTGCAGCATTAATCGCTCCATCTTCCCCTATAGCTACAGTAGCAACGGGTATTCCCTTAGGCATTTGTGCAATAGATAGCAAACTATCTAAACCTTTTAATTTTTTGCTTTCAATTGGCACACCAATAACTGGTATAGCAGTAAGTGAAGCAATCATTCCGGGCAAATGAGCGGAACCTCCTGCTCCAGCTATAATTACTGAAATCTTGTTTTTTTCTGCTTTTTTTGCGTATTCGTACATTCGATTAGGCGTTCTGTGAGCAGATATAATCTTTGTTTCAAATTTTACTTTTAAAATTTTAAACACTTTTTGACACAGTTTCATTGTTTTAAAATCTGATTGGCTTCCCATAACAATAGAAACTTTATGTATTTTTTTTGATTGCATAAGACTTAATAAGTGAACAGTCTTTCACTTATTTCAAATTAAATTAACTTTTTCAATAAAATTAGTAATGTAAGTGAAAATAAAATAAAAATATGTTATTTAGAATTATAATGAAAATATTGGCTTTTTTTATACTGTTAATTTCTACAAGTTCTTTTGCTGGTGAGTATGAGACAAATTTTAACATCGAAAAATTTAAACTTGCTCAAAATAATGGAAAAATAGTGGTCGTTCATTCCTGGAATAAATCTTGTGGCACATGTGCAAAACAGAAACCAATACTAGAAAAAGCGAAAAAAGACTTTGAAAACATTATTTTCATGAATTTTGAACAAACTAAAAATAAAGAAACTGCGGATCTATTAAAGATAGATTATTGGACAACTATTGTTGTTTATAAAGATAACAAAGAATTAGCACGAGAGATAGGATTATATAATGAAGAGGATATTTATAATCTTATAAAAAAAGGTATCTAATCTTAAAATTAAAATGAATTATAAAATCGATAATTTACAATATTGTAATTGGTCTAGAGAAATTTTTGAAATAAACAGAGAAGCAGAATTAGATGCTGTTCATGTTACAGTAGTTTATCATGAAGATTACGATGAATTATTAAAAAGAGTAGATGAATGGAATATATATTTTAAAGATAATTCTGATTTAATTTTTCATGGTAAAAGTTATAAAGATATTAAAAAAGCTAAAGAACAAAAAAGAACAGCTATATTTTTTGGTTTTCAAAACTGCTCGCCAATCGAAGATGATATAAACTTAGTTGAAAAAGTACATCATCTAGGATGTAAATTTATGCAGCTTACTTATAACAATCAATCTCTTCTAGCCACAGGCTGTTATGAAAAAATTGATAGTGGAGTAACTAATTTTGGAAAAGAAGTAATAAAAGAAATGAATAGAGTGGGTATTGTAATTGATATGTCTCATTCAGCTGAAAAAAGCACTTTTGATGCAATAGAAATAAGCGAAAAACCAATTGCTATTACTCATGCCAATCCATTATTTTGGTACAAGGCAATCAGAAATAAATCCAATGAATTATTAAAAACTTTAGCTGATAGTGGTGGCATGATTGGTCTTTCATTATATCCTCACCACCTTAAAGATGGAAGTAATTGTAATTTAGAAAACTTTTGCGAAATGATAGCAAAAACTGCTGAATTGATAGGTGTAAAAAATATAGGGATAGGTTCGGATTTGTGCCTAAAGCAACCTGATACAATTGTTGAATGGATGAGAAATGGTACCTGGACAAAAACAAAAAATTATGGCGAAGGATCAAAAAATAAACCTGGCTTTCCAAAGCAACCAGCTTGGTTTGAAGATGCAAGAGGATTTAAAAATTTGGAAACTGGCCTAAAAAAAATTGGATTTAACCAAGATGAAGTAGAGGGAATTTTAGGAAATAATTGGTATAATTTTTATAAAAATATTTAAAATGCAAATAGAATTAAGAGATCCAAAGGTTATTATGAAATTATCAAGACTCGGATCTTTTCATCAATCAAAATTATCTTTTTTAAGATCGTTTTTAAAAGAATTTAAAGATTGGGAATATAATAAAAATCTGTTTGATTTAGACGAAAATGGATATGGAAGAGCAGTTTATTCATTTTCAAAAAAAAATAGAACTTATTCGTTAATTTGCTTTGCAAATAAAATAAATGACGAAGAAAGATCGGATAGAGTAATAGCAACAAAATGGGATGCAGCTTTTGTATTACATGATGGGATTCCTACAAAAAAAGATATTGAGAGATTAGAACTAAATGTTCCAAAACAAGAAGTTGGTAGACTTTCGTATAAGGAATTGACACTTTCAAGGGCAAATAAATCAGTCAGAGCTTTTGACCATGTTATAGATAGCCTTTCAAATGGAAGACAACCAGATAAAGAATTTTTATCAAAAGTTGGATACCTGTATAGAACTACTGCTGTTTATGGATCTGGAAAATTTGGACTGGCTGATAGGTTTAGAATTAAAAATAGGGAAGAAATTTGTGGACCATTCAGATTGGAAATGATGTTAGTTTATTTAGTTAGACAATTTACTTTTGACCAAGTTAATCATATAGCAAATCATAGAAATCCAAAAAAGTTTGTTGAACTAGATAAAGAAATTTCTAGAAATTTAGGAATTGGAAATTCTACAGGTCTTGGAATGGCACCTTTTATTGTAAATCATCCAACACTTTTAAATAATTGGATACTTGCTAGAGAAAAAGCCTTAAAAAAAATTAGAGAAGTAAAAAATGTAAAAAAAGAAGATTTTGATATTTTTGTTGAATGCTTAAAAAAATCTCTAAAGAATATAACCTCTTGGAATACAGAAAGTAAATTTCAAAAAAATAAAATAAAACAATTAATAACAGATTTAAATAAATTGCTAAATTTTATTGGCACTTTTAATTTTCAAGAAGAATTTTCTTTTAATAATCTATATTTATGGACAGAGAAAAATCTAGATTTAGAGTGTTCAGAGTATATTGTTTCAATGATGCTAGAACCTTATGATTCTATTGTTGATCCTTTAATTCATCAAATGAGCTCTGAAGAAGAAAAATTTTTTAATATACCAGGAGATAGAACTGTACTAGATTTAAGAAATATATTAGAAGGAAAATACACTGATATTTTAAAAATTGATTTTAATAAAAAAGAAAGCAATGAAAACTTTTGGTTTATTTCAAAAAACAAAGAGGAACCAAGAATAGCAAATAGATACAACGAACAGGGATCAGATTTAGAACAACCTTTGGCAATAGCCAGAGATATAAAAAAACTGTATCAAAGAATATCAAATCAAAAAAATAGCTTAAGTATCGGTAGATTCTTAATAGAAAATAATGACCTTAGACATGTTGTAAGAAGAGCATTCATTTCAGAAAAATTTCCTTACTCAGAAATTCAAGATAATACTATTGGATCTAATCTAATGCCTATAGATATGTTGAGGTTGAAATTATCATTTTTTGGAGCAGTAAAATTTGATCCTAAATCAGATAAATGGTTAAGAATAAGCATGTTTCAAGGTGCACCATTACCAAATGAATTAAAAAAATTTAATGACCACTGGGTGTATAATTCTTTAAACTAATGAAAACATTAAGTGAAATAGACACGATTTCAAAAAGAGCAACAAGAAGCGCAGGTTTTTCATGGGGAATTGCAGAGGAAGTAGGAAAGAATATGAGGTTGCTAGAATTATTTGGATTAGCTGGAATAAAAAATTTAAATAAATATTTAAAAGATTGTAAAAACAAGCAGTTCCAAAAAATAGCTTTAATCTCAGATATAAATGAAGCAAACAAAAATTCTTTTTGTCCAATTATTTTAGGTACTAATTTTATTGATCAGGTAAATTTGCTAGATAAGAAAAATAATATTCAAATATCAAATGTAGCTTTTCCAATATTATTTTTACCTTTCGTAAGTAGAGCATCTGAGATTATAGGTAAAAAAATTTTTTTAAAAATAGATGAAAAAGAATTTTTACTTAATCTAAATCAATCTATCTATTCAAATTATTTAAAAAATGAAATTTTAGAAAATTGTAATATTATTAATATTAGTTTTTTAGAAAATAATAATTTATTTAATGAAAATGAATGGAGTGAACTTTACAAATTGTCAGAGGAAACATTCGTTGAAGAGACAGAATCGCTGAAAATAGGGGGCGCTGGCGCTGGATTAACTGATAATGATTGAAGATATAGATAAAAATAAAACAATTGAAAATGAATTAGACGATATTTGCGAGGAATGTAAAAATATTGATAAAAGTGTGACTGAAAATTTAATGCTTACAGGATACAAACTATGTAAATCTTGTAGAATATCAAAAACTATATTTCCACTTTAGCTAATATTACTTATAGGTAAGGAATCCATTCTACTCATGACAAATGAGATAGATAAAAATACTATAATTAAAAAAGACAAGAATACAATTCCAAAAGCTTTAAAACTAGATTTTAAATTTAGAATTTGTTTAGTAGCAATTATTAAAGATGCAAAAATCCAAAATTGAGTC
>CACENP010000008.1 GCA_902560815.1 uncultured Pelagibacteraceae bacterium
CCAATTGATTCCAAAAAGATAAATAAAATAAGATTAATAGCTTGTGGAACAGCATATCATTCATGTTTAATGGCAAAATATTGGATCGAGGAAAATACTTCTATTGATGTTGAAACAGACATAGCATCAGAATTTAGATATAGAAATGTAAAACTAAAGAAAGACGACCTTTATGTTTTTGTTTCACAGTCAGGAGAAACAGCTGACACACATGCTGCACTTGAAAAATGTAAAAAAAACAATGTCAAGACTTGTGGAATAGTTAATGTTGTAGAAAGCTCAATAGCAAGACTTGCAGATTTTGTTCTACCAATTCATGCTGGACCTGAAATTGGAGTTGCATCTACCAAAGCATTCTTAGGTCAAATGCTTGTTCTTTATTTGCTAATATTAAAAATATCAAAAGAAAGAGGAGAAATTGGTCAAGAAAATTATAAAAAACTAATTTTAGATTTAATCAAGTTACCAGATTTAATTAAGCAAACTTTATCAAAACAAAAAGATATACAAGTTGTAGCAAGAGATTTTGTTACTGCCAAAGGGACTATGTATTTGGGTAGAGGATATTCATATCCAATTGCAATGGAAGGAGCTCTTAAACTAAAAGAACTATCCTACATTCATGCCGAAGGTTATGCCGCTGGTGAAATGAAACATGGGCCGCTTGCATTAATTGAAGATGGTATGCCAGTAATTGTATTAGCCCCAAAAGATAGATATTTTGAAAAAACTATTTCGAATATGCAGGAGGTAATAGCCAGAGGTGGTAAAGTTATAATGATAACTGATGATACATCGACAACAATGAGTGAAAATATAAGATTTAAATTCCAAATTCCAAAAACCAACTCAACTCTTAACCCTTTTTTACTAAGTATCCCTCTTCAATTCTTAGCGTACCATGTAGCATTATTAAAAAATTGTGATATAGACAAACCAAGAAACTTAGCAAAATCAGTAACAGTAGAGTAATAAATACTTAATAAAAAATAAATTTACATTTATAATATCTGATCTATATATACTTTAAGTTGTACTATGAAAAAATGGAAAACAAATAGTTGGAGAAATTATCCAGTTAAACACATTCCTACTTATGAGGATGAAAAAGAACTTAATATGGTTCTTGGAAAAATAAAAGATTTCCCCCCATTAGTATTTGCTGGAGAAACAAGACACTTGAAACAACAACTAGCTGATGTTGTTGATGGAAAAGCTTTCTTATTGCAAGGGGGCGACTGTGCCGAAAGTTTTGCCGAATTTAATCCAGACAATATTAGAGACTATTTCAAAGTTATGTTGCAAATGTCTTTAGTTTTGACTTATTCAGCATCCTTACCAGTTGTTAAGCTTGGTAGGATAGCTGGACAATTTTCAAAACCTAGAAGTGCACCAACTGAAAAACAGGGAGATATAGAATTACCCAGCTATCTTGGAGATAATATAAATGGAATAGAGTTTAATGAAAAATCAAGAAAACCTGATCCAAAAAGATTATTTAAAGCTTATTCACAAGCAGCATCAACACTAAATTTAATTAGAGCTTTTTGCCATGGTGGATTTGCTGATTTAAAGAAAGTTCACTTGTGGAACTTAGGATATATTAAAAAAAGCCCACAAGCCAAGAAATTTAAAGAATTAGAGGATAAAATTGCGGATGCATTAGCATTTATGGATGCGTGTGGGATAAATTCAGATTTTAATAGAAGATTAAAGACAGTTAACTTTTGGACTTCACACGAAGCTTTGTTGCTTCCATTTGAAGAAAGTATGACAAGAATTGACTCAACAACGGGAGAATATCACGATACATCTGCACACTTTGTATGGATAGGAGACAGAACAAGACAATTAGATGGTGGACATGTCGAATTTTGTAGAGGAATTGAAAACCCAATTGGAATTAAGTGTGGACCAACATCAAAACCGGATGAAATAGTTAAAATTTGTAATGCAATAAATCCTAAAAATGAAAAAGGAAAAATAACTTTAATTTCAAGGTTTGGTTGTGAAAATGTTGGAAAATTTTTACCAAAGTTGGTAAGAACTATTAAAAAAGAAGGTTTAAATGTTATTTGGTCTTGTGACCCTATGCACGGAAATACAGTAAAATCTTCTACTGGTTTCAAAACCAGACCATTTAATAATGTTTTAAAAGAAGTAAAAAATGTTTTTGCTGTGCATCAAAGCGAAGGGTCTTATGCTGGTGGATTACATATAGAAATGACTGGACAAAATGTTACAGAATGCACGGGTGGTACACAAAAAATTTCTGATAAAGATTTGTCAAGCAGATATCGTACACACTGTGACCCAAGATTAAATGCAAATCAAGCCTTAGAACTGTCATTTTTAATTTCTGATGAAATAAAAAAAAATTCCATTTATGCAAGAAGTGGAATTAGAGCGGTTTCTTAACGCATTTAAAAATAAATCTTTTAGCGTATATTTGAATTATGGAAGTTTCAAAAAAAGTTGAATTTATAAAAGATTGGATATTGAATTATGTTAATTCAATGCCTTCTAAAGCTCAATCATTAGTTATTGGTATTTCTGGAGGGATAGATTCATCAGTAACCAGCACCTTGTGTGCGATGACTGGTGTGAAAACTATTGTATTAACAATGCCGATCAAACAAAACAAAGAACAGAACGACCTAAGTCTTTTGCACAAAAAGTGGTTAAGTGAAAAATTTAATAATGTAGAATCTCATTCTTTAAAACTTGATAATGTATTTAAAAATTTTGAATATACATTATCAGATTTTAAAAGTGAACATGGTATGGCTAATTCAAGAGCTAGATTGAGAATGACAACTTTATATCAAGTGGCAGCAGCAAATAAAGGGATTGTAGTTGGTACAGGAAATAAAGTAGAGGATTTTGGTGTAGGTTTTTATACAAAATATGGAGATGGTGGCGTTGATATTTCTCCAATTGCTGATTGTACAAAAACTGAAGTATGGGAACTTGGAAAAGAATTAAAAATACATGAAGAAATTATCAAAGCAAAACCCACTGATGGTCTATGGGATGATGGAAGAACTGATGAAAGCCAATTAGGCTTAAAGTATGAAGAAGTAGAAGATGCTATGAAAAACCCAGATTCTCCTAATTACGAAAAATACATTAAAATAAGAAAATTAAATCTTCACAAAATGGAGCCAATTCCAGTTTGTAAGATTCCTAAGTAATCTAAAAGATTCACAAACATCAAATTAAAGTATATTTCTAGAATAATGAATAAAGATATTTTTTTAACAAATAGCCTTGGCAATAAAAAGGACAAATTTATACCAATTGATCCAAAAAAAATTGGTATGTATGTCTGCGGACCAACTGTTTATGACAATCCACACATTGGAAATGCAAGACCTTTGGTTGTATTTGATATTTTGTTTAAAATTTTAAAATGTAAATATGGAAAAAATTCAGTTAGTTATGTAAGAAATATTACAGATATCGATGATAAAATAATATCTTCATCAATCGAAAAAAATATTTCAATTGGTGACCTTACAAAGAATATTACAAATATTTTTCATCAAGACTGTAAATATTTAAATTGTGAAGTTCCCACTAAAGAACCCAAGGCAACTGAAAATATTTTATTAATGATTGAAATGATTAATAAACTTATTCAAAATAAATTTGCATATGAGATCAAGAACCATGTTTATTTTGAAGTAAAAAAATTTAAAGATTATGGAAAATTATCGAACAAAAATCTAGATCAGTTAATTGCAGGAGCAAGGGTTGAGGTGTCAGAAAATAAAAAAAATCCAGCTGATTTCGTATTATGGAAGCCATCAACAGAAACAGAGCCTTCATGGGACTCACCGTGGGGAAAGGGAAGGCCTGGTTGGCACCTAGAATGCTCAGTAATGTCAAAAAAATTTTTAGGTGATAAGTTTGACATTCATGGAGGTGGAATGGATTTAATTTTTCCACATCATGAAAATGAAATTGCACAATCTAGATGTGCAAATGAAAATCAAACATTCGCTAATTATTGGGTTCATAATGGATTTATAACAATCTCAAGTGAAAAAATGTCAAAATCGCAGGGCAACATTTTAAAAATTGGTGACTTTAAAAAAAAAGTAAGTGGCCAGGTATTAAGACTAGCTTTAATTAGTGCACACTACAAACAACCTTTAGATTGGAATGATAAACTTTTATCTGAGTGTGAAAAAACAATTAACAAATGGTATGAAAGCTATACAGATATTAAAAAAAAAGTTTTAATTCCTGAAGACTATCTTTCTCCATTGTATGACGATCTAAATACACCAGGCTATATTGCTAATCTTCATAAGTTATTTGAAAAATCTCAAAAAGGTTCAACTAAGGATAAAGAAATCTTTGTTTCAGCTTGTAATTTTATTGGCCTATTAAATGAAAGTAAAAATTCATGGGATCAATTTAAGCAAAGAAAATCTAAGATTTCTGAAGAAGAAATAAAACAAAAAATTGCAGCAAGAAATAAAGCTAGAAAAAATAAAGATTATAAAGCAGCTGATGAAATCAGGAATGAATTATTAGACAAAGGAGTTTTAATTGAAGACAAAGATGATAAAACCCTTTGGAAATTTAAATGAGCAAAGAAAAAATACATATATTTGACACTACTTTGAGAGATGGGGCACAAACCCAAGGTGTTGATTTTTCAATAGATGATAAATTAAAAATAGCAAAAGCTTTGGATGATTTAGGAGTCGACTATATAGAAGGAGGATGGCCTGGCGCTAACCCAACTGATACAGAGTTTTTTCAAAAAAAAATTAAATTTAATAATTCAATATTAACAGCATTTGGCATGACAAAAAGATCTGGTAGAAGCGCTGAAAATGACCCAGGACTTTCGTCAATATTAAATAGCAATACACCAGCAGTATGTTTAGTTGGTAAATCTTGGGATTTCCATGTTGATGTTGCATTAGGAATATCAAATGAAGAAAATTTAGAAAATATTTCAGAAAGCGCAAAGCTATTTGTGAAAGAAAAAAAAGAATTTATGTTCGATGCAGAACATTTTTTTGATGGCTTTAAAAATAATAAAGAATATGCACTTTCATGTATAAAATCAGCATATGATAATGGAGCAAGATGGGTTGTGCTCTGTGATACAAATGGAGGAACCTTGCCTAATGAAGTTACAGATATTGTAAACGAAGTTACTAAAGCAGTGCCAGGAAAAAATATTGGTATTCATGCCCATAATGATACAGGAAATGCAGTAGCAAATTCCCTTGCTGCAGTTTTATCAGGCGCTAGACAAATACAAGGAACGATTAATGGATTAGGCGAAAGATGTGGAAATGCAAATTTAATGTCTGTAATTCCAACTTTATACTTGAAAGAAACTTATTCAAATAGCTATGAAATAAACATTAAAAAAGAAAATATTGGTAAATTAACTCAGTGCTCTAGATTGCTCGATGAAATATTAAATAGAAAACCTAATCAACATTTACCTTACGTTGGAGCTGCTGCTTTTTCACATAAAGGTGGCTTACATGTTTCTGCTGTACAAAAAGATCCAAAGACATACGAACATATAAAACCTGAAGATGTAGGAAATGTAAGAAACATTGTTGTTTCTGATCAATCTGGAAAATCAAACATAGTTTCTAGACTAAAATCTATTGGAATAGATTTTAAACAAGATGATCCAAAAATAAAAAAACTTTTAGAAGAAGTTAAGGATAGAGAATTTATCGGTTACAGCTATGATGGTGCAGATGCATCTTTTGAACTGCTAGCAAGAAGAATAATGGGAGAAATTCCAAGATACATCTCAATTAAAGAGTATGATGTTTCTGTAAAAAAGAATAGTTCAGGAAAAATTGTTTCATCTGCAAAAGCCCAGTTAGAAGTTGATAAGAAATTAATTCTTTGTGAAGGAGAGGGCAATGGTCCTGTCCACGCTCTTGATAATGCAATAAGAAACAATGTAGACAAACTTGCAAAATATTCTCAGTATTTAAAAGATTTAAAACTAGTTGACTATAAAGTTAGAATTCTTAATACTGGAACAGAAGCCGTAACTAGAGTTTCAATTGAGAGCACAGATTCAAAAGGTAAGAACTGGTTTACAATTGGAGTTTCTCCAAACATTATCGATGCATCATTTAAAGCACTTGTTGATAGTTTAGATTATAAACTGTTTAAGGATAAAGCACCTGCAAGCCTTTAATGTTTAATAATATTTCTTTCATTTTACACAAACCTCAATTATCAGAAAATATTGGTGCTTGTGCCAGAGCAATGAAAAATTTTAATTTTTCTAAATTAATCGTAATAAATCCCAAACCGACCTTCCCCAATGATAAAATTGTTGCTACTTCAGTAGGAGCTAACGAAATTATTAAGAAAAGTAAGGTTTATGTGAATTTAGAACCAGCAATGAAAAATATTGATATTTTGATTTCAACAACCTCAAGATTTAGAAATAAGAATATTAAACACATAAAGTTAAATGAACTAAATAATATAGACTTTAGTAAAAAAGTTGCTTTCTTATTTGGACCAGAAGCTTCTGGACTATCAAATAATGAAATAAGCTTTTCTAACTATGTATTACAAATACCCAGTAATACTAAATTTAAATCATTAAATTTATCTCATAGTTTAATAATTGTGGCTCAAACTATTTTTCAATTATTAAATATAAAAAAATCAAAATACTCTAAATCAAAGAAAATTAAACCTGCTTCAAAAAAAAATATCCAATCTATGACTAATTTATGTATCAAACATCTCGAAGAAATAAATTTTTTTAAACCAAAAGAAAAAAAACCTAAAATGCTAGAAAACCTGAGAAGCATATTTTATAAAATGGATTTATCAGAAAAGGAAACACGTATTTTATCAAGTGTATTTGCCAGTTTAGGTAAAAAAAAGGCTGATTGACAAAATTGATCTTGTGTTTATAAAGCGTTCTATTAAATGACAAAAAGATTAAACTCTAAACACAAAGTTGATAGAAGGCTAAGAGTGAATCTATGGGGAAGACCAAAGAGCCCATTTAATACGAGAGCATATCCTCCAGGACAACATGGACAAACAAAATCAGCAAAGCCATCTGATTATGGAATTCAATTAAATGCAAAACAAAAATTAAAATCTTATTATGGCAATATGAATGAAAGACAATTCAGAAATGTTTACAAAAAAGCCATAATGAAAAAAGGAGATACTGCTGAAAATTTAATTGGTCTTCTAGAAAGAAGACTTGATGCGGTAATATACAGATCTAAACTTTCAAACACAATATTTTCATCAAGACAACTAATTAATCATGGTCACGTAAGAGTTAATGGAAAAAAAGTTAACATCGCAAGCTATCAAGTTAGAGAAGAAGACAGTATAGAGATTAGAGACAAATCAAAACAATTAGCTTTAATTGATATAGCACTTGCTAACAAGGAAAGAGAAGTTCCAGAATATTTGCAACTAGATGAAAAAAATAAAAAAGTAAAATTTGTAAGAGTACCTAAGTTCGAAGAGGTTCCATATCCAGTTGTAATGGAACCAAATCTAGTAATTGAATATTATTCTAGATAATTATTTTTTAAAATTAATTCCTTTATCTTCAAGAACTTTTTTAAGTTCACCATTTTCATACATTTCTTTTACGATATCGCATCCACCAACAAATTCTTTTTTTATATAAAGCTGAGGTATTGTTGGCCAGTCACTAAATTCTTTTATACCTTGTCTTAATTTTTCATTTTCTAAAACATTAACACCTTTAAAATTTACTTCTAAAATTTTTAACATATTAGTAACAGCCATTGAAAAACCGCATTGAGGTGCATCAGGTGTTCCTTTCATAAAAAGACAAACTTCATTACTTTCTATTTCATTGCTAATTAAATCATTTGTTTGTTGATCCATCTTACTCCTTAGTTTTAATTGCTAGTGCATGTAATTCATTTCCCATTTTACCCTTCAATGAATTATACACCATTTTATGTTGTTCAATTTTACTTTTTCCAGCAAATGTTGAAGAAGTAACTGTTGCTGAATAGTGATTACCATCACCTGCTAGATCTTGAATTTCAATCTTTGCATCTGGCATTGCTTCTTTAATTAATTTTTCTATTTCATTTAAATCCATTGCCATATTATTTATCCATATAATCTTTTAACCAACTCATATTAGATTTAATTAAATCGTCAATATGCAGAATTGGCTCTTTATCTATTATTATCTCATTTTTAGTTACCAATCCAATATCATCATAATATACTGAATTATCCTTTAAAATTTTTTCTACTTTTGAAAGATTTTTTCCTTCTATTTCAATTATATACCTTCCTTGATCTTCACCAAAATAGTAATCGAATTTGTTTATTAAAACTTTAAGCTTGTTTAGTTTAAAGCCCTTTTTACCCTTTATTGCCATTTTTGAAAGAGCGGTAATTATACCACCCAAAGAGACATCGTGCGCAGAATTTATTAAGCCTTCTTCCATTAATTTTAAAACTGTTTCACCATTATTTTTTTCGTTAAATAAATTAACTTCTGGTGGAGGTCCTTTTTTTTCATTTAAAATATTTATTGCAAAAATGCTTTGGTCTAAATGACCTTCTGTCTTTCCAACAACTAAAATTAAATTATTTTCCTTTTTGAGGTCCATAGTGATCATTTTTTTATAATCTTTAATTAAACCAACACCACCAATTGCAGGCGTAGGTTTAATTCCCTTATCTTTTGTTTCATTATAAAAAGATACGTTACCTGAAACCACTGGATAATCTAAAAATTTACTTGCTTCATTAATACCCTCGACACATTCAACAAACTCACCCATATTTTTTTCTTTTTCTGGGTTACCAAAGTTTAAACAATTTGTAATAGCAATTGGTCTAGATCCACATGAAATTAAATTTCTCCAACTTTCACAAACAACTTGTTTTCCGCCTGTAAGTGGATGGGCGTAACAATACACAGCAGAAGAGTCTACTGATGTTGCAACAGCTTTGTTGGTACCATGCACTCTTACAACACCAGAGTCCGAACCAGGTTTTTGGATAGTATCACCCATTACCGTATGATCGTACTGTTGCCAGATCCATTCTTTACTACAAATATTTGGCAAGCTTAATATTTTTTTAAGAACTTCAGTAGTTTTTAATTTTTTAAAATCATCTTTATTAAATTTTATTTTTTGTGGAAGTTTTGTTTTTTTCCATTTTCTATCATAAATGGGTGCATTTTCTGCCAGTATATTTATAGGAATTTCTGCCACTTTATTATTATCAAAAAATAATTCGATTTTTTTTGATTTAGTAGTCTTTCCTATTACAGCAAAATCTAAATTCCATTTATCAAAAATCTTTTTTGCTTCCGTTTCTTTACCATTTTCTAAAACAATTAACATTCTTTCTTGACTTTCAGAAAGCATAATTTCGTATGGAGTCATTTTTTCTTCTCGACATGGAACTTTATTTAAATTCAACTCAATACCTAAATTTCCTTTCGAAGCCATTTCAATACTAGATGAAGTTAATCCCGCTGCTCCCATATCTTGAATAGATATAATTGATTTTCCTGCCATTAACTCTAAGCAAGCTTCTAATAATAGTTTTTCTGTAAAAGGATCTCCAACTTGTACTGTTGGCTTTTTTTCTTCAATTTTATCATCAAAAATTGCTGAAGCCATACTTGCGCCATGAATTCCATCTCGACCAGTTTTTGAACCCACATATATTACTGGCTTATTGACACCTGCAGCTTTTGAATAAAAAATTTTATTCTTATTTACTAATCCCAAAGTCATTGCATTAACTAAAATGTTCCCATTATAAGAATCATCAAAGCTAGTTTGACCACCTACAGTCGGTATACCCATACAATTTCCATAACCACCAATGCCTTTAACCACTCCCCTTAATAAATTTTTTGTTTTTGGATGTTGTGGAGAGCCAAAGTGAATTGAATTTAAATTTGCAATAGGTCTTGCACCCATTGTAAAAACATCTCTCATTATACCACCAACGCCGGTTGCCGCTCCTTGATATGGTTCAATAAATGAAGGGTGATTATGACTTTCTATTTTAAAAACTATCGCATCGTCATCTTCAATATCAATAACTCCAGCATTTTCTCCTGGACCCTGAATTACTTTTTTTCCTTTTGTGTTAAGTTTTTTTAAATGAAGTCTTGATGACTTGTATGAGCAATGTTCATTCCACATTGCTGAAAAAATTCCGAGCTCTGTTAGGTTTGGCGTTCTTTTTAATAAATCACAGATTTTACTAAATTCTTCCTTTTTTAAACCATGATTAATTGCAATATGTTCATTAACCTCATTCATTTTAAATTCTCAATTAAATTTTCAAAGAAAAAATTACCGTCATCACTTGAAAGACTTTTATCTATGACTCTTTCTGGATGAGGCATCATTCCTAATATATTTTTATTTTTATTAAATATTCCAGCAATATTACTTAATGCACCATTTGGGTTATAACGATCTGCTTCCTTGCCATTTTCATTACAATAAGTAATTGCAATTTGATTATTATTAATTAAAGATTTCAATTCATCATCTGAGCAAAAATAGTTTCCTTCATTGTGTGCAATATGTAGTTCTAGGACTTCCTTTTTGATATTTTTAAAATATTTATTTTCTTTATCGTTAATTTTTACATGAACATTTTTACATATAAATTTTTGATATTTATTTTGTAGAAGAACGCCTGGTAATAACCCAGTTTCTGTTAATATTTGAAATCCGTTACATATTCCCAATACCAAGCCTCCTGAATTTGCAAATTCTAAAACTGATTTAATTATTTTTGATTTTCCAGCTATACTTCCACACCTTAAATAGTCTCCATAAGAGAAACCACCGGGCAATACTATTAAGTCGCTTTTAGGAATTTCCATATCATTGTGCCAAATCATTTGGTTTTTAAATCCAAATTTTTTTAAGGCAACGTCCATATCTCTATCACAGTTTGATCCTGGAAATATTATTACAGCTGACCTCATCAATTTTTATAGAATTTTATAATCTTCAATTACTAAATTGGCTAAAAGCTTTTTACACATTTCATCAACTTTAACTTTGGCTTTTTCTTCATCGTTGATACTTACTTCAATGTCAAAATATTTACCTTGCCTTACTTCTTTTACTTCAGAAAAACTCATTCCATTTAATGTCTGCTGTATAGCTTTACCTTGAGGATCAAGCACTCCGTCTTTTAGAGTAACAATTACTTTTACTTTCATTTACTTTTTTTAATTTTTACTGCAGTTGGTTTTGAGAATTTTATTGGTCTTATATTCGATTGCTCATGAAGAATTCCAAGTCTTCTAGCTACTTCTTGGTAGGCCTCTACAACGTTACCCAAATCTTTCCTAAATCTATCTTTATCCAACTTTTTATCAGTTTCTTGATCCCATAATCTACAAGTATCTGGACTAATTTCGTCTGCAAGAATTATTATTTCGTCTGACTTTGTTTTTCCAAACTCTACTTTAAAATCAACTAATTTAATTCCTATACCTCTAAACAAGCCTTGAAGATAATCATTTATTCTTAAACATTGATCATTGATCAAGTCTAATTCAATTACATTTAGCCATTTAAAATTTAAAATATGTTCACGTGAAATTATTGGATCTCCAAGTTTATCATCTTTTAAACAATACTCGATTAACGGATAATCTAAAACTGTCCCTTCTTCAATTCCCAATCTCTTTGTTAAAGATCCGGTTGCAATATTTCTAATTACAAACTCAATTGGAATTATATTTACCAATTCAACAAGTTGTTCTCTCATATTTAATCTTTTAATAAGATGATTTTTAATTCCAATTTCTGAAAGAGATTTTAACAAATGTTCTGAAATCCTATTATTTAGGATTCCCTTTCCATCTATATTTGCTTTTTTTTGATTATTAAATGCGGTGGCATCATCCTTAAAATGTTGAATAACAGTATTTTTATCACTTGTAGCAAATATAATCTTTGCTTTACCTTCATAAAGTTTTTTTCCTTTTTTCATTATTTAAATACTCTTCTAAAAATTAAATTTACATTTTTAAAATGAGATGAGTAATTAAATATCGAATTTAATTTAGACTTACTAATTTTACTCATTATTAATTTATCTTTTGATATTAAATCAATCAAATTTTTATTTTCCGAGAAACATTTTTTTGAATGAGATTGAACAATCTTGTAAGATTTTTCTCTACTCAATCCACTTTTTGTAAGTTCTAGCATTATTTCTTGAGAAAAAATTAAACCTTTTGTTAAATTAATATTTTGAATCATTTTTTTGGGGTAAATTATCATTTTATCTAAAATATTTGCTAATCTATTTAAAGCAAAATCTAAAGTAATATTTGCATCAGGACCTATATTTCTCTCAACACTAGAATGCGAAATGTCTCTCTCGTGCCAAAGTGCTATATTTTCTAGAGCTGGTGTTACATAGCTTCTTACCATTCTTGATAATCCAGTTAAGTTTTCGCTTAAAATAGGATTTTTTTTATGTGGCATTGCGGAAGATCCTTTTTGATCTTTTGAAAAAAATTCTTGAAGTTCGTAAACCTCAGATCTTTGAAGGTGTCTAATTTCAGTTGCTACTCTTTCGACTGATCCAGCTATAATTCCTAAGATAGAGAAATAAAATGCATGTCTATCTCTTGGGATTACTTGGGTTGATATTGGCTCTATTTTTAAACCAAGTTTTTTTGCAACATGTCTTTCTACATTAGGATTTAAGTTTGCAAAAGTTCCTACAGCTCCTGAAATAGCACAACTAGAAACTTCATCTATAGCGTCAATTAATCTTTTTCTATTTCTCTTAAACTCCTCATAAAAAGATGCCAATTTTAATCCAAAAGTAATTGGCTCTGCATGAATTCCATGACTTCTACCAATGCAAGCTGTAAACTTATGTTTTTTTGCCTGTCTTTTTAATACTTTTAAAATTAGATCTATATCTTTGAGCAATATATTTCCTGATTGAACTAATTGAATATTAAAACTTGTATCCAATACATCTGACGAAGTCATTCCTTGGTGAAGATAACGGGCTTTAATTCCAGCTTTTTCTGTAACAGAAGTTAAAAATGCAATTACATCATGTTTTACTTTAGCCTCAATATCATGAATTCTTTTTACATTAATTATAGCTTTTTTTCGTACAGTTGAAGAAACTCCTTTAGGAATTTGACCTAATTTTTCCATTGCTTGAGCTGCAGCTATTTCTACATCAAGCCAAATTTTATACTTGTTCTCCTCAGACCAAATTGTTTTAAGTTCTTTTCTTGAATATCTAGCAATCATTAATTATTTGTATGGGGGCTTAGAATAACCTTTAGCAGATTCTGTAAAGATTTCATATCCATTTTCAGTAATTCCTACTGTATGCTCGAACTGAGCTGATAGCGATTTATCCCTTGTAACAGCTGTCCAACCATCATTTAGTAGTTTTACATCATATTTTCCAGAATTAATCATTGGTTCTATTGTAAAAGTCATTCCAGGATAAACCTTAATTCCAGTATTTTTTTTTCCGTAGTGTAAAATATTTGGTGGTTCATGAAATATTGTACTTATTCCATGACCACAAAAATCTCTTACAACACTAAAACCTTTTTTTTCGACATGTGATTGAATTTCATGGCCAATATCTCCTAAACTTAATCCTGGTTTTAAAATATTAATAGCTTTCATCATTGAATCGTAAGTTGCATCAATTAAATTTTTAGATTTGATTGGAACTTCACCAACAGTATACATTCTACTTGTGTCACCATAATGGCCGTCTAATATTGCTGTTACATCAATATTTATAGCATCACCATCGTTTAAAACTCTATCAGATGGTATTCCATGACAAACAACATGGTTTAATGAAGTACATAATGATTTTTTAAAACCTCTATAAAATTGTGGTGCAGAATATGCTCCATGATCTTTTATAAATTCATATCCAAGATTATCTAATTCATCTGTTGATACACCAGGCTTAATATGATCAGTTAACATATCTAAAGTCCTTGCAGCCAAATATCCAGCAGCACGCATTTTTTCAAATTTTTCTGTATAATTACTCATCAATAATTTTTATTTTTTTATCTATTTTTATTTGTTTAGGTTCAATTTTACATCTATAGGCAAGAAATTGAACTCCAGATTTTTTTGCCATTAAATAATTTTCATAATAGTCTTTATCTATATCTTTTGCTATTTTAAAATATTTCATATTTTCAATTTGTACTAAAAATAAAACATAGGATTTAAAGCCTTTTTTTGATGCATCTATCAATGTTTTAATATGTTTTGTTCCTCTAGATGTGGGAGCATCAGGAAACTCAGATACTTTATTGTTTCTGAATAAAGTAACATTTTTAACTTCTATAAATATCTTTTTATTATTTTTATTTACTAAAAAATCAAAACGAGTTTCTTTGTTATAAAATACTTCTGGTTGAATATTTTTTAAATTATTAAATTCTTTAAAAAAATTATTTCTAAGCCCTTCAGCAACAATCTTATTTGCTAAATGAGTGTTAACACCAACAAGACTGTTTTTTACCTTAATTATTTCTAATGTGTATTTTAACTTTCTTTTTGGATCATCATTTTTAGAAACCCAAACATCATTATTTTGGTCCAATAATCCCATCATTGAACCAGTATTAGGACAATGAGCAGTTATAATTTCTTTATTTACTTTAATATCAGTAAAAAATCTTTTATATCTTTTTACAAGTTTGCCTTTAATTAAAGACTTGGTAAATTCCATATTCAAAATATATATAAGAAATGTCTGAAAAAACAAAAGTAAATGCAGCAATATTGATCATAGGTAATGAAATTTTATCAGGAAGAACTCAAGATACTAACACAAGCACATTAGCATTATGGCTAAATTCTATAGGAGTAAAAGTTCAAGAGGTTAAAGTAATTCCTGACGTTGAAGAAACAATTGTAAATTCAGTTAATTTATTAAGAAAGCAGTATGATTATGTTTTTACTACTGGGGGAATAGGTCCTACACATGATGATATTACCGCTGAGTCAATTTCTAAGGCATTTAATCTTAAATACGAGATGCACAAAGAAGGATATAAGCTTCTTGAAAAATATTACAAACCTGGGGAGTTTAATAAAGGTAGACAAAAAATGATTTGGATGCCAGAAAATGCAAAGTTAATATTAAATCCAACAAGTGGAGCTCCAGGTTTTAATGTTGAAAATGTTTTTTGCTTACCTGGAGTACCTTCAATTTTAAAATCTATGTTAGGTGGTTTAAAAAATGATATAGTAGGGGGCGAACCTATATTAAGCCAAACAATTAATCTCCGTACTGTTGAAAGTGAGATAGCCAATTCTTTAACCAAAGTTCAAGAAAATAATAAAGATGTTGAGATAGGAAGTTATCCATTTTTCCAAGCAGGTAAATTAGGAGTTTCAATTGTAATTAGATCAGAAAATCAAAATAAAATTGACGATTGTAATTCTGAGATATTAGATTTTGTTAAAGAAAAAAATATCGAGATAGTAGATAGAAAATAATATGCTTTATTTTGCATACGGGAGCAATCTTAATCATCAACAAATGGAAAATAGGTGTGATGGAGCTAAATATTTTAAGTCTCATATATTAAAAGGCTATAAACTTTGTTTTAGTCATAAAACTCAAACTTCAGTTTATGGACATGCAAATATTGTTAAAAACAAAACTTCAAAAGTTCCAGGAGCAATTTGGAAAATTACGAAAGCTGATGAAAAAGAATTAGACGGCTACGAAGGAGTAGACTACAACTATTATTCAAAGCATTATTTGTCAATAAATGGTAATAAAGTTTTAGTATATATACAAAACATTTATTATTTGCAAAAACCTAGTTCTGCCTATTTACATACAATTATAGAAGGTTATAAAAATTGTGGTTTAGATTTAAATTATTTAAAAAGAAAAATTTCAAACTACAGGATAAATTACATTATAAATTGGTAGAAAAATTCTTTTTTAAAGAACGACTAGGTCTAATTTCTTTTTACCCAGTCTTTCACTTCCTGCTTTAGTAACAAGATAAGTTTCACCCAAGTTCATTGCTAATTGGTTTTCAGAGTCCATTAATATCATGTGCATAAAAAAGACATTGCCCACTTCTATTACATATGGATTATCTGTGTAAAGCATAGGCCAATCCATCCAGTTTGGTGAAAAAGTATTACCTAAAGAATACCCACAAGCATTCATCCTTGATTTATTATATCCAAGGTCGTCAAAAGTTTTTGCGTGTACGTCAAAAACTTCACCTACATTGTTTCCTGGTTTTAATTTATTTTCACAATTTTTTAATGCTTCAAGGCACGCTTCATGCATTTTATAATGTTTAGAATGCGCTTTTCCAATAGGGATGGTTCTAAACATTGCTGAATGATAATGTCTATAAGTACCCGCCCATTCAATACTTAATTGATCTGTGTTTTGTAATATTTTTTTCTCCGCTTGGTACCTGCAGAGTAAAGCATTATCTCCTGAACCAATTATAAATTCGTTTGCAGGATAGTCTCCGCCTCCTTCGAATATAATTCTATTCATTTCAGCTAATATTTTAGACTCACTAACTCCAGCTTTTGCATGTTTCCAGGCTTCATCCAAAGCTTTATCTGCAAGCTCAGCAGCTTTTCTTACATAAACAATTTCTTCTTTTGATTTTACTACTCTTAATTTATTAATTAATTCTGATTTATCTTCTATTGAACAGTAATTTTCTAAAGATTTGTTCAATCTTAATGCATTTCGTCCAGTAAGCCCGTAAGCTTCATACTCAATTCCTATTTTTTTTCCCTTTAGATTTAATTCGTCTAAAATAATTTTAAGATCATTTGTTGGGTTTGATCCATCTTTATCAACCCATATTCTTATATCTTTTATATTAGATGTATTTTGTGCTTGTCTTAAATCAGGTGCTCTAGTTAATAATACAACATTTCCTTTTTGATCTAGGATTAAAGTTTGAAAAAAAACATAACCAAATGTGTCATAACCAGTTAACCAATACATAGACTCTTGTCTAAACATGAGTAGGGCGTCAATGTTTTGTTTTTTCATTGATTTTAAAACTTTTGATTTTCTTGATTCAAATTCTTCTTTTGAAAAATGAAGACCCATTAGTTTATATCCAAAACAGTTGCTGGATCTAGTCTTGTTCCAAACCAATTTAATCTAACATCTAAATGTGGACCTGTAGATCTTCCACTTGAACCAACTGTCCCAATAACTTCTCCTTGTTTTACGATATCACCTTTTTCAACAAAGATTTCATCTAAATGCATATATAAAGTTGAGATACCATGCCCATGATCAAAAATTAAAGTTGCACCTGTAAAATATAAATCATTTTCCGCCAATGTGACAATGCCGTCAGCCATGGCTTTTATAGGTGTTCCAAGATCTCCAGCAAAATCAATTCCATAGTGTGGCCAACGTGGTTTGCCATTTAATATTCTTTGGCTACCATAGACACCGGTAATTATTGCATTTTCCAATGGTAAAATGAATTTATCCTTAAAAAAATCTAAATCAGAATTTATCTCTCTTGTTTTAGCGATAAGTTTATTTTCATTTTTAATTCTTTCGTAGACTTCCTCAGGAGGAGTTACTTTTTTTTCTTCAAGTCCATCAATTCTTTGGATGTTATATTTTCTTTTTTGAACTTTTTTAATAATTTTGTTTGTATTACCATCTTTTTGAATTTTAATTACAACGTCATACTTTCTTTCTCTATCTAGTCCAAATGCAAAATATCCATCTTTAGAAACCTTTACTTTTGTTTTATCTATTGTGACAGTAGAATTTGGATCAGTTTTACCTATGATATAATGTCCTTGGATAAATTTACCATTAAATTCAACAGCATAAGATTTAAATGAAATAAAAAAAAATAATAAAAAAAATTTAATTATTTTGCAGTCCATCCGCCATCTACTAATATAGAAGTTCCATGAATCATTGTAGCAGCGTCAGATGCTAAAAAAACAACAGTGGATGCTATTTCTGACATTTCTGCAAATCTACCAAGTGGAATGTTGTTTAAAGTTTCTTTTTTAAATTTTTTGTTTTTAAGAAATTTTTTTGTCATTGGGGTAACAACAAATGTTGGTGCCACTGCATTTACTCTAATATTGTATTTTGCTAGGTCTATAGCCATACCTTTTGTTAGACCCTCTAAGCCCCATTTATTCATATTATAGACACTTCTTATTGGTCCTCCAACATGGCCCATTTGGGACGACATGTTAATAATTGAACCTCCAACTTTCTTACGATTTTTTAATTTCATCATTTTTATTGCACATAATTGGGCAATATTAAATGTAGCTATGGTATTAACCTTAACAAGATATTCCATATTTTTTGTTTTAACTTTTGTAAAATGTTCAGGGATATTATTTCCAGCATTATTAACTAAAATATCAATTCTCGATTGCTTGTTTATTATAGTTTTGATTTCATTATAATTTGTAACATCACATGTATAAGATTTACATTTTACCTTTAATTTCTTTATAATTTTTGAAACATTATCAAGATCTTTTTTTGTTCGACTAATAATAATCAAATTACATCCTGCTTCAGCAAGAGCAATAGCACAAGCTCTACCCAAACCTTTGCCAGCTCCCGTTACTAGTGCATATTTATTTTTTAAATTATATTTTTTTAAATACATTTTTATAAGAATAGTTTTAAATCAGTATAGATCAATTCAATTGCCACTGCTAGTATTGCTAATAATCCAATCCAACCTATCCAAGTATATTTTTTAATCCAACCAGATATTAAAGTTGCAGCAGTTGCCATCAAAGCTATAGATAAAACTAGACCAAAAACAAGAAGTCCATAATGATCTTTTGCAGCGCCCGCAACTCCCAATACATTATCTAGACTCATTGTAAAATCTGCAATTAAAACTGTCCACATAGCTTTCCAAAAACTAGAATTATCTACTTTTATTTTTTCATTATCTTTCGAAGATTTTTTAATTACATCAGTATAAAGTTTATAACAGATATATAACAGTGCTAGACCACCAATTAATCTTATTCCTGTTATTTGTAATAAATAAGCAGTAAGAAGAGTCAATATAATTCTTAAAATTACAGCTGCACCAATTCCCCAAAATATAATTTTTTTTCTTTGGTCAGGCGGAAATTGTGAAGCAACCATTCCAATTATAATTGCATTGTCTCCAGCCAAAACTAGATCGATAAATACTATTTGAGAAAAAATAATTATTTGCTCATTCATGATTTGCTATCTTCTATTATCATGTCTGCTGCTTTTTCAGCAATCATAATAGTTGGTGCATTAGTATTTCCTGATGTTATGTGAGGCATAACCGATGCATCAACAATTCTTAAGTTAGATAGTCCATGTGCAACAAGTCTATCATTTACTACTGCTTTTTCATCTTTTCCCATTCTGCAAGTGCTAACTGGATGAAATATAGTATTAGCAAACTTGCCAGCTTCTGTGGCAAGAGTTTCATTATCAGTAATATTAATACCAGGCCTTAATTCTTCAGGCTCGTATTCTTTATAAGCTTTTGAATTCATTACGATCTTACGGACAATTTTTAAAGATTTTCCTGCTATCTCTCTATCTTCTTGCGTTGATAAATAATTCATTTTTATTTTTGGCGACACTCTTGTATCTGGAGACTTTAATTCAATCGAACCTCTACTTGTTGGTCTTACATTAGTTATAGTTGGAGTAAATGCTGGAAATTTATGAAGCGAAGCTTTTCCCAATACATCTGTACTTGCTGGAGATATATGAAACTGTAAATTAGGTGTTTCAAGATGAGAGTCACTTTTTATAAAACCACATGCATAACTTGCCCCAACTGTTAAAGGTCCTTTTCTAAATAATAAGAATTTTAATCCAGTTAATATTTTTTTTGGAATACTGTAATAAATGTCATTTAATGTTTCTAAATTTTTTATTTTATAAACTGGCCTAAGCATTAAATGATCAGTAAGATTTAAACCTACATCAGAATGATCTTTAATTACTTCAATATTATTATCTTTTAAAAGTTTACCAGGACCAATTCCAGAAGCTTGCAAAATATGAGGTGAGCCAATTGTTCCAGCGCTTAAAATTATTTCTTTGTTTGCTTTAACAGAAAATAATTCGTTATTAATCCAATAATTTACATTTATTGCTTTTTTATTTTCAAAATTTATATTTTTAATATGAGCATTAGTAATAATTTTTAAATTTTTTCTATTTTTTACAGGATTTAAATAACCAACTGCTGTACTACATCTAAAACCATTTTTTACTGTAAAAGGAAAATAACCCATGCCTTCATTATTTCCAGTATTGAAATCTTCAGTTTTTTTGTATCCAAATTCTTCAGCAGCCTCTAAAAATAAATCTAAAACTTTGAAAGTTGCTCTAATTTTTTCAACTTTTATAGGACCACCAGAACCATGAAATTCGTTTTCTCCAAACTGAAAATCTTCAGATTTTTTGAAATAAGGTAATACATCATCCCATGACCATCCTATATTTCCTAATTGTCTCCAATAATTATAATCATTAGATTGTCCTCTTATATAAAGCATTCCGTTTATTGATGAACTGCCTCCTAATGTTTTTCCTCTTGGATAAACCATTTCTCTATTATTACAATTAGGTTCTTTTTCAGTATTAAAACACCAGTCTGTATTAGGGTTGTGCATGGTTTTAAAATAACCACCAGGAATATGTATCCAAGGGTTAGTATCTTTTCCTCCTGCTTCTAGAAGTAAAATTTTATGATTTGGATTGGTTGACAATCTATTAGCTAGTACACAACCTGCAGATCCAGCTCCAATTATTATATAATCAAAATTATCCATTAGTTTAGAATCTTTATAATGCTTAAAATCAAAAATTCCAGTATTACCAGCAATAATTGAGTTAAGATTTTATATATTTCTACTTGTTTTGAATTTTTATTTTTGACAAACTCTATTTTTAAAAAAATAACGAGAGGGAAATATAATGAGAAAATTGGTCTCAATGTTATTTGCAGTAACTTTAGCTTTAGGTTTTATTACTAATGCAAATGCTGCAAAAACACTTAAATGTCAGACTGTCTTAAATGCAAAAGGCGATGAAGTTATTATGCTTAAAGACTTTACTGATACAGTTACTAAATTAACTGGTGGTTCATTAAAATTTGAAATTATGCCTGCAGGAACAGTAGTAGGAGTTAAAGAAACTCTTGATGCAGTTGACAAAGGTTTAATTGATTGTGGTTTTGCTTGGACACACTATTGGTCTGGTGAACACCCAGCAGCTATGCTTTTTGGTTCTCCAGTAGCAGGTGCGGGAGTTGGTATTGATAATATCGCTTTCTTATCTTGGTTCTTATCAGGTGGCGGTGAGCAACTTTATGATCAGCTTTGGAAAGAAATGAATAGAAACATTAAAGGCTTTATGCTTCAACCCGTTGGACCAGAAGCTTTAGGATGGTTTCCAGAGCCAATCAAAAATATGGATGATTTCAGAAAATTAAAATTCAGAACTCCTCCAGGAATTCCGGGACAAACATATAAAGATATCGGTATTGCATCTGTAGCAATGGGAGGTGGAGATATTCTTCCAGCTCTTGAGGCAGGAACAATTGATGCTGCTGAGTGGTGTTGTCCAAAACCAGATATGGTATTTGGTTTCCAAAAAGTTCTAAAACATTATTACTTGCAAGGTTTACACCAAGTAGTTGTTAATGCAGACTTTTATATTACTGGAACTACTTATGAGAAATTCTCTGATCATGAGAAAAACTCTATTAAAGTTGCAGCGGATGCATCATTAATGAAATCTTTAGCAAGAAGAATTCTTGTTAACGGTGAAGCATTACATGAATTGACTACTAAACATGGTGTTCAACTTCATGATACACCAAAAGATTACTTTGTTGAGTATATGGCAGCAGCTAACGCTACTTTAAATAAAAATGCACAAGAGAATGCATTCTTTAAAAAAGTATGGGATTCACAGAAGAAATTTGCTGATACAGCAGTTCCTTTCTGGGCAGGAGCTCAAATGTCAAATGCGCAGCTAGGAATGGCTCACGCGGCGACATTAAAGTAGTAATTAGATAAAAAGAAATATAAAAAGCGGACTTACTCGATTAAGTCCGCTTTTTTTTTAGGAAAATTATGACAGAAGAACCAGGTAGACTAGATATTTCAGATGAAATGATTGCTGAGAGAAGAGGTGGCTCAAGTAAAATGCCCGATGATATGCCTACTTGGATGTCAAAAACAATTGTTGGAATAGATAAGTTTAGCAAAGTAATTGGTAATATAGTTTGCTGGATAACTATACCATTAATCCTTGGCATGGTTTACGAAGTATTCGCTAGGAAATTATTTTTATCTCCAACTATTTGGGCCTACGATATGAGTAGGTTTTTATATGGAGCACTTTTTATGTTAGGAGCTGGTTATGCTCTTTCAAAAGGTGTTCATATAAGAGCAGATTTTTTATATAGAAATTTTAAAGTTAAAACTCAAGGAACAGTAGATTTTTGGCTTTATCTATTATTTTATTTTCCAGGTTTGTTAGTATTTCTTTACATGACAATAGGATTTGTCCAGGAATCAATAATGAGAGGTGAAAAAGGAATGGATACTACTTGGATGCCTTACATGTGGCCTATCAAAACTTGTTTACTAATTGGGATTATATTTTTATTAATTCAAGGAGTCTCAGAAATATTAAAAAGTTTTTATGCTGCCACAAAAGGTAGATGGCCAGGTCAAGAATGATCTCTCATTTAATAGATCCAGCTATACTTGGTTTTATTTTAGTTGGAGTAATGCTTTTTGCAATTTTCATCGGATTTCCAATTTCATTTACTTTAATATTTTTAGGATTTGTTTTTGGATATCTTGGATTCGGAAAACTTGTTTTTTACTTAATGACTTTGCAGTTTTCAATGGTCATGACCGAACAGACTCTCGCCGCCGTTCCACTCTTTGTCTTTATGGGTATAATGATGGAACAAGCTGGGTTGATGGAAAGACTGTTCTCAGCATTTCAATTAATGCTAGCTAAAGTCAGAGGATCTTTATATTACGCGGTACTCTTTGTATCTGTTATATTTGCTGCTGCCACTGGGATTGTTGGAGCATCAGTAACTATCCTGGGTATTATGGCAGCTAAATCAATGAATAAGTCAAATTATGATGTAAAATTAGCAGCTGGTACAATAACAGCAGGAGGTACTCTGGGTATTTTAATTCCTCCAAGTATTATGCTTGTGGTTATGGGGCCTATAATGGAAATTCCTGTAACAGATTTGTTTGCAGCAGCAATTTTACCTGGTGTATTACTTGCCTGTTTATATGCAGCATACACAACAATTAGATGTATGCTTAATCCTAAACTTGGCCCACCTTTGCCTGAGGAACTTAGAGCGGCAAGCATGAAAGATGTATGGATTGAATTTTTTATAGGTTTAGTTCCACCAGCGGCATTAGTATTTGCTGCTCTTGGAAGTATTTTATTTGGTTTTGCTACACCAACAGAGGCTGCAGGTTGTGGTGCAGCTGGTTCTTTAGTTTTAGCTTTAGCATATAGGAAATTAACCATACCTAAATTGCAAGATGCGCTAGTTAAGACTTTAGAAATTACAGCATTAATTATGGTTCTAGTTGCAGCATCAAACTTCTTTGGAGCTGTTTTTGCTAGACTAGGCACTCCAATGGTTCTGACAGATTTTTTACTATCTTTAGAGATGAATAAATATTTAATTTTAGCAATGGTAATGGTAATGATTTTTCTTTTAGGTTGGCCACTTGAATGGGTTCCAATTGTAATGATTATAGTCCCTATAATCTTACCTTTAATTGAAGCTTTAGGTTTTAATTTAACTTGGTTTGCTATACTGGTTGCTGTTAATTTACAAACCGCCTGGCTTTCACCTCCAGTCGCATTGTCCGCCTATTTTCTTAAAGGAGTTGTTCCAGAATGGGATTTAAAAGATATTTACCTTGGTATGATGCAATTTATGGTTCTTCAGGTAATTGGTCTAGTAATTATAATACTATTTCCAAAAATTGTACTATGGTTACCAACTGTCTTGTATGGACAGTAATTTATATTTGTTTAATATAAGCTAGTGATTCAACAAAAAGAAACTTCTAACCTAATGAATTGGGAGCTAGTCTCGGTTAACCCAAATAATAAAATTTGGAACTGGAAAGATTTATTTTGTTTTTGGGGATCAAACATTCAAAGCATAATTGGTTTTTCATTAATTGCATCTTTATATTTAGTTTATCAACTGAATTTTTTTATTGTCCTGATCGGATGTATAATCGGTTCAATACTAGTATATATATTTTCAAACTTAATTGGAAAACCTTCACAGAAACATGGACTTCCATTTCCAGTTTTTTTGAGACTTTCAATGGGAGTATATGGAGCAAGATATGTAGCCACGTTAAGAGGACTAGTTGGAATTTTTATGTTTGGAGTTCAGACATATTTTATTTCAAAATCATTAGGTTACTTAATAAGAATTAGTTTGTTTTCGATAGATAGCGCAATTTTAGATAAAGATATTTTTTTACTTTTTTTCATGGGACTAAATATTATTGATGGTTTCGCATTAATATTTGCTATTTGGATTCAATATTTATTATTTAGCAATGGTCAAAGATTTATTAAAAGAATTATTAATTTTTCAACTTTATTTGTATATTTTGGGCTAGTTATTTTTTTTATAATTTTAATTAGGGAAAATTATAATGAAATATTAGAACTAACTAGTATTTTATTTGAAAATAACATTATTTATAGCAAAGAAAATTTAATAGCCTTACTTTCCGTCGCTGGTACTTTTTTTGCATATTTTTCAATTATTATTGTCAACTTTGGAGATTTTTCCAGATATGCAAAAAGTGAAAGTGATTTAAACAAAGGTAATTTAAGTTTATTTTTAAATTTGTTAATTTTTTCATTTTTAGCTATCTCTTTAGTATTAGGGTCTAGTATTGTTTTTGAAAAAAATCTAATTTCTGTTGATAGATTGTTAACAAATCCAACAGATATTATCGGTAAGTTTGATAATGCTGTTTTAACATTCATAGCATTATTATTTATATTAGTTGCCTCAACATCAACTAATTTAATTGCAAACTATATTCCCTCTCAAAATTCAATTATTAATTTTTTGCCTAACAAATCAAGTTTGAGAAGCTCAGGAATATTAATTATTTTTTTAGGACTTATATTTGCAGTTTTTTGGGATCCTGTTCTTAGTAAAATTGGAATTTTGTCATTCGTAGATACGCTAGGTTCATTTTTTGGACCGATAGCCGGAATTATGATTGTCGATTATTATGTTATTAAAAATAGAAAAGTTATTAATAAAGATATATTTTCTTCAAATAAAGATGGAGCATATCATTACTCTAGCGGATGGCAGATCAAAGCAATATATTCTCTATTTATTGGTTTTATCTTTGCTTCAGCAACTATATGGAATATTGATTTGAGATTTTTACAATCTTTTTCTTGGATTATAGGTGCAGTTTTTTCTTCAATGACTTATTATCTGTTAGCGAGTAAATAATACCTATATGCATCAATTTGACCTTAAAAACAAAACTGCAGTTATTACTGGTGGAGCTCAAGGTTTTGGACTAGATATAGCAAAAAAATTTTTATCCTCAGGATCTAAAGTTTTCATATGGGACATTGATGAAAAAGAATTATTAAAAGCTACTAAAGAGGTTAATAATTCTAATTTAAATTATAATGTTGTTGATGTATCTAATTTTGAACAAGTTCAAAAAGCTGTTAGCGATATAACATTAAAAAATAAAATTGATATATTGATTAACAACGCAGGTATTACTGGACCAACAGCTGAACTTTGGAATTACAATGTAAAAGATTGGAATTCTATAATTAATATTAATTTACACGGTACTTTTTATTGTTGTAAATCTATAGTTCCTCACATGATGAAAAATAATTATGGACGAATTGTAAATATAGCTTCTGTTGCAGGCAAAGATGGAAACGCAAATGCTAGTGCATATAGTTCCGCAAAAGCTGGAGTTATAGGTCTTACTAAATCCTTAGGAAAAGAATTGGCAAAATATAATATAGCCGTAAACGCAATTACACCTGCTGGTGCAAAAACAAAAATTTTAGATCAAATGTCCAAAGAACATGTTCAATGGATGCTTTCAAAAGTTCCAAGAGGTCGTTTTTTAGAAATTAACGAACTTTCTTCAATGGTTTGTTGGCTTTCCTCTGAAGAAAACTCTTTTTCAACTGCTGCTGTATTCGATATAAGCGGTGGTAGATCTACTTATTAAATTAATAATAGTTTATGTTAAAATTTTTAAATTATATTTTAATAATTTTTTTATTTCATTTTAATTTAGCTTTTGCTGAAAAAATTAATATATTTAAATTTACTGAAGAAGAGTTATCCACTTTAAAGGTTAGAAAAATAAGAGGTGCTAATTCTAAAACGAAATATACTCTAGGAAGTAATGAAAATGGTAAATTTTTAAAAGCAGAAGCAAATAATTCTGCCTCAGGTCTTGGCAAAGAAATTGAAATTAATTTAAACGAAACTCCATTTCTTAATATTACATGGAAGGTTGAAAAAGATTTACTTGGAATAGATGAAGAAAGTAAAAAAGGTCATGATTATGCAGCAAGAGTGTTTGTGGTAAAAAAAACAGGTGCAACACCACTTTCAAATAGAGCAATGAATTATGTTTTTTCTAGCAACAATAGCGTAAACACGCATCACCCAAGTCCTTTTACCAAAAAATCTATTGACTATGTTTTATCAAGTACAAAAGAAAATTTAAACAAATGGGTTACAGTAAAGGTTAATGTTAAAGAACATTTCAAAACATTTCATAATTTAGATTTAGATGAAATTAATGGTGTTGCAATTATGTCTGATACAGATAATTCTAAATTAAGTTCAATAGCATACTATCAAAATATTTATTTTTCTTCTGATTAGATAAAGTTTTAATTATCATTTCTTATTTAAGTTTTATAACTTTTTTAAATAGAGAAGTCATTTTTTTTTCATTAATTCTTCCAGTATTAACGTTTCTTGGGCTAGGATGATAACAACCAAATAATATTTTTTTATCTGGTAGTACATATTTAACTCCATGACCAAATATATAATCTTTATTTTTTAATAAATGATTTTCTTTATAAAATTGAATACAAGCATCGAAAGCTATTTTTCCTAAAGCAATAATTGTTTTTACGTTTTTAAGTAAATCTATTTCTTCTTTAAAATAATTAAAGCAAGTTTTAAGTTCTAAAAGGGTAGGCTTATCACCTGGGGGTACACACTTTAATGCTGTAGTGATATAAGAGTTATAAAGTTTTAAACCATCATTTTTATTTTCAGAAGTAGGCTGATTAGATAATTTTGCTTTATTTAGACATTTGTATAAAAATTCTGCAGATCTATCACCTGTAAATACTCTACCAGTTCTATTTCCTCCGTGAGCGGCTGGGGCAAGACCAACAAAAAGTATTTTACCTTTTAAGTCACCAAATCCAGTTATAGGTTTCCCCCAATATTTTTCATTTATATATTGTTTTCTTTTTTGTTTAGCAATTTTTTCTCTAAAATTTTTTAATCTTTTACATTTTTTACATTTAATGATTCTTTTGTTTAGATTGATAAATTGACTATTTAAAGTCATCTTTTATTTCATATTTCGTTTTTTAAATAACGAAACACCACTTTTTATTTTATGATTATATGATTCATCAAAACTATCTAATTGCCAGCCCTTTAATCGAGTTCTAATTTCTAAAAGATTATTTTTTTTCCAATCATCTGTTGTTTTTTCATCTTTCCACATTTGTTTATCATTATTGCTTCTGCCACATCCATAACAATATCCAGTAACAGGGTCTGTCTTACAAATACTTATACAAGGTGATACAATCATTTTTTTTTAATATTTATCATGTTTTACACTATTATTCTAATTGGACAAATGAGATCTATAATATATAAAACCATTTAAATTGGGCGAGTGGCGGAATTGGTAGACGCGTTGGTCTTAGGAACCAATAGTGCAAGCTGTGAAGGTTCGAGTCCTTTCTCGCCTACCAAAATATTTTATGAAAGTTACTGTAGAAAATAAAAAAGGCTTAAACAAAGATTTAAAAGTCTTTATAGAAAAAAAAACTATTTCTTCATATATGGATGAAAAATATGAAGAGGTAAAAAATTCAATAACACTCAAAGGTTTTAGACCAGGCAAAGTTCCAAAAGAAATTTTAAAAAAACAATTTGGCCAAGCTATATTTGGAGAGGTTCTTGATAAAGTTCTAAAAGATACAACCGCAAAAGCTCTTCAAGAAAATAAAATAAAACCTGCTGGGCAACCTAAAATTGATTTAAAAACTTATGGAGAAGATAAAGATTTGGAATATATAATTTCAGTAACTGAATTACCAAAGATTGATATCAAAAGCTTAGAAAATATTAAATTTGATGAGTTTAAAGTTAAAATTGATGCAAAAGAAACAGAAAAAAGAATTCAAGATATAGCCAAATCTCAGAAAAATTTTGAAGATGTAGATCCTGCAAAAGTGGCAAATGAAGGCGACCTAGTTATTTTTGATTATAAAGCAACAGTTGAAGGTAAAGAATTTAAAGGCAATGAAGGAAAAAATACACAGTTAGAAATAGGAAAAGACTTATTTATTAAAGGCTTTGATAAGCAATTATTAAAAGTTAAAAAAGAAGATGAAGTTAAAGTGGAAGTTAATTTACCAGAAAATTTTCCAGAAAAAGAATTGGTGGGAAAAAAAGCAATTTTTTTATGTAAGATTAATGCTGTAAAAAAACCAAAAGATGTAAAGATCGATGATGATTTTGCAAAAAATCTTGGAGCAAAAGATTTAAAAAATTTGAAAGATCTAATTACTAAACAAATTAATGATGAATTTAAAAATTCATTAAATACTATTAGTAGCAAACAAATACTAAATGAAATAGATAAAATTAAATTAGATGAAATTCCAGAAAATCTGAAAGAACAAGAAATTAAAATTCTGTCCCAAGGGATGAAGGAAGAAGAATTAAATAAAAATAAAAAAAATCTAGAAAAAAAAGCATTAAAAAGAATTAAAACTGGTTTAATACTAAATGAATTTGGTGAACAAAATAAAATCAATGTAACTGAACAAGAAATGCAAACTGAAATACAAAAGCAACTTAGAATGATGCCTGGTCAAGAAAAGATGTTGCAAGAATATTACCAGAGTAATCCTAGTGTCTTAGCTAATCTTAGAGGTCAACTCTACGAAGAAAAAATTTTAAAAGAAATCAAATTAAAAGCAAAAGCAAATTTAAAAGAAATTACAAAAGAGCAGGCTGAAAAAATTTTAAAAGAAGAGAATGATAAGCATATGAGAGAGCATCATTCTGAAGACCACGATCATTCGTCTGATAAAAAAAGTGCCTCTTCACAAAAAAAAGTAAACCCTGAAAAAACTAAAACTACAGTAAAGAAAACATCAAAAGTAAAAAAAGTTAGCAAAAAGTAATCACAAGTTGTATAAGTATACCGAATCAACTTATGAACAAAATACCTGAACATTTAAATACTCTAATACCTATGGTTGTTGAACAATCAAGCAGAGGAGAAAGAGCTTATGATATCTATTCAAGATTGCTAAAAGAGAGAATTGTATTTGTAGTTGGTCCAATTAATGACAATGTTGCATCTTTAGTTACTGCGCAACTTTTGTTTTTAGAATCAGAAGATCCAAAAAAAGAAATTTCTCTTTATATAAATAGTCCAGGAGGTTTGGTCACTGCAGGTTTGGGAATTTATGATACTATGCAGTACATAAAACCTGATGTATCAACTTTGTGCATTGGGCAAGCAGCAAGCATGGGATCTTTTTTATTGGCAGCCGGAACTAAAGGAAAAAGATTTTCTCTTCCTAATTCAAGAATAATGGTTCACCAACCCTCAGCAGGATTTCAAGGACAAGCAACTGATATTGAAATTCATGCTAACGAAGTCTTATCATTAAAAAAAAGATTAAATGAAATTTATTCAAAACATACAAATAAGTCTGTCGATGAAATTAAGTCAGCTCTTGAAAGAGATAATTTTATGACACCAGAGAATGCAAAAGATTTTGGTCTTATAGACAAAGTAGTAGTTAACAGATAATAAATTACTATATATAGATTTTCCACAACCTATACTTGATTAGAATGAGTCAAATGTAATAGAGTGAATGAATTGATTCGAAATAAAAATTATGAGCACAAATAATAAAAATATTCTTTACTGTTCTTTCTGCGGAAAAAGTCAACATGAGGTTAGAAAATTAATAGCTGGGCCAACAGTGTTTATTTGCGACGAATGCGTAGAACTTTGCATGGATATTATTAAGGAAGAAAATAAAGACACTTTTGTAAAACATCAAGATGGCTTGCCATCTCCGAAAGAAATTTGCAAAGTTCTTGATGATTATGTGATAGGGCAAAAATATGCAAAAAAGGTTTTGTCTGTTGCAGTTCATAATCATTATAAAAGACTTAATTATGAAAAAAAAACAAGTAGATCAGTTGAACTTGCAAAATCAAATATTTTATTACTTGGACCAACCGGATGTGGAAAAACTTTGTTAGCTCAAACATTGGCAAGAATTCTAGATGTACCTTTCACAATGGCTGATGCTACTACTTTAACGGAAGCTGGCTATGTAGGCGAAGATGTTGAAAATATAATTTTAAAACTTTTACAAGCTGCAGACTATAATGTTGAAAAAGCTCAAAGAGGAATTGTATATATTGATGAAGTTGATAAAATTAGCAGAAAATCAGAAAATCCATCAATTACAAGAGATGTATCTGGGGAAGGTGTGCAACAAGCACTTCTAAAAATAATGGAAGGTACGATTGCGAGTGTCCCACCGCAAGGAGGAAGAAAACACCCTCAACAAGAATTTTTACAAGTAGATACAACAAATATATTATTCTTATGTGGAGGAGCATTTGCAGGTTTGGATAAAATTATCTCACAAAGAAACAAAGGATCATCAATAGGATTTGGAGCAGAAGTTAAAAGCGTTGCTGATAAAAAAATAGGCGAGTGGATGAAGGGACTTGAGCCTGAAGATTTATTAAAATATGGTTTAATCCCTGAATTTATCGGAAGACTTCCAATAACAGCAACTTTAGAAGACTTAGATGAAAAATCTTTAGTTAAAATATTAATTGAACCTAAAAATTCATTAGTAAAACAATATCAAGAGTTATTTAAACTAGAAGGTGTTAAACTTACTTTTAAAGATAATGCGGTCAAAGAAATAGCTCAAAAAGCTATTTCAAAAAAGACTGGAGCAAGAGGATTAAGGTCAATTTTAGAAAATATTCTTTTAAAAACAATGTTTGATCTGCCCGGTCAAGACAATATAGAAGAAGTGGTTATAGATGTAGGTACCGTTAAAGGTCAAAGCGATCCTTTAATAATTCATTCAAAAGATGCTAAAACCAAGACAGAAAAAACATCTGCGGCATAAATAAAAGTTAATAAGCCATTTTTTACTATTGCAATATTATATATAATATCCATATTTGCACTATGGAAGTTAAACATACATCACCACTATTACCTCTTAGGGATATAGTTGTTTTTCCTAGCATGGTAATTCCTTTATTTGTAGGAAGAGATAAATCTATAACAGCTTTAAATGAAGTAATGAAAAATAATAAAAAAATAATTTTAGTTACTCAAAAAAATTCAGAAGTAGATGATCCAAAAAAAACCGATATATTTATGTATGGTTGTGAAAGTTCTATTCTTCAACTTCTAAAATTACCAGATGGTACAGTTAAAGTATTGGTGGAAGGTTTAAAAAGAGTAAAAATCACAGATTTTAAAGATGATGAAAAATTTATCACATGCTCATATGAATTTAACAATGATATAATTTCTGAAGATGAAGATCTAATGCCTTTGGCTATGACAGCTGTAAGAAGATTAGAAAAACTTACTTCAATAAATAAAAAAATCTCATCTGAAACAATATCAAATATTAAAGAGTTAAAAGATCCAGCAAAAATTTCAGATAATATTGCTTCTCATTTAAATTCTACCATTTCAGAGAAACAACAAATTTTTGAAACAGTAGATGTTAAAAAAAGATTAAATGGCGTTATTAAAATAATGGAAAATGAAACAAGTATCATTGGTGTTGAAAAAAGAATTAGAGGAAGAGTTAAAACCCAAATGGAAAAAACTCAAAGAGAATATTACTTAAATGAGCAATTAAAAGCTATTCAAAAAGAATTAGGTGAAATTGAAGATGGAAAAGATGAAACTTCAAATTTAAATAAAGCTATACAAAAAGCAAAAATGCCGAAAGAAGTTCAAAAAAAATGCATGTCGGAACTTAAAAAATTAAAAAATATGAGTCCAATGTCAGCAGAAGCAACTGTAGTAAGAAATTACCTTGATTGGATGATAGATTTACCTTGGTATAAAAAAGATAAAGTAGACATAGATTTAAACAAAGCTTTAAAAACTTTGGATGAAGATCATTATGGATTGGAAAAAGTAAAAGAAAGAATCATCGAATTTTTAGCCGTACAAAAAAGAATGGAAAAAATAAAAGGTCCAATTTTATGTTTGATTGGTCCACCGGGTGTTGGAAAAACCTCACTTGGAAAATCTATTGCTAAAGCAACAAATAGACAATTTGTAAGAATGTCATTAGGTGGAGTTAGAGACGAAGCAGAAATTAGAGGTCACAGAAGAACATACATTGGATCTTTACCGGGAAAAATTATTCAAATGATGAAAAAGGCTGGAACAAAAAACCCTTTAATATTACTTGATGAGGTAGATAAAGTTGGGAACGATTATAGAGGCGACCCATCTTCAGCTTTGCTTGAAGCTTTAGACCCGGAGCAAAATACTACGTTTAACGATCATTACTTAGAAGTTGATTATGATCTTTCAGATGTAATGTTTGTTACTACAGCTAATACATTAAATATTTTGCCACCATTATTGGATAGAATGGAAGTAATAAGAATTCCTGGATACACCGAAGATGAAAAAATAAACATTGCAAACAAATATTTATTACCAAAACAAATTAAGGAAAATGGAGTTAATAAAGATGAATTAGACTTAGTTGATGGAACTATAAAAGAAATAATTAGAAGTTATACAAGAGAATCAGGAGTGAGAAATTTAGAAAGAGAAATATCAAAAGTTGCAAGAAAAGTAGTTAAAAAAGTAGTAAGTGGTGAAGAAAAAAAAGTATTAGTTAATGATAAAAATGTTCATGATTTCCTAGGAGTTAAAAAATTCAAATATGGAGAGGTTGAATCTGAGGATAAAGTAGGGATAGTAACAGGTTTAGCGTGGACTGAATTTGGCGGAGAAATTTTAAAAATAGAAACTGTGCATATGCCTGGCAAAGGTAGAATGCAAATTACAGGTAAACTTGGTGATGTTATGCAAGAGTCGGTTAAAGCTGCAAAATCTTTTGTAAGATCAAAAAGTCTTGAATATGGAATTATACCACCAATTTTTGAAAAGAAAGATTTTCATATTCACGTGCCAGAAGGAGCAACACCAAAAGATGGTCCATCGGCAGGTATTGCAATGGTTACTTCTATTGTTTCATCAATTACAAATAATCCGGTTCATAAACATATAGCTATGACCGGAGAAGTTACAATTACAGGTCAAGTTTTACCTATCGGTGGCTTAAAAGAAAAATTGTTAGCTGCACACAGAGCTGGTATTAAGCAAGTTGTTATACCAAAAGAAAATGAAAAAGATTTAGTTGATATTCCAAAAAAAGTTCGTGAGGATATAAAAATTACAGTTGTTGAAAATGTTGATGAGGTTTTAAAAATAGCCCTTAAGAATGAACTAAAAAGAGTTGAGTGGACTGAAGTAGAAAATATTTCTAAAGATGATAAAGATCAAAAATCACAAGCTAGTATTCAATAATTAACAATTTACATTAACTCTACCTTGATGTATTAGTAGCCTGTTTTTCGGGCGGTTAGCTCAGTTGGTAGAGCATCTCGTTTACACCGAGGGGGTCAAAGGTTCGAGTCCTTTACTGCCCACCAAAACACGGGGGTGTAGCTCAGTTGGTTAGAGCGATCGCCTGTCACGCGATAGGTCGAGGGTTCGAGTCCCTTCACTCCCGCCATTAATTTGATAATTGTTATTATTAGTTAAAAATATTCAATAAAATGTGACCTTAACTGCACTTTCATTTAGTTCAAAAGATTATATATAGAAATTGATGCTTGCGGATTTTTTAAAAGATTATTTTCCAATTATTATTTTTTTAATAATTGCACTAGGCCTTAGTTGTGCTTTTATTCTACTAAATTTTATAGTGTCACCAAAAAACCCTGACCCTGAGAAACTTTCTGCTTATGAATGTGGTTTCGAACCTTTTAACGACTCAAGAATGGAATTTGATATAAGATTCTACTTGGTAGCTATTTTATTTATTATTTTTGATTTAGAAATTGCTTTTTTATTTCCTTGGGCAATTTCACTTGGCAATATTGGTTTACTAGGATTTGTATCAATGATGATATTTCTGTTTATTTTAACTGTAGGTTTTGTTTATGAATGGAAAAAAGGTGCATTAGATTGGGAATAAAAAATGGTAATTTCAGAAAAAGAAAAAAAAATACCTGATGAATTTAAACAATTAGCTAAAGATTTTAGTGAAAATGGATTTATAACAACATCTTTTGATAATTTAGTTAATTGGGCACGAACTGGATCATTGCATTGGATGACCTTTGGATTGGCCTGTTGTGCAGTTGAAATGATGCATACATCAATGCCCAGATATGATTTAGAAAGATTTGGCGCAGCCCCAAGGGGATCACCTAGACAATCAGACGTGATGATAGTAGCTGGAACTTTAACTAACAAAATGGCTCCTGCATTAAGAAAAGTATATGATCAAATGCCAGAACCAAGATATGTTATATCGATGGGTAGTTGTGCTAATGGTGGAGGTTATTACCATTATTCATACTCTGTTGTTAGAGGCTGTGATCGTATAGTTCCAGTTGACATTTATGTTCCTGGCTGTCCTCCTTCAGCAGAAGCACTTCTATACGGAATATTACAACTTCAAAAAAAAATAAGAAACAAAGGATCATTAGAAAGATAAATTATGAAAAATTTGTCTAATTTAGAAAAAAAAATTAATTCAGAGTTAACTGTGAAGATTAAAAGTTCTAAATTAAATCATAATCAAATTTATTTAAATATAGAAAATGAACATTTGTTAGAGGTTATATTATTTTTAAAAAATAATAATGAAATTAAATTTAAGCAATTAATAGATATAACAGCTGTCGATTATCCAGAAAATGAAAGAAGATTTAAAATTGTATATTTGTTATTAAGCCATGAATTTAATTCTAGAATTATTATTAGTTTTTACATAAATGAAAATGAAATAGTTACATCTTTAACTTCAGTTTTTCCATCTGCAAATTGGATGGAAAGAGAGGTTTTTGATATGTATGGAATAAAATTTAAAGATCATCCTGATTTAAGAAGAATTTTAACTGATTATAATTTTGAAGGCCATCCTTTAAGAAAAGACTTTCCATTAACAGGCCATAATGAAGTTAGATATAGCGAAGACAAAAAAAAAGTTATCTATGAACCAGTCAAGCTAGAACAGAATTATAGAAACTTTGATTACGAAAGTCCATGGGAAGGAACCGAATACATCAAAAAAGAAGCAAAAAAAAATGAGTAAAGAAAAAAAAACATTAAACCTAAATTTTGGACCACAACACCCTGCTGCTCATGGTGTGTTAAGATTAATATTAGAACTTGATGGTGAGGTAGTTGAACATGCTGACCCTCATATTGGACTATTGCATAGAGGCACAGAGAAATTAATTGAAAATAAAACCTACCTTCAAGCTTTACCATATTTTGACAGACTTGATTATGTAGCTCCAATGAATCAAGAGCATGCATTTGCACTTGCGGTTGAAAAAATTTTAAACATTGAAGTTCCTATTAGAGCTCAATTTATAAGAGTTATGTTTTGTGAAATTGGAAGAATATTGAGTCATATTTTAAATATAACCACTCAAGCTCTTGACGTTGGTGCATTAACGCCTTCACTATGGGGCTTTGAAGAAAGAGAAACTTTAATGACTTTTTATGAAAGGGTTTCTGGTTCAAGGCTTCATGCAAATTATTTTAGAACCGGTGGAGTTCATCAAGATTTGCCAAGAGGATTAAACGAAGATATTGCAAAATTTTGCCAAAATTTTCCAAAGGTTATAAATGATTTAGAAACTCTTTTGACTGATAATAGAATATTTAAACAAAGAAATGTAGATATTGGTATTGTAACAAAACAAGATGCACTGGATTATTCATTCTCAGGGGTAATGTTAAGAGGATCGGGAGTACCATGGGACTTAAGAAAATCTCAACCGTATGAATGCTACGATCAATTAGATTTTAAAATTCCAATTGGAAAAAATGGTGACTGCTACGATAGATACTTATGTAGAATCGAAGAAATGAAAGAAAGTGTAAACATTATAAATCAATGTTTAGTAAAAATGCCAACAGGACCAATAAAATCCTTGGATGGAAAAATAAGTCCTCCTCCTAAAAAAGAACTTAAGGAGTCAATGGAAGCTTTAATTCATCATTTTAAATTGTTTACAGAAGGTTATAGAGTTAAAAAAGATGAAATTTATGTTGCAGTAGAAGCACCCAAAGGTGAATTTGGAGTTTATTTAATATCAGATGGCTCGAGTAAACCTTATAAGTGCAAAATAAGAGCACCAGGATTTTCTCATCTTCAAGCAATGGATTATTTAATCAAGGGCCATATGCTAGCAGATGTTCCAGCCGTATTAGGATCTATGGATGTTGTTTTTGGAGAAATCGATAGATGAGCATAAAAAAAATCTCTAAGGAACAACCATCTAGTTTTGAATTTAATAAAAAAAATTTAGATAAAGCAAAAAAAATAATAAAAAATTACCCAGATGAAAAGCAGCAAAGTGCAGTTATGCCTTTACTCTATTTAGCACAAAAACAGAATGATAATTGGATACCCTTAGTCGCTATGAAGTATATTGCTAAATTTCTCAAGATGCCATACATCAAAGTTTATGAAGTAGCTACATTTTATACAATGTATAATTTATCTCCAGTTGGAAAATATTTTTTTCAGATTTGTACAACCACACCATGTATGATTAGAGGAGCTTATGACATCGTAAATACATGCAAAGAAAAAATATCAAATAAAGAAAATCAACTTTCGAAAGACAAAACTTGTTCATGGATAGAAGTAGAGTGTCTTGGAGCCTGTATTAATGCACCTATGATGCAAATTAATGATGACTATTATGAAGATTTAAATAAAGAAAAAACAGAAAAAATTATAAATCAAATTCAAAATGGAGAAAAACCAATACCTGGTTCTTATAGAGGTAGAAAAAACTCTGAACCAGAAAACAATAGAAAGACTTTATTAAATATAAAAAATGCTTAAAGACGAAGATAGAATTTTTACAAACTTATATAATGATCTTGGACCAGATATTTCATCTGCTCAAAATAGAGGGGACTGGCAAAATACCAGTGAAATTATAAAAAAAGGTAAAGAGTGGATAATTAATGAAATTAAATCCTCTGAACTTAGAGGTAGAGGAGGAGCGGGTTTTCCAACTGGGCTTAAATGGTCATTTGCTCCTAAAGAAATTGGTTCAAGACCCCATTATCTTGTTATTAACGCTGATGAATCAGAACCAGGAACTTGCAAAGATAGGGATATTTTAAGATTTGAACCTCATAAATTAATCGAAGGTTGTTTATTATCTGCATACGCCGTTAATGCAAATAAATGTTATATTTATATAAGAGGAGAATATTTTAATGAAGGTAATAAACTTCAAGAAGCAATAAATGAAGCTTATGAAAAAAAATTAATTGGTACTAATGCTTGTGACAGTGGATGGGATTTTGACATATATATACATTACGGAGCAGGAGCATATATTTGTGGAGAGGAAACTGCTTTATTAGAAAGTCTTGAAGGAAAGAAAGGCCAACCTAGATTAAAACCTCCATTTCCAGCATTAATAGGACTTTATGGATGTCCAACAATTATAAATAATGTTGAAACAATTGCTGTCGTTCCAACTATATTAAGAAGAGGAGCAAAATGGTTTTCAAGTATTGGTAAACCAAAAAATACGGGAACAAAAATTTATTGTATTTCTGGAAACGTAAACAATCCATGCAATGTTGAAGAAGAAATGGGAATTCCATTAAAAGAATTAATTGAAAAACATGCAGGTGGTGTTATTGGTGGTTGGGAAAACCTCCAGGCAGTAATACCAGGCGGTTCTTCCATGCCATTACTACCTAAAAAAATTTGTGAGACAATTAATATGGATTTTGACTCTCTAGTTGAACAAAAAAGTGGATTAGGCACAGCAGGTATTGTCGTTATAAATAAAGATCAAGATATAATTAAATGTATGGCGAGAATAGCAAGATTTTATAAACACGAGAGCTGTGGGCAATGCACACCATGTAGAGAAGGATCAGGATGGATGTGGAGAATGCTTGAGAGAATGGCAAAAGGTGAAGCATCAAGAGATGAAGTAAATATGCTAATGGACGTTACAAAACAAATAGAAGGACATACAATTTGTGCATTTGGAGAAGGATCCGCCTGGCCAGTACAAGGTTTACTTAGACATTTTAAAAAAGAAGTGGCTAAAAGAAATAATTTTAATCCATTAATTAATAAAAATAAAAAAATACCTTATCTAGTGGATCAGCATTTATTGGAAAAATAATGATTAAATTAAAAGTGAATGATGTAGATATTGAGGTTGAAGAAGGACTAACTGTACTTCAAGCATGCGAAAAAGCAGGAGTAGAAATTCCTAGGTTTTGTTACCACGAAAAACTTTCTATAGCCGGTAATTGCAGAATGTGTTTAGTAGAAATTGAAAAATCGCCTAAACCAGTAGCTTCATGCGCAATGCCAATATCGGAAGGAATGAATATCAAAACTAATACTGAAAAAGTTGAGAAAGCAAGAAAAGGAGTAATGGAGTTTTTATTGGCAAATCACCCACTAGATTGTCCTGTTTGCGACCAAGGTGGTGAATGTGATTTGCAAGATCAATCAATGTTTTATGGAATAGATAAATCTAGATACAAAGAAAATAAAAGAGAAGTTCCAGATAAATATATGGGTCCTTTAGTCAAAACCCAAATGACTAGATGTATTCACTGCACAAGATGTATTAGATTTGCTACAGAGGTAGCAGGAGTTCCAGAACTTGGTGCGATTGGACGAGGTGAAGATATGCAAATTACAACGTACTTAGAAAAATCAATGGAATCAGAACTTTCAGCAAATGTTATTGATTTATGTCCTGTAGGAGCATTGACATCAAAACCTTATGTCTTTGAAGCAAGGCCATGGGAACTTAAAAAAACTGAATCAGTTGACGTTATGGATGCAGTTGGTTCAAATATAAGAATTGACACATATGGATGGGAGGTGAAGAGAGTTTTGCCTATAATAAACGAAGATATAAATGAAGAGTGGATATCTGACAAAACTAGATACGCGTGTGACGGAATTAAAAATCAAAGAATAGATACACCTTATGTTAAAAACAAAAGAGGTTTTGAAAAAGTTTCTTGGGATGAGGCTTATAAAATAATTGTCAAAAAAATTAACGAAACATCCTCAGACAAAATCGCTGGATTTACAGGGGATCTTACTAATATGGAAACTTTATATGTTGCAAAAGAGTTTTTTAACAAAACTATAAAATCTAAATATTTAGATTCAAGAATTAATAACACCTATGTAAACACAAGTAATAAAGAAAATTATATTTTTAATTCAAAAATTAACGGTATTGAAGATTCTGATCTAATTGTTCTTATAGGCACAAATCCAAGAATTGAAGCAACAATTCTAAATTTAAGAATAAGAAAAAGTTATCTTAAAAATAATTTAGAAATTTATTCAATTGGTGATGTTGGCGATTTAACTTATCCTTACGAAATTCTTCCAAACGAGACAAAGGTTATTAAGGATATAATAGAAGGAAAGCATAGTTTATCTTCTAAAATTGAAAATTCAAAAAAACCTTTAATAATTATTGGAAATTCAGTGCTTAATTTAAAATCTGGAAAATATGTATTTGAAGAAATGAGAAAATATTTAACTTCAAAAAATAAAATTTCAAATCAATGGAACTCATTAAACATTTTATCAAAAGATGCTTCTACAGTAGGTTCTAATGATTTAAAAATTATAAGTTCCTCAGGTTCACAAAATTTAGCTTTAACGAAAACTTTAAATAATGAATTTGAGGTTTTATTTTTAATTGGCCAGGATAATCTTAAATTTAAAAAGAAAAATGAGTTTGTAATATATATAGGAAGTCATGGTGATTACGGTGCCGAATGTGCAGATATTATTTTACCAGGAGCAACTTATGTAGAGCAAGATGGTTATTTTACTAATTTAGAAGGAAAAATTCAAAAAGCTTACAAGGCATCTTATCCTCCTGGCGAAGCAAAAGAAGATTGGGAAATTATTAATAATTTATCAGAATTACTAAAAAGAAAAAAAGTATTTAAGAATAAAGATGAATTGGAGGATAGTATGTTTAATTATTTAAATTTGAAAAAAGAAAATATTAATGACGATTTGACGGAAGCAACTTTTTTTGATGAAAAAATTATAGTGGACAATTTTGATTATTATTTTTCAAATGTTATTGCAAGAGCTTCAAAAACTATGACCGATTGTCATAATGAAAAAATAAAATTAAAAAACACAGGAACAGACGGATAATGATTGAAAATTTAAATATTTTAATTACTGAAATTTATAAAGTTTTTCTTTTGCTTATTCCAATTTTAACAGCAATAGCAATGATAGTTTGGCTTGATAGAAGAGTATGGGCTTTTGTTCAAAAAAGAAGAGGGCCAAATGTAGTTGGTCCTTTTGGTTTATTTCAATCTTTAGCTGATGCTTTAAAGTATATTTTTAAAGAAATAATCATTCCAGCAAGTGCTAATAAAATAATATTTATTCTTGCACCAATCGTAACAATGACATTAGCTTTAATTTCTTGGGCCGTTATTCCATTTAGTGAGGAAATTGTCCTAGCAAATATCAATGTCGGTATACTATATCTTTTTGCTGTCTCTTCCCTAGGTGTTTATGGAATTATAATGGGTGGTTGGGCTTCAAATTCAAAATATCCTTTTCTAGGTGCAATAAGATCTGCGGCACAAATGGTATCGTATGAAGTTTCTATAGGAGTAATAATAATAAATGTTTTATTGTGCGTTGGATCATTAAATTTGACAGACATTGTCTTGGCTCAAGAAAATTTATGGTTCATAGTTCCTTTATTTCCAATGTTTGTCATCTTTTTTATTTCTGCTCTTGCAGAAACCAATAGACCTCCATTTGATTTACCTGAGGCAGAGGCTGAATTGGTAGCTGGGTATCAAACAGAATATTCAGGAATGATGTATGCAATGTTCTGGTTAGGTGAATATGCAAATATTTTACTGATGTGCAGCATGGGATCTATTTTGTTTTTAGGTGGGTGGTTATCACCAATAGATCTTTATCCTTTTACGCTTGTACCAGCTCCACTTTGGTTAATACTTAAAATACTATTATTATTTATTTTATTTGCGTTAGTGAAAGCAATTGTTCCAAGATATAGATATGATCAATTAATGAAACTAGGATGGAAAATTTTTCTTCCTCTATCATTAACTTGGGTAGTTTTAACAGCAAGTTATTTATTTTATTTTAATCTTTTACCAGTAAATTAATTATGAAATTATCAAGAATTTTAAAAACTGTTTTATTAATAGATTTTATAAATGGATTGATTATTGCTATTAAAGAATCTTTTAAATCTAAAAAAACTTTAAACTATCCATTTGAAAAAGGTAAAATTAGCCCAAGATTCCGTGGAGAACATGCTTTAAGAAGATATCCTAATGGAGAAGAGAGGTGCATAGCTTGTAAATTGTGTGAAGCAGTTTGTCCAGCTCAAGCAATTACAATCGAGTCCACTGAAAGAGAAGATGGAAGTAGAAAAACCACAAGATACGATATTGATATGCTTAAATGTATATATTGTGGGCTGTGTGAAGAGTCTTGTCCAGTAGATGCAATCGTTCAAGGACCTAATTTTGAATTTTCGACAGAGACTAGAGAAGAACTTTATTATAATAAAGAAAAATTATTAGATAATGGTGATAGATGGGAAAGTTTATTAGCAGCTAATATTAAAGCAGACAATCCTTACAGATAAATATGATAATTCATTCTATATTTTTTTATATTTTTTCTATAATTGCTGTTTTTTCTGCAATCATGGTTACTGTTTCAAGAAATACCGTTCATTCAGTTTTTTTTTTAATATTAGATTTCATAACTATTTCTTGCCTATTTATAATGATAGGTGCTGAATTCATAGGAATGATAATGTTAATAGTTTACGTCGGTGCAGTAGCAGTTTTATTTTTATTTGTTGTAATGATGCTTAATGTTTCTAAGCAAAAAAATGAATGGCTAGGTGGTGCAAAAAATTCAAATCATATTCCAATTGGTCTGCTAATAAGTGGAGTTATATTTTTTGAGTTAATTATTGTTGTTGGTGGATGGAAATATAAGCCTGATTTATTAAAGACGTTTTCTTCAATTGGTATAGACCTAAACACCACAAATACTCATGAAATAGGTAAAGTTTTGTATACAGATTATATTCACCTCTTTCAGTTAAGTGGAATGGTTCTTTTGGTAGCTATGATCGGAGCTATCGTTTTAACATTTAGACAAAGAGAGGGGATTAAAAGACAAAGTTACTTTAAACAAGTATCAAGAGAACGAAATGAAAGTGTTGAATTAGTAGATCCAAAAAATAATGAAGGAGTAAAAATAGATGTTTGAAATAACTTTAGGTCATTACCTAGTTCTTGCAGCAACCATTTTTACTATTGGAGTTGTTGGAATTTTTTTAAATAGAAAAAATATTATAGTAATTCTAATGAGCATTGAATTGATACTCCTTGCAGTTAATATTAATTTAGTTTCTTTTTCAATTTATATGAATGACTTGGTTGGTCAGATATTTACTTTATTTATTCTAACAGTTGCAGCAGCTGAAGCGGCTATAGGTTTAGCTATAATAGTAATTTACTATAGAAATTCTGGAACAATTAGAGTTCAAGAAATTGATAAATTAAAAGGTTAAAATGGAATTCGAATATCTAATTATTTTTCTGCCATTAGTAGGTGCTATCCTTTCAGGATTTTTTGGAAAATTTCTAGGTTCAAGAAATTCAGAAATTTTAACTAGTTTGTTTGTTTCAATTTCCTCAATTTTTTCTTTTTTAATTTTTTATAAGGTTTTTAACGATGGTTACACAAATAATTTAGATATTTTTACCTGGATAAACTCAGGATCATTTAATGTTAATTGGTCAATTAAAATAGATGCTCTTTCATCTGTTATGTTAGTTGTTGTAACATTAGTTTCCTCCGTTGTTCACATATATTCAATTGGATATATGTCACATGATCCACATAAACAACGTTTCATGTCTTATTTATCATTATTTACATTCTCTATGTTAATGCTTGTTACTTCAGATAATTTTTTACAGCTATTTTTTGGTTGGGAAGGTGTAGGACTATGTTCTTATTTTCTAATAGGTTTTTGGTTTAAAAAAGAAAGTGCTAATGCAGCTGCTATAAAAGCATTTATTGTTAATCGTGTAGGAGATTTTGGATTTGCACTAGGTATATTTTTAATATTTTATTTATTTGGAACAGTTAATTATGCAGAAGTATTTGAATTAATACCACAGTCTTTAAATATAAATTTAACCTTCTTAGGGTTAAGTTTTAATGCAATTAATTTAATTTGTATTCTTTTATTTATAGGTGCAATGGGTAAATCTGCACAAATATTTCTACATACATGGTTACCCGACGCAATGGAAGGACCCACTCCTGTATCTGCACTGATCCATGCTGCGACTATGGTTACAGCTGGTGTATTCTTAATTGTTAGATGTTCGCCCATATATGAATATTCTCCACTTGCATTAAATATTATTACTCTTGTTGGTATGTCCACAGCCTTTTTTGCAGCAACAATAGCTTTAGCACAAAATGATATCAAAAAAATAATAGCTTATTCAACGTGTAGTCAATTAGGATATATGTTTTTTGCAGCTGGTGTTGGTGCTTACAATGTTGCCATGTTTCATTTATTTACACACGCTTTTTTTAAAGCTCTACTATTTTTAGGATCTGGTTCAGTAATTCATTCATTTAAAGATGAGCAAAATATCAATTTAATGGGAGGAGTTTGGAAAAGACTTCCATACACGTGGATATTAATGATAATTGGAACTCTTGCACTAACTGGATTTCCATTTTTATCTGGCTTCTATTCAAAAGATGCAATTATAGAGTTTGCTTACTTGAGAGGTAGTACAACAGGCTATTTTGCAGCTGGAATAGGTGTATTTACAGCTCTATTAACTTCAATTTACTCTTGGAGACTGGTGTTTAAAACTTTTCATGGTGACTACAATAATAAAAAATTAAACATATCTAGCATGCATGAGTCACCTATGGTCATGATAATTCCATTAATAATTCTTGCAATTGGTGCAATATTTTCTGGATTTTTATTTAAAGATTTATTTATTGGAATTGAATCATCAAGTAATTTCTGGAAAAATTCAATTTTCTTTTTGGAACCATTGAGCCAAGATCATCCACCATCATGGTTTATATTTTTAACACCAATATTGGTAATTTTATCTATACCTGCAGCTTATTACATCTTTGTTAAAAACATGAAAATCACAAATGAAATAGTAAATGGAAACTTACCTTTGTATAATTTTTTGAAAAATAAATGGTATTTTGATGAATTGTATGACTATTTATTTGTTAATCCTTCAAAAAAAATAGGCTTGTATTTTTGGAAAAAAATAGATTTAAGGTTTATTGATAGATTTGGCCCCGATGGTGTTTCCAATTTAATAAAAAATATTTCTCTATTTACAGTAAAATTTCAAAATGGATTTATATATCATTATGCATTTATAATGTTATTAGGATTTTCTGCTTTATTAACTTTTTTAATACTTAGATAATGGATTTTCCTATTTTATCATCATTAATCTTATTGCCATTATTAGGTGCTATATTTATATTTTTTTCAAAATCAAAATCAAATACCCATCCAACCATTAAATACTTAGCTCTCTTTGTTTCATTTGCTAATTTTATTTTATCTTTATATCTATGGTACTTATTTGATCCATCTAATGCTGATTTTCAATTTTTAGAAGAACAATCTTGGATTAAAGGTTTTATAAATTATAAAGTAGGTATAGATGGTATTTCGATTTTATTTATTATACTAACAGCTTTCATCGCACCACTATGTATTGTTTCAGTAAACAGTACGGTTAAATATAGATTAAAAGATTTTCTTGTTGCAATACTAGTTATGGAATCTTTAATGATTGGTGTTTTTTGCTCATTAGACTTAGTTATTTTTTATCTTTTTTTTGAAGGAGGTTTAATTCCAATGTTTTTAATAATTGGTATTTGGGGTGGTGAAAGAAGAGTTTATTCCGCTTTTAAATTTTTTCTATATACACTTCTTGGCTCTGTTCTTATGCTTGTTGCAATTATTTCAATATACTGGATTACAGGAAGTACTGATATAACCTATTTATATAATCTTGGAATTGATGAGAAGTACCAGTATTTATTATGGTTAGCGTTTTTCAGTTCGTTTGCTGTTAAAACTCCAATGTGGCCTGTTCATACTTGGCTACCAGATGCTCACGTAGAAGCTCCAACAGCAGGCTCGGTTTTATTAGCTGCAATTTTACTAAAAATGGCTGGTTATGGTTTTATTAGATTTTCAGTTGGCCTTTTTCCTGTAGCTTCTGAATATTTTATTCCTTTGATCTATATTTTAAGTTTAATCGCAATTATTTACACCTCACTTGTTGCATTAATGCAAGAAGATATGAAAAAATTGATAGCTTATTCTTCTGTAGCACACATGGGATTTGTGACTTTAGGAATATTTACATTTACACAACAAGGATTAGAAGGGAGTATATTTCAAATGATTAGTCATGGTTTAGTTTCGGCGGCACTTTTCTTATCAGTTGGTGTAATTTATGAGAGAATGCACACAAGACTAATATCAAATTATGGAGGACTGGTTTCTGTAATGCCTAAATATGCAATTGTTTTAATGGTATTTACTCTTGGTGCAGTAGGTCTTCCAGGAACAAGTGGATTTATAGGAGAATTTTTGATTTTGATTGGAGCATTTAAAAAAAGTTTTTTAGTAGCAGCTATAGCAAGTATAGGAGTAATTTTATCTGCAGCTTACATGCTTTGGCTTTATAAAAGAGTTGTGTTTGGTGAAATTAAGAAAGATGAAATTAAAAAAATACCTGACTTAAATAGAGCAGAAATTTTTATTCTTTCCGTTCTTGTATTACCAATCATTTTTTTTGGTTTTTATCCAGAACCGTTATTGAATACGACAGAAATTTCTATAGAAAATTTAATTGAAATGTACAACACTAACATAAATTCAAATTTAGTAGAAAAATAAATGGTTAATTTAAATTTTATTTATTCTGAAATATTTCTTTGTTTAGCCATAATGATCTTATTGATAATAGGAGTATTTAAAAAAAATAGTTCATATTTAATTTATAATTTAAGTATTTTGTCTTTATTTGGTTGTTTGGCCTTGATTTTAAGCTTTCCAATAAACGCAAATGTAGAATTATTTAATAATAGCTACAAAATTGATTATTTATCTACGTATATGAAAATTTTATTAATTCTATCTGGAATTTTTGTATTACTTTCTTCTAGCAAATACATTCAAATAATTAAAATAAATAAAATTGAATACCCAATCTTAATTTTATCATCAGTAGTAGGAATGATGGTAATGATTAGTTCAAACGATTTAATTTTATTTTATATTGGCTTAGAATTACAGTCTCTATCTTTATATGTATTGGCATCATTTAATAGAGATAATATATTATCTTCAGAGTCTGGTTTAAAATATTTTGTTTTAAGTGCATTATCATCTGGTCTTCTTCTTTATGGCTGTTCTTTAATTTATGGATTTTCAGGATCAACAAATTTTAATTTAATTTCAGAAAACATTAATCAAGATAGTTATGGACTAACTTTTGGAATAGTTTTTATAATTACTGGTTTAGCATTCAAAATATCTGCTGTTCCATTCCACATGTGGGCTCCTGATGTTTACGAAGGATCACCAACTTCAGTAACTATTTTTTTTGCAATACTGCCGAAAATCGCAGCATTAACTGTATTTATAAGAATCTTGTATGTTCCATTCTTAAATATTATAGATCAATGGCAAATTATTATTGTTTTTCTTTCAATAGCCTCAATGTTATTTGGTGCAATTGCTGCTATCGGTCAAAAAAATCTTAAAAGATTAATCGCATATAGTTCCATAGGTCATATGGGATATGCATTAGCTGGTTTATCAACTGGAACTAACCTAGGTATACAAAGTTCCATAACTTATATTTCAATTTACTTATTTATGAATTTAGCATTTTTTTGCTGTCTTTTTATGTTGAGAAGAGATGAAAAATATTTTGAAAATATTGAAGATTTATCAGGTTTGTCAAAAAATCATCCAATATTGTCATTTTCACTTTTGATTGTACTATTTTCATTGGCAGGCATACCTCCACTGGTCGGCTTTTTTGCAAAATTTTACATTTTTACTGCTGTAGTTGAACAATCAATGTACGCATTAGCTATAATTGGTTTACTTTCAACAGTTATAGCAGCATTTTATTATTTAAGAATAATAAAGGTAATTTATTTTGATCCAGAAAAAGAAAAATATGAAAAAAATCATAACATTGGATTAAAAGTATCATTAGCATTTTCAACAATATTTATTCTTTTTTATTTCATATATCCAAGTCCGTTAATTGAAATAATAGAAAAAATTAATATTATTTAATGAGTTTCAAAAAATTTTTTTATAAAAAAGTAAACAGCACAAATGATTTAGCAATTAAAAAAATCAAATTAGGAATTACCAAAGGTATTATTATTGCTGATTATCAAAAAAAGGGTAGAGGCCAGCAAGGAAAAAAATGGTTATCATTCAAAGGAAATATATTTATGACTATTTTTTTTAAAATAAAAGAAAATATAAGTATTAAGACAATTACTTTTTTAAATTGTAAAATAATAAAAAAAGTATTATTTCAATATATTAAAAAGACAATTACAATTAAGCCCCCAAACGATTTATTAGTTGATAAAAAAAAAATATGTGGAATTCTTCAAGAGATAAAATTTAGCCAAAAAAACAAGTTTATAATAATTGGTATTGGAATTAATTTAATAAAAAATCCAATAATAAAAAATTATCCAACGACTAATATTTTAAAAGAAACTGGGTTTAAAGTTAAAAAGCTTAATCTTATTAAAAAGATTGAAAAAAATTATATTAAAAATTTAAAACTGTTTGCATAAATAATTGAATTGATTAAGAATATATAATGTACGTTATTGGAGATATAGGAAATACTGAGACAAAAATTTGTGTATATTCATCACAAAAAAAAAGTATAAAAAAAATAATTTTAAAGTCTAACTTAATAAGCCATTCTTATCTCAAAAAAAAATTATTTTTTATTTTTAAAAAAAAAGCTGATATTAAAAAAGTTATTTTTAGTAGCGTTGTTCCAAAAAAATTTAAATTAATAAAAAATTTTCTATTAAAAAACCTAAATTTAAAATCTTTTGAAATAAAAGATCTTAGTATAAAAAAATTAATCAAAATATCAGTTAATAAAAAACAAATTGGTTCTGATAGACTTTGTAATGCCATTGGAGTTAATGACAATAAAAATAATTATATAATAGTAGACTTTGGAACGGCTACCACCTTTGATGTAATAATTAAAAATAATTATTTGGGTGGTATTATTGCACCTGGAGTGTCACTTTCGCTTAGTACATTAACATCAAAAGCTTCACTCATTCCATCTATAAAATTAAAAAGAGTCAAAAATATTTTAGGGAAAACTACTATTTCTGCTGTAAGATCTGGCTTTTATTGGGGTTATATTGGATTAGTAGAAAATATAATTGATAAAATTTCTAAACATACTAATAAAAAATTTAAATTAATTTTAACAGGTGGTTATTCACATTTATTTATAAAATCTATCAAACAAAAAAGTCACTTAGATAAAGATATAACTATTAAAGGCCTTTTAAAAATTACTGAATTATTATGAAAGATGAATTAATTTTTTGTCCACTAGGAGGATCAGGTGAAATTGGCATGAACATGAATCTCTACGCTTATGGAAAACCTGGTTCTCAAAAATGGATTATTGTTGATGTGGGTGTTACATTTGCTGACGACACTATTCCTGGAGTTGATCTCATTTATGCTGATCCTGGTTTTATAGTAGATAAAAAAGATGACTTATTAGGTATTATTTTAACACACGCTCATGAGGATCATATAGGTGCAATAACTTATGTTTGGAAAAGTTTGAAATGTAAAATTTATGCAACACCATTTACTGCTGCACTTGTAACAGAAAAGTTTAAGGAAAAAAAAATTGATATTATTCCTTATTTAAAAATTATTGAATTAAACGGAACAATTAATCTTGATCCTTTTAAAATAGATTTTGTAACTCTAACACATTCGATTATTGAACCAAATGGTTTAAAAATAGTCACTCCAGCTGGTACAATATTTCATACTGGAGATTGGAAAGTTGATCCTAATCCATTAGTTGGAAAAAAAATTAATGAAGATAAACTTAAAAAAATAGGTAACGAAGGTGTTTTAGCCATGGTGTGCGACTCAACAAATGTCTTCAGTTTAGGTAGAGCTGGTTCAGAAGCAGATGTTAGAAAAAATATTTTAAATGTAATGGAAAGGCAAAAAAAGAGAATACTAGTGACATCATTTGCTTCCAATGTAGCAAGGATGGAAACAGTTTTTTATTGTTCTGAAAAAATAGGAAGACATATATCTCTAGTTGGTAGATCTATGCAAAGAATATATAAAGCCGCTAAACAATGTGGTTATCTTCAAAATGTAATTGATCCTTTAGATTCTAGAGATGCAAAAAAAATTCCTAGAGACAAAATAGTTTATCTTTGCACAGGTAGCCAAGGCGAACCTATGGGAGCCTTAAATAGAATTTCAAATTATACTCATCCTGATGTATTTGTAGAAAAAGAAGATACAGTTATATTTTCCTCAAAAATTATTCCAGGCAATGTTAGAAAACATTATAATGTTCATAATAAATTGTTAAAGGATGGTATAAACGTAGTTACCGAAGAAACAGAATTTGTTCATGTTTCAGGACATCCAAATAGAGATGATTTAAAAGACATGTATAAATGGATAAAACCTAAATCACTTATACCTGTTCATGGTGAACATAGACATATGAAAGAACAAATTAATTTTGCTAATGAAATGAAAGTACCATATCCAGTTCAAGTCGAAAATGGTGACATAGTCAAAATTTATCCTGGAGAAAAACCTCAAGTTTATGATAAAGCTCCAAGTGGAAGACTTTGTGTTGATGGTGATATTTCAGTAGAAGAGGACTCAGCATTTATTAAGGAAAGAAAAAACCTAGCAAATAACGGATATATAGACTTAACTTTAATTATTTCAAACAAAGGTACTCTATACAATAAGCCATTTTTAAATATAAAAGGATTGCCAATTTTTGATAAAGAAGAATTTTTTGATGGCTTGGAAGAAGAAATAATTAAGATTACAAAAACATTTTCTTTAAAAAACACTAAGCAAAATGAAAATTTAATTGATGGACTAAAAAAAACATGTAGAAAATATACAAAAGAAAAAACTGGAAAAAAACCAATAACTAACATTAATGTGATAAGAATATAAGAAATGCTTTTTTCAAAATCGTTTATACCAATTTTAAAAAATAATCCTTCGGAAGCTGTTATTAAATCACACCAGCTAATGCTCAGAGTGGGGATGATAAAACAATCTTCTGCAGGGATATACTCTTGGCTACCTCTTGGTTTTAAAGTTATGAAAAAAATAGAGCAAATAGTAAGAGAAGAGCAGAATAGAATTGGTGTACAGGAAATTTTAATGCCCACTATTCAGTCTAGTGAAATTTGGAAAGAGAGTGGAAGATATGAAGATTATGGAGAAGAAATGTTAAGAATTAAAGATAGGCAAAATAGAGAAATGCTTTATGGACCTACTAACGAAGAATTGATAACTGATATATTTAGAACTAGCATTAAATCTTATAAATCCTTACCTCAGTTGCTTTATCATATTCAGTGGAAGTTTCGAGATGAGCTAAGACCCAGATTTGGAATCATGAGGTGTAGAGAATTTTTTATGAAAGATGCATACTCATTTGATTTACTAGATGAAGATGCTAAATTTTCTTATAATAAATTTTTTCTATCTTATCTAAGAACATTTAAAAGATTACAACTATCTGCAATACCAATGGCAGCAGACACAGGTCCTATCGGAGGAAATTTATCGCACGAATTTATCATCTTAGCTGAAACTGGAGAAAGTAAAATTTACACAGATAAAAGAATTTTTGAAGTTAGTAGTGAAAAAACAGAATTAAACAAAAAATCGCTAAACGATCTTAGAGAAAAGTATGAAAAATATTATGCCGTAACAGATGAAAAATTTAATAAAAGTGAATTTGAATTAAATGTGCCTGAAAAATTTAGGCTCAACACAAAAGGCATAGAAGTAGGACATATTTTTTATTTTGGTGATAAATATTCAAAACCAATGAATGCTTCCGTTGACCATCAGGGGAAAAAGGAGTTTGTTAAAATGGGATCTTATGGAGTTGGAGTATCTAGATTGGTTGGTGCCATTATAGAGGCTAAATATGATGATAAAAACGAGATTATGAATTGGCCAATTTCTGTATCGCCTTATGAATGTGCAATAATTCCACTCATAAATAAGAATGATAGTTCAAATTTAGAAAAAGCGCTTAATATTTATAAATATTTAAATGAAAGAAATATTGATGTTATAATTGACGATACAGAGGAAAATTTTTCTTCAAAAATAAAAAAGTTTAATTTGATTGGAATACCTTTTCAAATAATGATTGGCAAAAAATCTGAAGGTGATTTATATGAATTTAACGAAATTGGCAAAGAAGTTAAAATTATATCTATTGAAGAGATAACTAAAATTATAATAAATAAAAAAAATTAAATTGATTTCACAATTAGAAAAAGAAGTAACTTTAAGATATCTGAACACAAGAAAAAAAGATGGTTTTTTAAACATAATTTCTATTTTTTCATTCATTGGGATAAGTCTAGGAGTTGCAGTTTTAATTATTGTCATGTCTGTTATGAACGGATTTAGAACTGAACTAATTGAAAAAATCATAGGTTTTAATCCACATGTTGTTATAAAACCTTACGAAAAATCAATTAATGAAAATTTATTTGATAACAAAGATTTAAATTCCTTATCTAATACATTTGTCTACAGTAATAGCGGAGAAGCTGTATTAATAAATAAAAATTATACAAAAGGGCTATTGTTAAGAGGTTATTTACCTGACGATTTTAAAAAATTATCTATTGTTAAAAGTGATAAATTTAATGGAAATAAAAAAATAATTCCCAAATTTATTTCTATCGGTAAAGAATTGAGCTTTAGTTATGATATTAAAATTGGCGATAAAGTTTTAATAATGTCCCCAACAGGAGTGCAGACAATAGTTGGCAACTTACCTAGACAAGAAACATATATAGTTGATTCAATTTTTGATAGTGAAATTGCTGATTTTGATCAAAATGTTGCATTTATTAATTTAAGCGATCTAGAAAGTTTATTTGATCTAGAAACTTCTAAAAGAAATTTGGAAATTTATCTAAAAAATCCAAAAAATATTGAAATTAACAAAAAAAAATTAGAAAAAATTTTTAAAAATTATTATGTTTATACATGGTCCGATTTAAATAAATCTTTATTTTCTGCTCTTAAGGTAGAAAGAAATGTGATGTTTATTATTCTTTCATTAATTATTATTGTTGCTGCTTTTAACATTATATCTGGACTAACCATATTAGTAAAAAATAAAACAAGAGAAATAGCCATACTTAAATCAATTGGAGTTCAAAATAAATCTATAGCAAAAATTTTTTTTATGGTTGGTTTTTTAATTGGTACATTGGCTACCTTAAGTGGAATAATTTTAGGAATATTATTTTCTTTTTATATTGAAAATATTCGTGAATTTTTAAGTAATACATTTAATATTAGTCTTTTTCCAGAAGAAATATATTTTTTAAGCAATTTACCTTCAGAAATTAATTTTTATTCAATTTTAATAATTGCAATTAGTTCTATATTAGTAACTATTATTGTATCAATTTATCCTGCTATTAAAGCTTCAAAAATGAATACAGTTACTGCATTAAAATATGAATAATATGATTGAATTAAAAAATATTGTAAAAATTTATAGCTCTAAAAAGAAAATTAAAGTTCTAAACAAGTTAAGTTTTTCATTTAAATCTGGAAAAATATATTCATTAGTAGGACCATCAGGTTCAGGAAAATCAACTCTTTTAAATCTAATTTCTTTAATTGACCCTCCTACATCAGGAAATTTAAAAATATCTAAACAGGTTATAGATTTTTCTGATAAAATAAATAATGACAACCTAAGAGCATCAAAAATTGGTATTATTTATCAAGATAATAATCTTTTACCTGATTTTACTGCCATAGAAAATATTTATCTAGCCAGATTATCTATAGATGAAAATAAAAATAAAGCTCTACACGATGCAAAAAAATTAATTAATAAACTAGGAATATCAAACAGATCTAATCACTTATCTTCAGAGCTTTCGGGCGGTGAAATGCAAAGAGTAGCTATAGCTAGAGCATTAATCAACTCGCCTCAAATTATACTAGCCGATGAACCTACTGGTAGTTTAGATTTTAAAAATGCAAAAGAAGTTTTTAAAATTTTACTTAGATTAAAAAGTAAAAATAGATTAATTATTTTTGCAACCCATAATAGATTTTTTGCAAATATGGCAGATTGTAAAATTGAGTTAAATAGTGGTAAAATAAAAAGATCCACTAATGCAAGAATCAAATAAAAACAAATTCAATCATCTCAAAATTCACACACAGTATTCTATATGTGAAGGTGCAATAAAAATTGCTGATTTAAAAGATTACTGTCATGATAATAAAATAAAATCTGTTGGTTTATCTGACACATCTAATTTATCCGGTTCTTTAGAATTTTCAGAAAGTTTATCAAAGTCAGGCACACAACCAATAATTGGAACTCAAATATTATTTAATTTTAAAGGAGACGTAGGTTTATTATCTTTAATTGCAAAATCTGAAAGTGGTTATAAAAGAATTGTTGAGCTATCATCCAAATCTTATCTTAATAATGAAAATAATACTGAACCACAATGTAACCTGAAAGATCTTCTTAATAAACCAAAAGATGTAATATTGCTATCTGGTTCTATTACTGGCTTAATAGGAAAATTATTTAATAAAGGAAAATTTTCTCATATTGAGGAAATTTATAAAGTTTTCAAAGAAACCTATAATAATAATTTTTATATTGAGATTCAAAGACATAATGATTTGAACGAAAAATCTTTTGAAAATTATAATTTAAAATTATCGAAAAAATTAAATCTACCACTTATCGCTACTCATGAAGTGTACTATTTGGATAAATCGATGCATGATGCGCATGAAGCCTTAATATGCATTGGAAACAAAACTTATCTAAATGATAAAAATAGAATTTCGTTTTCAGATCAGCATTACTTCAAATCATCAAAAGAAATGTGTGAATTATTTTCTGATCTTCCCGAAGCCTTGGAAAATAATTTTAATCTTCCTCTAAGATGTTCTTTCAGACCGATAACTTCAAAACCAATACTACCAAACATAAGCTCTGACAAAGGAGTTGATGCAAATGAAGCTTTAATTTCTGAGAGTGAATCTGGATTAATAGATAAGTTTATAAATAATTTTAATGTCAAAGAAGAAAATATAAAATCACACCCAAAATATTTAATTTATAAAAAGAGATTAGATCATGAATTAAAAATAATTATTGAAATGAAATATCCTAGTTATTTTTTAATTGTTTCTGACTATATAAAATGGGCAAAAAATAATGATATACCTGTGGGACCAGGTAGAGGATCTGGAGCTGGATCTTTGGTAGCTTGGTGCTTATCGATTACAGATTTAGATCCAATTCAATTTAATTTAATTTTTGAACGATTTCTTAACCCTGATCGTATATCTATGCCAGATTTTGATATTGATTTTTGTGAAGAAAAACGAGATCTAGTTTTTGAATATTTAAATAAAAAATATCTGGATAGTGTTGCACATATAATAACATTTGGAAAACTTAAAGCTAGAATGGTAATTAGAGATGTAGGAAGAGTAATTGGGTTATCTTATGGTTATGTTGATAGTATATCGAAGATGATACCTTTTGATCCATCTAGGCCACAAAGTCTAACTGAGTGTATAAACAATGAGCCACGCCTTCAAAAATTAATTAAAGAAGATCCAAAAGTAAAAAAATTAATTGATTTATCTCTTAAACTCGAAGGCCTGAATAGAAATGTTGCAACACATGCGGCTGGAGTAGTTATTGCAGATAAAAAATTGACCAATTCAGTTCCATTATATAAGGATTCATCTTCTGAATTATTGCTTCCTTCCACGCAATTTGACATGTACTCAGCAGAAAATGCGGGATTAATTAAATTTGATTTTTTAGGACTTAAAACTTTAACTGTTATTAATAAAACACAAAAGCTAATAAATAAAAAGGATAAATCATTTAAAATAGAAAACATTAAATACGATGACCATGAAGTTTTTGAATTACTATCATCAGGAAATACAGTTGGATTGTTTCAATTAGAAAGTTCAGGCATGAGAGATGCTTTAATTAATATGAAACCCAATCATCTTGAAGATATTATTGCTTTAGTTGCCCTTTATAGACCTGGTCCAATGAGCAATATACCAACTTATAATGATTGCAAACATGGTAAACTTGAACCAGATTATTTACACCCAAATCTAGAAGAAATATTAAAACCGACATATGGAGTTATAATTTATCAAGAACAGGTAATGCAAATAGCTCAAAAACTTTCAGGTTTTACAGCTGGTGAAGCTGATATCCTTAGAAGAGCTATGGGAAAAAAGAAGAGATCTGAACTAGAAAAGCAAAAACAAAGATTTATAGAAGGTGCAGTAAAAAAAGGGATTAAAAAAGAAGTAGCTGCAAGTATATTTTTAAAGATAGAACCATTTGCTGAATATGGTTTTAATAAAAGTCATGCAGCAGCATACGCAATAATTGCATATCAAACTGCATATTTAAAAAATTATTTTCCAAATGAATTTTTTGCAGCTTCAATGACAATGGATATTTCAAACCAGAATAAATTGAGTGAATTTTTTGAAGAACTTAAAAGACTAAATATTAAAATTATTAGACCTGATATTAATGATTGTTATGCTGATTTTAAATCAGTGAATAATAATTTTTATTACGCTATGGGAGCTATCAAAAGCGTTGGTTTCGAAGCAATTTCAAATATTGTAAATGAAAGAGAAAAAAATGGAAAATTTAAATCAATAAATGACTTTATAAAAAGAGTTAATCCTAAAGATATAAACAAACTTCAGTTAGAAGGTTTAGTTAAAGCAGGTGCTTTTGATAAACTAACTAGCAATAGACAATCCATATATAATTCAATACCAAATTTAATATTAAAATCTAAAAATATATTTGAAAATAAACAAACTAATCAAATTGATTTATTTGAAATAGACGAATCTGAGTTAAAAAATGATAATAATATAATATTAAATATTGATGATTGGAAATTTGAAGAAAGATTATCTAAGGAGTTTGAGGCATTAGGTTTTTTTATTTCCGACCATCCAATAAATCAATATAAAGAAATTTTTCATGATTATAAAATTCTTAACTATAATGATTTCTCCAAAGATGAAACAAATAAACAATCAAATATTGCTGCAACACTTTTAAAAATACAAGAAAGAAAAACGTCAAAAGGTAATTCCTACGCAGTTATTAAACTGACTGACCTTTCAAGTGTATTTGAACTTTTTATATTTTCAGAGGTTTTAGAATTAAACAGGAATATTTTAGTTGAAGGTAATTCATTATTAATCACTTTAAATAAAAATATTTCAAATGATGAAAATAGATTTAAAAGAATAAATGTAAATAAAATTATCTTGATAAAAGATCTGTATAATAAACCAATTTCAAAATTAGAATTAACTTTAGATAGGATCGAGCAATTTGCTTCTTTAGATAAATTAGAAATCGATGGTAACACCGAAATTATTTTGAATGTAAAAGATAATCAAAAAACATTAAAATTTAAGCTTAATAAAAATAGAAAAGTTGATAGAAATTCGATAAATTTGCTTAAAAAAGATGGAATTCGTACACAAATCAATTAAAAATAATCCTTGTTTAATTATAAATTAGTTTGTAAATACCAGCATAAATTAATACGCACACAATTTTTGGTTTAATAACCCTCCGGTCCTTAATTGGAAATAATTGTGGTGGCATAACCGGGAAATATATATGAAAATACCTAGTGTAACTATTCAACAATTATTAGAAGCTGGCGTACATCTTGGTCATAAAACTTTACGATGGAACCCAAAAATGAAAAAATATATTTTTGGTAAGAGAGATTCAATTCACATCATTGATCTAACTCAAACTTTAGAATTAGTTAATGTTGCGCTTACAGAAATTTATAAAGTTATTTCTAACAATGGTAAAATTCTTTTTATATCAACAAAAAAACAAGCCTCTGATGCAATTGCTGAAATTGCCAAAGATACAGACCAGTATTTTGTTAACTATCGTTGGTTAGGTGGCATGTTGACTAACTGGGGTACTATTTCAAACTCAATCAAAAAGCTCGAAAAATTAGATTTAGATTTAGTTTCAGAGAATAGAGGTTTTACAAAAAAAGAACTTTTAAAAATGAGTGTAAAAAGAGATAAACTTCAGAAATCACTTGGCGGAATTGCAAAAATGAAAAAAATTCCAGATTTAATTTTTGTAATTGATACAAATTATGAATCATTAGCTATCAAAGAAGCAATTAAACTCAACATACCTATCATTGCTATTTTAGATACAAATTCTGATCCCGAAGGTATTAACTTTCCTATACCTGGAAATGATGATGCTAGGAGATCTATTGATTTATATTGTAATTTAATTAAAGAAACAATTGAAAATGCAAAAAAAGAAATTCTAATTACTGATGAAAAATTGCCTAAAAAAAATGAAAGTGTAGATCAAAAAAAAGTTTCAATAGACATAAAAAAAGAAACAATCAATAAAGAAAAAAAAATTTAATTAACTCTTCAATAAAATGAGTGATTTAGAAAAAATTAAACAACTAAGACAATCTACAGGTGCTGGGTTTAAAGATTGTAGCGCTGCACTTAAAGAGTCTGGTGGCGATATTGATAAAGCTGTTGAAATTCTTAGAGTTAAAGGTATTTCGAAGGCATCAAAAAAAATGTCTCGTGATGCAAAAGAAGGTGTAATTGCAATAAGTGGAGATAACGTAAAAACTTCTATTCTTGAGGTAAATTGCGAAACTGACTTTGTTGCAAAAAACGAAGATTTTATTAATTTTGTCAAAGAATTAAGTGAGATTAATAATAAAGTTAATTCTGATTTAGATAAATTAAAGAAAATAAAAATGAAAAATGAAAAAAATGTTGAAGAGAATCTTGTTTCTATGATTGCAAAGATTGGTGAAAAAATAACTTTAGGCAGATCTAAAACTTTGGAACATCAAAATTCAAAAAATTATTTTTATTTACACACAGTAGTAAAAGATAATTTATCTAAGCTTGCTGTAATATCATCCTTGAGTTGCGAGGAAAAATCAGAAAAACTGGACACATTCGGTAAACAATTATCAATGCATATCGCAGCCTCAAACCCAATAGCTATAAATAGCGATGATATAAAAAAAGAAATTTTAGATAAAGAATATGAGCTAATTACAGAAGAACTTAAAAATTCAGGTAAACCTGAAGATATAGCAAAAAAAATTAGTTCTGGTAAAATGAATAAGTTTAAAGAAGAAAGTAGCTTAATGACACAACAATGGGTTATGGAACCCAAAAAAAAAGTATCAGATATAATAAAGGAATTAGATCTTAAAGATTTAAAAATTGTTGATTTTTATAGAATCAAGATTGGTGACTAATGTTTAACGAAAATAATTATTTACAGAAAATGAGTAAAACTTTTGAAGTTTTTACTAAAGAATTATCATCATTGCGAACCGGTAGAGCTAATTCAAATATGTTAGATATTGTTAAAGTGGATGTTTATGGTCAAAAAATGCCAATTAGTCAACTTGGAAGTATAACAACTCCAGAACCAAGAATGATAAATATACAAGTTTGGGATCAAAATAATGTTTCAATAATAGACTCATCAATTAGAAAATCTGAATTGGGTTTAAATCCCCAAATAGATGGTCAACTGATTAGACTCCCAATACCAGATTTAAGCGAAGAAAGAAGAACTGAAATTAAAAAACTTATTAAAGCCATGGGAGAAAAATCTAAAATTTCAGTAAGAAATATCAGAAGAGAAGCTAATGATGAATTAAAAAAATTATTAAAATCCAAAGATATTAGTGAAGATGATGAAAAAAAATTTGAAAAAAAAATTCAAATTATAACAGACGAACAGATAAAAAAAATTGATGAAAAAGTTATTTCTAAAGAAACAGAAATAATGAAAATATGAACCATATTAAACATGTCGCTATCATTATGGATGGTAACGGTCGTTGGGGAATAAAACATAAAAATTCAAGAAATTTAGGTCACAAAGAAGGTATCAAAACTGTTGAAAAAATTATTAAATCAACAATTAAAAACAAAATTAAATATTTAACTTTATATGCTTTTTCTACAGAAAATTGGAAAAGACCAAAAAAAGAAATAAACTTTTTGTTTAATCTTTTAGAAATTTTTTTAACAAGTAAAATTTCAGAATTTAATAAACAAAAAATTAGATTAAAAATTATTGGAAAAAAAAATTTTTCCAATAAAATAAATAACCTTCTTAATAAATCAGAAAAAAAAACATTTAATAATAAAAGATTGCAAATAAATTTAGCTTTAAATTATGGATCAAAAAATGAAATAATTAATGCATTTAATTTAATTCTAAAAAATAATATTAAAATTACAGAACAAAGTATTAAAAATTCTTTATTTACCAAAAACATACCAGATCCCGATTTATTAATTAGAACAGGAAATACTAAAAGACTAAGCAACTTTTTATTGTGGCAATTGGCTTATTCTGAGATTTTTTTTGTAAAAAAATTATGGCCAGACTTTAATGAAAAGGATTACAATAAAATATTAGTAAAATTTAAGAAGACCAAAAGAAATTTTGGCAATATATGATGAAAGAATTACCAAAAAGAATATTTACTTCAATATTTTTATTGATTTTATTAATTTCAGCATTCTACAATAAGTATATTTTAATTGTCTTATTAGTCTTTCTATCTATTGCAGCATGGATTGAATTTAATAGTTTAATTTCTAAAATTGTAAATAAAAACAATTTTTTAATACTGTTTTTAAATACTATAAGTTTAATTTATTTAGTTTGTTTTTCATCAATAGTATTTGAAGGATTTACAGGAGATTACAAGATTTATATGCTGCTAGTATTTTTGATTTGTATATTTTCCGATATAGGAGGATTTGTTTTTGGTAAATTTTTTAAAGGTAGGAAACTTACAAAAATTAGCCCCAACAAAACTTTATCAGGGTCAATAGGATCATTTATACTTTCATTATTATTAGTTCCTTTTTTTTATTACAATTTTGAAACTCATGAAATTTTAAGTAAAAAATTAGAATATTATATTTTTTTTGTAATTCTGATATCTCTAGCATGTCAATTAGGAGATATATTTATTTCTTATTTAAAGCGTAAAGCTAAAGTTAAAGATACTGGTAATTTGCTACCAGGGCATGGCGGACTTCTAGATAGGATTGATGGAATGCTTTTAGCTATTCCAGTAGGTTTAGTAATAAATTTAATGTTACAATTATGAAAAAAAAAATTGGGATACTTGGGTCAACGGGATCAATAGGTGAAAATACTGTAAAAATTATCCAAAATAATAAAAAAGATTTTGATGTTAAATTTTTATCAACAAATAAAAATGTAAAAAAGTTATTAAAACAGTCATCAATTCTTAAACCTAAATGTGTAATAATTTTCGATAAAAAAGAATTTATAAAAAATAAAAAAAAATTTATAAATAAAAAAATAAAAGTATTTAATTCATTTGATGAACTTAAAAAAAGTATATTAAAAAAAAAAATAGATTATATTATGTGCTCCATAACGGGTTTGGCAGGCCTGGACTCAACAATAAATTGTATTGATGTTACAAAGAATATTGCAATAGCAAATAAGGAGTCAATTATATGTGCATGGAATCTTATAGAAAAAAAGTTAATAAAATATAAAACAAAATTTATACCAGTCGATTCAGAGCATTTTTCGATCTGGTCTCTATTGAAAAATGAATCAATTAATAATGTTGAAAAAATTATTATTACAGCTTCAGGGGGTCCTTTTTTAAATTATAAATTAAATAAATTAAAAAACGTTAAAGCAAAAGATGCAATTAAGCACCCAAACTGGCAAATGGGAAAAAAAATCTCTATTGATTCTGCAACATTAATGAATAAGGTTTTTGAAGTAATTGAAGCGCAAAGAATATTTAAAATTAATATTAATAAATTTGAAATCCTAATTCATCCAAGTTCATACATTCATTCTATAATTAAATTTAATAACGGCCAGATCAAAATTCTTGCTCACGAAACTGATATGAAAATTCCAATTTTTAATTCTATTTATCAGCATGGTTTAAAAAAAATTAAAACAAAAAATATCAACATAAATTTGTTAAATAATTTAAAATTAATGAAGATTAATTCTTACAAATATCCATCTACTAAAATTTTAAACAAAATTAGTAATATAAATAGCTTATTTGAAACTGTATTAATATCGTCAAATGATGAGTTGGTTGAATTATATATTCAGAATAAAATCAAATTTTTGCAAATCAACAAAATATTATTAAAAGTTTTAAATATTAAAAAATATTCAAATCTAGTTAAGAAAAAACCCAAAAAAATATCTGATATTATAAATTTATCTCAAGAAGTAAGGTTGAAAACAAGAAATCTATGTATAAAGTTGTTAATGTAATGAAAATATTTTTAAAATCAATAATCATACTTTTATTCATTTCAATTCCTTCTTTTTCAGAAATTATCAAGGAAATTAAAGTTAACGGAAATAAAAGAGTTTCAAGTGATACAGTAATAATTTTTAGTGAGGTTAAATTAAATTCTGACTTAAGCAAAAATCAATTAAATAATGTAATTAAAAATCTGTATTCCACTGATTATTTTAAAAATGTAAGCATTAATGTTGAAAGTAATATTTTGTATATTTATGTCGAGGAAAGACCAATTATCCAATCGATTGAATTTGAGGGTTTAGAAAACAAAAGAATTCTTAAAGTTTTAAATGAACAAATAGAATTAAAAGAAAAAAATTCTTTTATAAAAAATAAAGTAAAAAAGGATGAAAATAAAATTTCAAATATTTTACGAAATAATGGTTTCTATTTTTCTAAAGTTACAACTAAAATAAAAAATAATAGTAATAACACTATAGACCTTATTTATGAAATTGATCTAGGCGAAAGAGCTTTCATAAAAAAAATATCTTTTATTGGAGATAAAAAAATAAAAGAAAATAAGTTAAGAAAAGTTATTGTTTCAGAAGAAGCGAAATTTTGGAAATTTATCAGTAATAAAAAATTTCTTGATATTCAAAGAGTGAGACTTGATCAAAATTTGTTATATAATTTTTATAGAAATAAAGGTTACTATGATGTTTCAATAGAAAGTTCGTCTGCTAAAATAATTAATGAAACTGATTTTGAGCTAGTGTTTAATATTAACGCAGGAAATAAATATTATTTTGGTAACATTGATCTATTAATACCCCAAGATTATTCAATCGAAAGTTTTAATAAAATTATTGAAACAATGAACAAACTTGAAGGGGAAGTATATTCTTTAGACCAAGTAAAAAAAATTCTTAATAAAATTGATGATATTGCATTAACTAAAGAATTTGAGTTTATTAATGCAAAATATGAAGAAACTGCAATTAATAATAAAATTAATTTGATTTTAAAATTAGAAGAATCAGAAAAATTTTATATTGAAAGAATAAATATTTTTGGAAATTATATTACACAAGAAAATGTAATAAGAAATGCATTATTAGTTGATGAAGGTGATGCTTATAACGAGATACTTGTAAATAAATCCATTAATGAAGTAAAAGCAAAAAGAATTTTTGGTAATGTAACAAAAAATGTTAACAGTGGATCTAATAATAAGTTTAAAACAATTGATATAACAGTAGAAGAAAAAGCTACTGGTGAAATTTCTGCTGGTGCAGGAACTGGAACAAGTGGATCTACTCTTGCATTTGCGATTAAAGAAAATAATTATATGGGTACTGGTGTTAAACTTAACACTCAAATTTCATTAAGTGATACTGGCATTAGTGGTGTCTTTAGCACAGATAATCCAAATTATAATAATAGTAATAAAGGCTTATTTACAAGACTTGAAGCTACACAAGTAGATCAAATGGATAAATTTGGTTACAAATCATCCAAAACAGGTTTTTCATTAGGTACTTCGTTTGAGCATTATACTGATCTCTTTTTTTCTCCTACATTAAACAATTATTTTGAAACGTTAAAAACTTCATCATCAGCGTCTGATGCAAAAAAAAAGCAGAAAGGAGATTATTTTGATAGCAGTTTTAGCTATGGTTTAACTTTAAATAAATTAAATCGAAATTACCAACCATCCTCTGGTTTTGTAAGTAGATTTTACCAAGATATTCCTATTTATTCAGACGATTATAGTATTGAAAATAAATATACTTTTGCAAAATATTATTCACCAAATGATAATGCAATTATTTCATTAAGATTCTTGGCAAATTCAATTAATTCATTGACTGGTGAAGATGTTAGAATTTCAAAAAGAATATTCTTACCAGCCAAAAGATTAAAAGGTTTCGAAGCTGGAAAAATTGGCCCAAAAGATGGAGATGATTATATTGGGGGAAATTATGCAACATCATTTAATTTTACAACCACACTGCCAGGCTTATTTACCAATCTAGAAAACTTTGATTTTAGTTTTTTTGTTGATGCAGGAAATGTTTGGGGTGTTGATTATAGTGATTTAATTAGCGAAAATAGTAAAATAAGATCAGCCACAGGTTTAGCAATTGATTGGTTTACACCAATTGGTCCACTAAGTTTTTCAGTTTCGCAGGCAATTTCCAAAGCCAGCACAGACAAAACTGAAACTATAAGATTAGACATCGGAACAACTTTTTAATGAAAAAAATATATTTAACTTTTTTTTTTTTAATATTTTCTTCTATTTTATATGCTCAAGAAAAAATTGTATATTTAGATACCAATTATTTACTTACACAATCTGACGTTGGCAAATATGTTAACTCTAAACTAAAAAAAATTAACGATAATAATGTTAAAGAATTTAAAGAAACTGAACTTAATATTAAATCTATTGAAGAAGACTTGCTAAAACAAAAAAATATTTTAAAAAAAGAAGATTATGAAAAAAAAATTTCTGATTTAAAAAATAAGTATAAGTCTTATCAAGAGCAAAGAAATAAGAAAAATGCTGAATTGACTCAATTGAGGAATAAAGTTGGAAATGAAATATTAAATCATATAAATGAAATTTTAACCCAATATTCAAAAAGAGAATCAATTTCTTTAATAATTGAAAAAAAAAATGTAGTAATTGGCAAAAGTGATTTAGATGTTACCTCAGATATTTTATCATTGTTAAACAACAAAATTAAAAAAATTGAGTTACAGTAATGACAGATAAACTAGATAAAAAACAAATTATTGAATTGTTGCCTCATAGAGAACCAATGTTATTAATTGATCAGCTAATAAATATCAAAAAATTATTTTCAGCAACAGCAATTGTTAATGTTAAAAAAGATAGTTTTTTTGTACAAGGGCATTTTCCTGGAAATCCTGTGATGCCCGGAGTTCTTATAGTTGAAGCGTTTGGTCAAGCTGCAGCTGCCTTAACTGCTGCTGGAATCGATAAGAAAGAATATGAGAATAAATTAGTTTTTTTGATGAGTGTAGAAAAAGCAAGATTCAGAAATCCTGTAATACCTGACTGTAAATTAGAATTAAATATTGAGGCCATAAGATCTCACGGCAGAGTTTGGAAATACAAAGGTGAAGCTTTTGTTCAAGGAAAAAAGATGGCAGATGCACAATGGTCTGCAACTATAGTTGACAGGAAATAATTAGCAATAAATCTTGATAAGTATTTAATTTAAGTTTTGATATTAAACTTATTAATGAGTAATCCATTTTTTAAAAACACGGGACCTTTTAAAATTGAAAAATTATTAAATCTTTCTGGTTTAGAAAATATTTATAATTTTAAAAATGATAAAATTTTTGATATTAAAGATTTATCATCATCTACATCTAATGATATTACTTTTTTTCATTCAAAGAAATATTCTAATACTGCGAGTAATACAAAAGCTTTATTTTGTATTACCACTGAAAATTTAAAAAATTATTTACCAAATAATTGTAAAAAAATTATTGTTGAAAATGTTTTATTTTCAACAGCTAAAATAACAAAAATATTTTATCCTGATTCTGTAACAGATGATTTTGATGCAACATCAAAAGATATAAACAAGACTTCATTTAAAAAAAAAGTTAAATCTGGAAAAAATGTATTAATAGGCAAAAATGTAAAAATAGGAAAAAATTGTTCTATTGGTCATAACTCTATAATAGAAAAAAATGTAATTATTGGAAATAACTGTTCCATCGGGTCTAATGTAATTATAAGAAATACAATAATAAATAATAATGTTCACATTTTAGATGGATGTGTAATTGGGAAAAAAGGCTTTGGTTTTTTCCCTGATAAAGAACAAAATTATAGATATCCACAAGTTGGCGTTGTTATAATTAATGATAATGCAGAAATTGGATGTGGTTCTACTATTGATCGTGGATCTATGTCTAATACTATAATTGGAAAGAATACTTACTTAGATAATCAAGTACATATTGCACATAATGTTAAAATTGGTGACAATTGTATAATTGCTGGTCAAGTTGGATTTGCTGGAAGTTCTGAATTAGGTAGCCATGTAATGATTGGCGGTCAAGCGGGAGTATCAGGTCATTTAAAAATTGGTAGCAATGTTCAAATAGGCGGTGGAAGCGGTGTAATTAAAGATATACCAAATAATTCTAAAGTTATGG
>CACENP010000009.1 GCA_902560815.1 uncultured Pelagibacteraceae bacterium
TCAGAAAGTTATTCAGACCAACATAAAATTATTATGGGTATAAACAGCACCGAGGACAAAAAAGTGTTCAATTCAATGGTAGTTTTAGATTCAAATTTAAATATTTTAGCAAAATATAATAAAAATAAACTTGTTCCTTTTGGTGAATTTCTACCATTTGAAAATTTTTTCAGAAAATTTGGTTTAAAAAAAATTACCCAAGGTTACAGTTCTTTTTCAAATGATGTTGAAAGGAAAATAATTAATATAAACAATATAAACTTTGTCCCATTAATTTGTTATGAAATAATTTATTCAGGAAAAATTAACAAAACGAATAGTGATTTTGATTTAATATTAAATATTTCAGAAGATGGCTGGTTTGGTAATTCTGTTGGTCCATACCAACATTTCTCACACTCAATATTCAGGTCTATAGAGGAAGGAAAGAATTTAATTCGTTCAGCCAATAATGGTGTTTCAGCATTTGTTAACCCTAAAGGACAAATAATAAAGCAGATTAAATCAACTGAGAGGGGAGTTATGGAGATAAAAAGTTTTGAACAAACAAAAAAAACTCTTTTTAGTTCTTTTGGTAATAAGATCTTCTTTTATTTTTTATTAATTTATATTAGTTTGTTTTTTTTTTTAAAAAATAAAGGGAGTTAAGATGAAAAAAAATTATCTATTTACTAGTGAGTCAGTTTCAGAAGGTCACCCAGATAAAGTTTGCGATAGAATATCAGATATGGTCGTAGATAGTTATTTAGGGGCAGAACCTCAGTCAAGAGTAGCATGCGAAACATTAACAACCACAAATAAAGTTGTTTTAGCCGGAGAGGTCAGAGGACCAGAAATTAAAAAAGATGATTTAATTCAGAAAGTTAGAGAATGTATCAAAGATATTGGTTATGACCAAGATGGTTTTAGTTGGAAAGATACAACTAAGATTGAAACTCATTTACACGCTCAATCAGCAGATATAGCAATGGGAGTAGACTCATCTGGGAACAAAGATGAAGGTGCTGGAGACCAGGGAATTATGTTTGGATATGCATGTAATGAAACCGATGTTTTAATGCCAGCTCCAATTCATTACTCGCATAGAATTTTAAGATTAATGGCAGAAGATAGAAAATCTGGAAAGCTAAATGGAATAGAGCCAGATTCAAAAAGTCAAATTACAATTGAGTATAAGGATGGTGTGCCTAATGCTGTAAAATCAGTAGTTATCTCTACACAACATTCCAAAAATGTTGATTTAGCAAAAGTTAAAGAACTCTGTATGCCATATATTGAGAGATCTATTCCAAAAAATTTATTAGGAAATCTTGATGAAAAAGAGATTTATATAAATCCTACAGGAAATTTTGTTATAGGTGGTCCAGATGGAGATAGTGGATTGACTGGCAGAAAAATAATTGTAGATACTTATGGAGGAGCAGCCCCACATGGTGGAGGAGCTTTTTCAGGCAAAGATCCCACAAAAGTAGACAGATCAGCAGCATATGCATCAAGATATTTGGCAAAAAATGTAGTTGCATCCAAGATAGCAGACAAATGTTTAATTCAGTTAGCATATGCAATTGGTGTATCAAAGCCTTTATCAATTTATGTTGATTTATTTGATAATGACGAAGAAAAAAATAGACATGTAGAAAAATTAATTAATGATAACTTTGATTTAAGCCCAAGAGGAATAAGAGAAATGTTAGGTTTGAATAAAGCAATATATGAAAAAACAGCAGCATACGGACACTTTGGAAGAGATCCAGGGTCAGATGGCTCATTTTCATGGGAAAAAACTGATAAAGCAGATGTATTTAGGAAGTAATTAAAGTTGAAAATATAATAAAAATACATATATTCACATCACATTGTTGAAATTTCAAAATGGGCCTCGGCCCATTTTTTTTTGGAGAACTTAAAAATGTTAAATAGAAGAGCAGATAAACTTGAATTATTGAGAATTGCAGAAGCAGTAGCCTTAGAAAAATCTATAGATAAGGAGCTAATAATTGATTCTATGGAAAGTGGAATTGCTAAAGCTGCTAAATCAAAGTTTGGCTCAGAAAATGAAATTAAGGTTTTAATTGATAGAGACAATGGTGATATTGGAATTTTTAGAAAACTAATAATTGTTGAAAAGCCTGAAAATTCAAATTTGGAAATAAGTATAGATCAAGCAATTAAACTTAATGAAATTAATAAAGATAAAAAAATTGGTGATGAAGTGCTTCAACCTTTGCCATCATTTGATTTTGGAAGAATTGCCGCCCAGACTGCAAAACAAGTTATTAGTTTTAATGTCAGAGAAGCTGAGAGAGAAAGACAATATCAAGATTTCATTGATAAGAAAGACACAATACTTAGCGGGATAGTAAAAAGATTAGAATTTGGAAATGTAATTGTTGATTTAGGAAGGACTGAAGCAATTATACAAAAAAATGAAATGATACCTCGTGAAAATATAAAAGCTGGCGATAGGGTTAAAGCATATTGTTTGGATGTTAGAAGAGAAGCTAAAGGACAACAAATATTCTTATCAAGAGCTCATCCAAAATTTATGGAAAAACTTTTTGTACAAGAAGTACCAGAAATATATGACAATCTAATTGAAATTAAATCTTCTGCAAGAGATCCAGGAAGTAGAGCAAAAATTTGTGTTAAAGCAATAGACTCTTCTTTAGATCCGGTTGGAGCTTGTGTTGGAATGAGGGGAAGTAGAGTTCAAGCTGTAGTTAATGAACTTCAAGGAGAAAAAATTGATATAGTTAATTGGTCCGAAGATCCTGCTGTTGTTGTTGCAAATGCATTATCTCCAGCTGAGGTTCAAAGGGTAAATGTTGATAATGAATTAAAAAAACTTGATGTGATACTTAATGAGGAAAATTTGAGTAAAGCCATAGGTAGAAGAGGCCAGAATGTTAGACTAGCAACAAAACTTTTAAATTATGAAATTAATATCATGACTGACCAAGAAGACTCTGAAAGAAGGCAAATAGAATTTAAGGAAAAAACTGAAAATTTTGTTAAAAATTTAGAGTTAGACGAAACTTTAGGCCAATTGCTTGTTGCGGAAGGTTTTTCATCTATTGATGATATTAAGGATAGTTCTATTGAAGCACTAACAAAAATTGAAGGAATTGAAGACGATACTGCAAAAGAACTTATAGAAAGAGCGGATGAGTTTTATAAAAAAGATCAAGAAGAGATAAACAACAAAATAAAAGATTTAGGTCTTGAAAGTGAACTGATAAATCATAAGGGGTTGACCCTAGGCATGCTAGTTACACTTGGAGAGCAAAATATATTAAAATTATCAGATTTTGCTGATTTAGCCTCTGATGAATTAACCGGAACTTACGATGTTGTTAAAGGTGAAAGAATAAAAATTAAAGGATTTCTTGAAGATTTTGCTCTTTCAAAAAAAGAAGCGGATGATTTAATAATGTCAGCAAGAGATAAAGTTTATAAAGATTGAGAGATGATATATGGAAAAGAAAAAATTGAAGCTTACTATTTCAGGAAGTTCAAAAAAAACAATAAGCAATATTGAATTAGCAAAATCTCAAGCAAAAAATTCTGTAGTAATTGAAAAGAAAAATAAAAGATTTGGATCAAAGTCTACTTTTTCTAAAAAAAATTTTCAAAAACCAATATTTAATAAGCCTAAAACTAATTTTATTCCTAGAGAGCCAATATCTCCTAAAAAACCAGTAATTAATGATTTTGAAAAAAGAAAACTAGCCGAACAAAGAGCAACAAAAAGGATTAAAGGTGAAAATAATCAAAAAGGAAAAACTGGTTTAAAAAGAAGAGAATTAAAATTAACAATATCTAGGGCGCTTAGCGATGAAGATATTGAAACTAAAGGAAGAAGCTTAGCTTCTTTAAAAAGAGCAAAGCAAAAAGAAAATAAAGAACAGAATAGAAATGAAAAAGTTGAAGATTTAAAACCTGTAAAAAGAGATATTAATATACCTGAAGTAATTACGATAAGAGAGCTTGCTAATAGAATGGCAGAACAGTCAAGTAATTTAATAAAACATCTTTTGTCAATGGGAGTAACAGCAACAATCAACCATAGTATTAATTCTGACATCGCAGAATATCTTGTTCAAGAATTTGGACATAATCCAATTAAGGGAGAAAAAGCAGAAGAAAAAATAAAAAAAATTAAAGAAATCAAATCTCAAAATTTAAAATCTAGACCACCAATAGTAACAGTTATGGGTCATGTTGATCATGGAAAAACTTCAGTTTTAGATGTTTTAAGAAAAGCAAATGTTGTATCTGGTGAGTTTGGAGGTATCACACAACATTTAGGTGCGTATCAAATAAATTATAATTCAAATAAGATAACTTTTATTGATACACCTGGACATGCTGCATTTACAGAAATGAGGGCAAGAGGTTCTAAATTAACTGATTTAGTTATTTTAGTAGTTGCAGCAGATGATGGCGTAAAACCACAAACTGTCGAGTCAATTAAACATGCAAAGGCAGCCAATGTTCCAATTGTAGTTGCTATTAACAAATGTGATCTTCCTGAAGCTGATCCGCAAAAAATAAAAAACCAACTATTAGAGCACGAATTAATTGCAGAGGATTTGTCTGGTGATACTTTAATGGTAGAAATATCAACAAAAACAAAAAATAATTTAGATAAATTAATAGAATCAGTTTTACTCCAAGCTGAATTATTAGATTTAAAAACTGATTATGATTTAAAAGCCAATGGAGCTGTAATGGAATCAAAAATTGATGTAGGTAGAGGCCCAATTGTTAATATAATTGTAACTTCTGGAACATTAAAAAAAGGAGATTATTTTGTAAGTGGATTGCAATGGGGAAAAATAAGAGCTTTGATTAATGATCAAGGATTAAATATTGATGAAGCAGTTCCATCTTTACCAGTAGAAGTTTTGGGAATCAATGGAGCAGCAAAAGCAGGTGATGATTTTGTTGTAGTTGACAATGAAAAGGAAGCCAAATCATTATGTGAGGCTAGAATACAAGAAAATAAACTAGGAAAAAATCCATTAACTTTTGTAACACAAGACTCCGCCTTTAAAGATAAAATTTCTGAAGAATTAAATATAATTATTAAATCAGATGTTCATGGATCATCCGAAGCAATTAAAAATGCAATTTCTCAAATAAAACATGAAGAAGTAAAAACTAAAATAATTTTATCTGACATAGGCATGATTACAGAAACAGATGTTTCGTTAGCAAAGGCATCTAGTGCAGTTTTGATAGCATTTAATGTTAAGCCTAGTAAAGAAGCAAAAAAGTCTGCAGAAAAAGAAAAAATAGAAATCAATTCTTTTAATATTATTTATGAATTATTAGATTTTATTAAAAAAAAGATGTCTGGACTGCTGACTCCAGATATAAAAGAAAAAATTATTGGTTCAGCAGAAATTCTAGAAATTTTTAAAGTATCCAAGGTAGGGAAAGTTGCTGGATCTAAAGTTACTGAAGGAGAAGTTTTACAAGATTCTGATGTGAGAATCATTCGAGATGGGGTCGTTATATTTAGTGGTAAAATTGGCTCAATATTTAGAGAAAAAAATCAAGCCAAACAAGTATCTGCTGGTTTAGAATGTGGCATTACAATTAAAAATTTTAATGATTTTCAAAAAAAAGATATTATTGAAATATATAATTCTACTATAACAGAAAGAACGATATAATTTTATGAGTAAATTAGGAAAGCCAGTATCCCAGAGACAATTAAGAGTTGGTGAAATGGTCAAGCAAGCTTTGGGAATGATATTTTTAAGGGATGAAGCAAAGTTACCAAATCTTGATACAAAAGAAATAACAGTTACAGAAGTAAGAATGAGTCAAGATCTTAAAATTGCTAAAGCTTTTGTATTACCCCTAGGTGGGAAAAATGCTCAAGAGGCAGTAGGTAAACTTAAAGAATTTTCATTTGTAATTAGAAAAGTTTTATCAAAAAAAATAACAATGAAGTATTTGCCCAAACTTTTATTTGTTAAGGATGAATCTTTTGATTATGCTGAAAAAATAGAAAACTTAATAAAACAAACAAATAAATAAGGAAAATAATGACTAAAAAGATTAAAGAACTTGCTATTAACGATAAAGACACTGGATCATCAGAAGTTCAAATAGCACAATTAACTGATAAAATTAAAAATTTATCTAATCATATAAAAAAATTCAAAAAGGATAAACATTCTTCTGTAGGATTATTGAAAGCAGTAAACAGAAGGAAAAAACTATTAGATTATTTGAAAAAAAATAAATTGGAATCTTATCAAAACGTATTATCAAAATTAAATTTAAGAAAGTAAAAAAATGTTTAAAGTATTTAAAAAAGAAATTGAATTAAATGGGAAAAAAATAAGTTTAGAGACTGGTAAAATAGCTCGCCAAGCAGATGGAGCAATAATTGCAAAATGTGGAGAAACAGTTGTTTTAGCAACTGTTGTTGGAGCAAAAAAAATAAATCCAGATATGGATTACTTTCCTTTATCAGTAAATTATCAAGAAAAGTATTATGCTGCGGGAAAAATTCCTGGTGGTTATTTTAAAAGAGAAGCAAGGCCAACTGAAAGCGAAACATTAATTTCAAGATTAATTGATAGACCAATAAGACCATTGTTTCCAAATGAATTTAAAAATGAAGTACAACTGCTTCCAACAGTAATATCTTATGATAAAGAAAATGAAGCAGATGTATTATCAATCATAGCATCATCAGCAGCTTTAGCTATTTCAGGCATGCCTTTTATGGGACCAGTTGGAGCATCAAGAGTTGGTTTTATTGACGGGAAATATGTTCTTAATCCATCAAAAAAGGAATTAGAAGATTCAAAATTAGATCTTGTTGTTGCAGGTACAAAAGATGCAGTTTTAATGGTTGAATCTGAAACAAGCGGTTTAACCGAAGAAGAAATGTTAAATGCAGTAAAATTTGGTCATGAAAATTTTATTCCAGTAATTAAAATGATTGAAGAGTTAGCAGCTGAATGTAAAAAACCTGATTGGATTGTGGAGAAAAAAGACCTTTCTGAAGTTAAGAAAAAAATTGAAGAAGAATTTACTGATGAACTAAAAAAAGCTTTTTCAATAAGAGATAAACAAGAAAGATCAAATTTAATATCTGATATAACAGATAGAGCAAAAAAGTTATTTGAAGAAAATGAAAATTTTACAGATTTAGATGTTAATTCTGAACTCAAAAATTTAGAAAAGAGAATAGTTAGAACAGATATTTTAAAAAACAAGAATAGAATAGATGGTAGGGGACTTTCGGATGTAAGACCAATTATGTGTGAAGTTGGAATCTTGCCAAGAACTCATGGTTCAGCACTATTTACTAGAGGTGAAACTCAAGCAATTGTCACAACAACACTTGGAACCTCAGATGATGAACAAAGAATTGAAAGTTTAGAAGGTCTTCAAAGAGAAAGGTTCATGCTTCACTATAACTTCCCGCCATTCTCAGTGGGAGAAACTGGAAGGATTGGAACGGGAAGAAGAGAAATAGGACATGGAAAACTTGCATGGAGAGCAATTAATTCGTCTTTACCTTCAAAAGAAAGTTTCCCTTACACATTTAGGATTGTGTCAGAAATAACAGAGTCCAATGGTTCATCATCAATGGCTACAGTTTGCGGTACTTCATTAGCATTAATGGATGCGGGTGTTCCAATAAAAGAACCAGTTGCAGGTATTGCTATGGGATTAATCAAAGAAGGTGACGATTTTAGTGTATTATCAGACATCCTTGGAGATGAAGATCATCTAGGTGATATGGACTTTAAAGTTGCTGGAACTAAAGATGGAATTACATCTCTTCAAATGGATATAAAGATAACAGGAATTACATTTGAAATAATGGAACAAGCTTTAAAACAAGCAAAGGATGGGAGAATTCACATCTTAGGTGAAATGAATAAGGCTCTAAATAAATCAAGAGATGGTGTTGGCAAACACACTCCGAAGATGGAAAAAATAACGGTAGATAAAAAAGATATTGCTACGGTTATTGGAAAAGGAGGTGCAACAATAAGAGAAATAGTTGAAAAATCAGGTGCTAAAGTAGATGTTAATGATGAAGGAGTTGTAACAGTTGCAGCGCCAGATGAAGAATCTAGAAATATTGCACTTCAATTTATCAAAGATCTTACTGCTAAAGCTGAATTAAATAAAATTTATAATGGTAAAGTTATGAAAATTATGGAATTTGGAGCATTTGTTAACTTTCTTGGAAAACAAGATGGCCTAGTTCATATTTCTGAACTTGCAGATAAAAGAGTTGCTAAAGTAACAGATGTTGTAAAAGAAGGTGACGAGGTAAAAGTTAAAGTCATAGGTTTTGATAGAGGAAAAGTTAAACTATCTATTAAACAAGCAGCAATTTAGTATAAAAAATTATGCGAAATCAAGAAATAATTCAAATAATTGAAAATCTAAAAGGCAGAAGAAATTATGAGGAGAAAAAAGCCTCAAAGCTTGGCTTCAATTCACTTTATGCTTACTTTGAAGATAAAATCTTAAAAGAAAAAAAAGCTAATGAGGATATTAAAAAAGAATTAGAGGAAATAAAAGTTAATAGCAAATTAAAAAATAAACAAAAAAAAAGCTGTAGTTGTTGTTGATTACTTAATTTTATATCTAATTTTACTAATTAGAAAGATAGCTATTGCACTTAAAACAGCAAATACTTCCAATGCATGTCCTGAATTTCCTAAAAGAAATTGAACAAAATAAAATATAATACAAACTACAAACCAAACCAATATTAACATTATTTATTCTTTTTTTTTTTTCTTTTTATTTTTCTCTTTTCTTTAAAGGAAAGTTTGGCTTTTTTCATAACACTTGCATCTTTAAAAGATTTACCACTGTATCTTTTAGACATAAAATTAAGTTATATTTTTTGGATCAGGCATTCCTACTTTATTGTAGCCAGCATCTACATAGTGAATTTCACCAGTAACACCACCTCCAAGATCACTTAGTAAATATAAAGCAGAATTCCCGACATCATGAATGTCTACATTCCTTTTTAAAAAAGAATGATCTTCATTCCATTTATAAAGAAATTTTGCATCTCCAATTGCAGATGCAGCTAAAGTTTTAATTGGTCCAGCACTTATTGCATTTACCCTAATTCCCTTTGAACCTAAATCTCTAGCTAGGTATTTAACACTAGCCTCAAGCGCAGATTTACAAACTCCCATCACATTGTAATTTGGAATAGCTTTATTAGACTCGTAGGTTAATGTAAGCATACTTCCTCCTTTATTCATTATTTTGGAAGCTTCTTTTGCAACTTCGGTAAATGAAAAGCATGAAATTAACATACTTCTTAAAAAATTTTCTCTAGTAGTATTTAAGTATTCTCCTGATAATTCTGATTTGTCTGAAAAAGCAACCGCATGTACAACAAAATCAATTTGACCCCATTTTGATTTTATATCTTCAAAAAGTTTTATTACTTCATCTTTTTTTTCAACATCACAGCTAAAAGTTACATTTGAATTTAATTTTTCAGCTAAAGGAACTACTCTTTTTTTTAAAGCATCTCCAAGATAGGTAAATGCTAATTCAGCTCCTGACTCAGATAGTTTTTGAGAAATACCCCAGGCAATAGATCTTTCATTAGCAACACCCATTATTAATCCTTTTTTACCTTTCATTAAACTCATAAATTAAACCTTTTCAAAAACTAAAGTTGCATTAGTGCCACCAAATCCAAAACTATTTGACATTATAGAGTTTAAATTTGTATCTTTTTCAACTTTTGTAACTATTGGAAATTTTTTTGCTTCATCATCCATGTTAGTTATATTTATAGAAGCTGAAATAAAGTTATTTTTCATCATAATTAAACTATAAATAGCCTCATGAACCGAAGTAGCTCCCAATGAGTGACCTGAAAGAGATTTTGTAGAACTTATTTTAGGTACATTTTCTTTAAAAACTTCTCCTACAGCCTTTAATTCAGTTATATCACCAACTGGTGTAGATGTTCCGTGCGTATTTATATAATCAATTTTGTTTTTGCTTGTATTTAAAGCCATTTGCATACATCTTACAGCTCCTTCTCCAGATGGAGCTACCATGTCATATCCATCAGAAGTTGCTCCATAACCTGTTAACTCGGCATAAATTTTTGCACCTCTTGCTTTTGCATGTTCATATTCTTCTAAAACTAAAACTCCTCCACCTCCCGAAATTACAAACCCATCTCTTGTTTTGTCGTATGGTCTAGATGCTTTTTCCGGAGTATCATTATATTTAGATGAAAGAGCAGTCATTGCATCAAACATAGCAGTCATAGCATAGTGAACTTCGTCACTTCCTCCAGCAAAGACGACATTTTGTTTTCCAAGTTGAATTAATTCCATTGCATTTCCAATACAATGTCCACTAGTTGCACATGCAGAACTAATTGTATAATTAACTCCTTTAATTTTAAATGGCACTGCCAGAGTAGCAGAAGCAGTGCTAGACATAGTTCTTGGAACTACAAATGGCCCCATTTTTTTTGGATTTTTTTCTCTTGTTTTATCAGCAGCCAAAATAACATTTTGTATTGATGGTCCGCCAGATCCCATAATCATTCCAGTTGACACATTACTTACATCTTTTTCTTCTAGCCCAGAGTCTTTAACTGCTTCAGTCATAGAAATATAATTATATGCTGAGCCAGGTCCCATAAATCTTATAACCTTTCTATCAACATGGTCTTCTAATTTAATATTTGGTTTACCATGAACATTACTTTTTAAGTTATATTCTTTATATTCTTCAGAAAATGTAATTCCAGATTTTGAATTTAATAAAGATTGATAAACTTCTTCTTGATTATTACCCAAACAAGATACAACCCCGATACCTGTTACAACTACTCTTTTCATTATTTAAATAATCCAACCTTCAAATTTTCTGCTAAATAAATTTTTTTATCATCTGCTAATAAAATACCATTTGCCAAACCAACTGTTGTTCCACTGGGAGATAAAATTTTTTTCATATCAATTATATATTTTGCTTTTTTTACACTTTTTAAAACTTCACCAGTAAATTTTACAGTACCAACTCCTAATGCCCTTCCTTTTCCAGGATTGCCGAGCCAACCTAGATAGAAGCCTACCAATTGCCACATCGCGTCTAAACCAAGACATCCGGGCATAACTGGGTCTTCTTTAAAATGACAATTAAAAAACCAAAGGTCATCTTTTATATCCAGTTCAGCAGTAATAGAGCCTTTTTTGAAAGCACCATTATCTTCTCTAACTTCTGTTATTCTATCAAACATGAGCATTGGAGGAAGAGGTAATTTGGCATTTCCAGGACCAAAAAGCTTGCCATTTCCACAATTAATCAGCTCTTCAAAGCTATATGATGATTTTTTTTGCATAAATATAGATCTTTAATACTTTATTTATAAAAATTACAATATACAATTTCTTAAGGTTTGTTATAAATTTGTCAAAAAAATGAATAATAATAGCGGTTTTATTGAAAAATTAAGGTCTTCAGGGCTAAGGCCTACGAAACAGAGATTAGAAATTTGTAAATTATTGTTTGATAGAAAAAAAACTTTTCATTTTACTATTGGTGATCTTTCTAAAATTTTAAAAAAAGAAACTAACAAGAAAATTTCTTTAGCAACTATATATAATACGGTTCATTCTTTTAAAAAAAAAGGTTACTTAAAAGAGATATCAGTAGATAGAGAAAAGAGCTATTTCGATACCAACACTTCAAACCATCACCATTTTCTTGATATAAGTACTAATGAGCTTATAGATTTGAAAGAGGAAGATGTTGATAATATAAAGATTAAAAAAAGTTTACCAGGAAAGAAGATCAAGTCTATAGAAGTGCTGGTCAAAATTGAAAATAATAACTAATCTCAATTATTACAAAAATTTTAAATTAGAATTGGAGTGGGTCAATTCTGCTATATTGACACTACTTTAGAATCATTATAAATTGCATGTAATGTCAAACGAATTAATAAAAGAACAATCAAAATGTCCTTTTACAGGTGCTGGAACACCGCCAAAGCATCCAACAGGCAAAGGACAAACGAATAAAGATTGGTGGCCCAATAGTCTAAATTTAAAAATTTTAAGTCAACATTCATCATTGGTAAATCCAATGGGAGAAAAATTTAATTATAAAAAAGAATTTAAAAAACTTAATTTTAAAGCATTAAAAAAAGATCTTCATAAATTAATGACTGATACACAAGATTGGTGGCCAGCAGATTATGGTCATTATGGTCCATTTTTTATTCGTCTTGCTTGGCATGCTGCCGGAACATATCGGACAGGAGACGGAAGAGGTGGTGCAGGAACTGGAAATCAAAGATTTGCTCCATTAAATAGTTGGCCAGATAATGTAAATTTAGATAAAGCAAGGCTTTTACTATGGCCTATTAAAAAAAAATATGGAAAAAAAATATCTTGGGCAGATTTATTTATACTTGTTGGAAATATATCTCTAGAGTCAATGGGTTTCAAAACTTTTGGTTTTGGGGCTGGAAGAGAAGACATATGGGAGCCAGAAGAGGATATCTATTGGGGATCTGAAAAGGAATGGCTTGGAGTCAATCGGTATAGTGGAAAAAGAGAACTAGAAAATCCCTTAGGAGCATCACATATGGGTTTAATTTATGTTAACCCTCAAGGACCTGATGCTAATCCAGACCCTTATTTGGCAGCTCATGATATTAGAGAAACTTTTGGACGTATGGCAATGAATGATTATGAGACGGTAGCACTCGTTGCAGGTGGACATACATTTGGAAAATCTCATGGTGCAGCACCAGAGTCACATAAAGGTCCTGAACCAGAAGGTTCAAAGATTCAAGATCAAGCAACCGGGTGGAATAGTAACTACAAAAGTGGTTTAGGTGTAGATACTATTAGTAGTGGTATTGAAGGTGCATGGACTTCAAACCCGATTAAATGGGATATGGGATATTTTGATAATTTATTTGGCTATGATTGGGAATTAACTAAAAGCCCTGCAGGAGCTCACCAATGGAAACCTAAAAGGAATGGTCATGATATAGAAATGACTCCAGACGCCCATGATAGATCTAAAAAAAATCTTCCAATGATGCAAACTACTGACCTTTCATTAAAATTAGATCCTAAATATGGACCAATTTCTAAACATTTTCATCAAAATCCAAATGAATTTGCTGATGCCTTTGCAAGAGCTTGGTTCAAACTTACTCATCGTGATATGGGTCCAAAAGCAAATTATCTTGGTTCTGATGTTCCAAAAGAGAATTTAATCTGGCAAGATCCAATACCAAAAAATAAATATAAACTTAAAAATAAAGATATTGAGTCATTAAAGAAAAAAATATCTAAATCTGGTTTATCCGTTTCTCAATTAGTTACGACTGCATGGGCATCAGCATCAACTTTTAGAGGATCAGATAAAAGAGGAGGTGCTAATGGAGCAAGAATAGCTCTTGAACCACAAAAAAATTGGGAAATTAATAATCCTTCAAAATTATCTGCCGTAATCAAAATTTTAAATAAAGTGAAAAAAGGATTTGATACAAAAAATAAATCAGTTTCATTAGCAGACTTAATAGTTTTAGGAGGATCAGTTGGTATTGAAAATGCTGCCAAAATGAGTGGTAAAAAAATAAAAGTTCCATTCAAATCAGGAAGAGGTGATGCAAAACAAGATCAAACAGACAAAAATTCATTTAATCTTCTTGAACCCATAGCTGATGGTTTTAGAAATTATATTAAGCTGCATGCTAAAGGATATACCAATGGAAAAGGTATACCCGCTAATTCAGCAGAAGAAATGCTGATAGATAAAGCCCAACTTCTTGGATTAACTGGTCCAGAAATGACAGTTTTAATTGGAGGTATGCGAGTATTAAATACGAACTATGACGGTTCAAATTATGGTGTATTTACAAAAAAACCTGGATCATTAACTAATGATTTTTTTGTTAATTTATTAGACATGAAAACTACTTGGAGAGAAGTAGATAAAGAAGAACAGTTTTTTGAGGGAATAGATAGAAAAACAAAAAGAGTAAAATGGAGAGCGACGCGTGCAGATTTAATATTTGGATCTAATTCTCAATTAAGAGCACTATCAGAAGTTTATGCTACGGACGATTCAAATGAAAAATTCTTAAATGATTTTATATCTGCTTGGACAAAAGTAATGAATTTAGATCGTTTTGATTTAAATTAATTTAATTAAATTCCCCAAACATTTTTTGTGTCAATCCAGCCGATGTAATCATCAGTTTCTATCTTACACCAACTAATTTCACATTTTTTTATAATTACTAATCTACCTTTTTCTAATTTTACTAAGGGTTTTGAAAATTTATTATTTTTTTTAAAAACAATTTTTTCTTCAAGAACAATTAATGAATTTAATTTTCTAAGCATAATTTGATGTATCCAGCCACTATTTTTTTTATGATCTATTATTCTTCTAAAGTTGTCTTTTTTATCAATTACTTTGATTGTTAAAAATTTTTTCTTATAAATATATTTTATAGGATAGTTTTTACCTGGGCCGTACCTGACATAAACTTTATCTTTTTTTAAAGAAAGGAAATAATCATTTTCTTCAGATATGACGTTGGAAGGATTCATTAATAAAAAAAATAATAGTATTAAGAATTTTTGCATACACAATTTTTCTTTTTATTAAACTTTGCTTTTCTAAAATTTAAATCAAGTAAATCTAAAATTAAAATTTTTTTATTTGATTCTTTACTTAAATTCAAAATTTTCTTTAATATTTCTGTTGCTTGAATATTGCCAACTATACCCGCTACAGGACCCAATATACCTTCAAATTCACAATTTAGCACTTCATCAGATGGTTCTGATTGATAAAAGCACTTTAAACAGGGGCTATTTTTATTTTTAAAATCAAAAGTAAAGATATGTCCATCCATTTTACTTATTGCACCTACTATTAAAATTTTTTTATATTTTATAGAGTATTCATTTAATAGAAATTTAGTTTTAAAATTATCGGATCCATCAACAATAAAATCATATCCTTTAAATATTTTTTCAATATTTTTTCTTTCAATTCTTTTTTTAAAAGTTTTTATTTTAATTTGTGAATTAACTAATTTAATTTTTTTTTTTAATACATTAACTTTAAACTTTCCTATATCTTTAGTATTGTATAATGACTGTCTATGAATATTAGAAATATTTATTTTATCATGATCCACAACTCCAATATTTCCAATGCCAGCTCTACTTAAGTAATCGATTACAGGACAGCCTAATCCACCTGCTCCCACTACCAAAACTCTTGATTTAATTATTTTTTTTTGTCCGGAAGGTCCAACATCTTTTAAAATTATTTGTCTAGAATATCTTTCAATTAATTTTTTATTAAGAATATTTTTCATTTACCAGTTGATCCAAAACCCCCAGATCCTCTTATAGTTTTGGGTAATTGATCTACTTCTTCAAACTCCATCTTTATAACTGGTGTTAAAACCATTTGGGCAATCCTATCATTATTATTTATAATAAAATCTTTATTACCATGGTTAAATAATATTATTTTTAATTCACCCCTGTAATCACTATCAATAGTCCCGGGAGTATTTAATACACTTACGCTAGATTTTACAGCAAGTCCTGACCTAGGTCTTATTTGTATTTCTAAATCTTCTGGTATTGCAATAGATAAACCAGTTGGGATTAACTCCAAAGTATTAGGCGCAATTTTTATTGAACTCTCAACAAACGCCATCAAATCCATACCAGATGAACCACTGGTTTTGTATTCAGGTATTTTAACTTTAGGATCAAGTTTTTTAACTAAAATCTTAACCATTAATTTAGTTGAGAAATTATTCTATTTACTATCTCATTGGCAAGACTTGATTTTCTCATTTTTGGAAGACTTTCTTCAGAATCATTTTTATAGAATATTGAAACTTTATTGAAGTCTGACTCAAAACCTATATCATTTTGAGATACATCGTTAGCAATTATCCAGTCACAATTTTTTTCAGACAATTTATCTAAAGAATTTTTTTTTATAGAATTTGTTTCTGCAGCAAATCCAACAACCAATTTAGGTCTTAGCGAATTGTGGTTTGAAATATGTTTTAAAATATCAGTATTTTTCTCCAAAGAAATTTGCGAAATATTATTTTTTTTTATTTTCTCATTTCCTTTATTTTTCACTTTAAAATCTGATACTGCCGAGGAGAAAATTGCAACATCAGTTGGAAGATTATTTAAAGTTGCTTCTAACATTTCATCAGCAGATTTAATTTTTATTAAATTTACACCTTTGATTGGATTTAAATTTGTAGGTCCTGATATTAAAGTAGTTTCAAAACCATTTTCATTCAAAGATCTTGCAATCTCATATCCTTGCTTACCACTAGATTTATTTGAGATAAATCTTACAGGATCAATGTATTCATGCGTAGGACCAGCGGTAACAAGAGCTTTAAATCTTTTATTATTTTTTAGATTTTTAAAGTAGTTATTAATGTAATTAATAATTATTTCTGGTTCAGACATTTTTCCATTTCCATACTCACCACAAGCCATTTCGCCAATTTCAGGTCCAATTATTTCATGACCAAAATCTATTAATTTTTTAAGGTTATCTTTGTTTGATTGGTGTTCCCACATTCTTACGTTCATTGCAGGTGCAATAAAGATTTTTTTATCTGAAGCAAAAACAACAGTAGAGGCCAAATCATCTGATAATCCATAGCTAATTTTTGAAATAGTATTTGCTGTTGCTGGAGCTAATAAGATTAGGTCTGCCCATCTTGATAATGAAATATGATCCATTTCAGATTTATTATCTGAGTTAAATAAATCTGTATAAACATTTTCTTGAGATAAAGATGTTACAGAAAGTGGTGTTACAAAATTTTTTGCATTATTCGTAAGAATTGTTTTTACGCTTGAACCATTCTTTTTTAATAGTCTAATAATCTCTAAACTTTTATAAGCTGCAATACCACCACATATAATTAACAATATTTTTTTTCTATTTAAATTTTTCATTGGCAGATTAAAATACTATGATTCCCAGAAATACAAGCAATAATAATCCAATAATACTTTGATTTCTAAAAGATTTCATTTCTACTTTTTTTTCATTTAACGCTGAAAAAGAATTAGATTCTTGGGGAATTTTTCCACTAGCCATGAATGTTAAAGCCTGGTTTGCTTTATCCATTATTTTTGGAAATTCAGGAAGTTTTTTTAATACTTCAGCTGAATCTTTCAAAGTATTAGTAAAAGTATTAATTGGATCTTTGGTTTGTTTAAGCCACTTTTCCAAAACTGGTTTTGAAGTTTCCCAAATATTCGTATTGGGGTTAAGTTTTCTGGCTACTCCTTCAACTACAACCATTGTTTTTTGCAAAAGTAATAATTGTGGTTGAGTTTGCATATTAAACTTTTCAGTAACATCAAATAACTGTTTTAGTAATTTTCCTCCTGAAATATCTTTAACAGTCTGTCCAAAAATAGGTTCACCTATAGACCTTAATGCTTGTGCCAATTCATCAACGTTAACATTATTAGGAACCAATCCTGCTATAATATGAACTTCTGCAACTTTTTTATAATCTCTTTGAACAAATCCATAAAGTATTTCCGCTAGGTAGCGTCTATTTAATTGATCCATTCTTCCCATAATTCCAAAATCAATTGGTATAATTTGGCCATTATCATCTATAAATAGATTTCCTTGATGCATGTCTGCATGGAAAAATCCATCTCTTACAGCATGTCTTAAAAAATGTTGAATAATATCGGTAGCAATAACTTCTATATTAATTTTTTTATTTTTTAAAATTTCCTTTTCTCTTATTGAAACTCCTTCGATCCAATCCAAGGTTAAAATTTCCTCACTTGTAAAATTCCAATAAATTTTAGGAACATGAAAACCTGCGTCATTTTTTGTATTTTCAGCAAATTCATTTGCTGCGGCCGCTTCAAATCTTAGATCCATCTCATGATTCGTTATTTCTTTTAACAAAAAAACTACCTCTATAAGTTTTAGTCTTTTTGTTTTAGAAATTAAACTTTCAATGAAATATGCTAATAGCATTAAAGCATCAATTTCATCATTAAAAATTTTTTTTATATTTGGTCTTAAAATTTTAATAGCAACATCTTTTATAATCTTGCCATCTTTTATTTGAGCTTTATGTACTTGAGCTATTGATGCAGCAGCAACGGGTTCTCCAAAATTGATTATTGAATTAAATGCTTCGTTTCCAAGATTTTTTTTAGCTATTTCTTTTGCCTCATAAGTTGAAAAAGGAGGCAAACGATCTTGCAATTTTTCAAGTTGCATGGACAAGACTTCTCCAATTATATCTGGTCTCGTAGACAAAAATTGACCCAATTTAATAAATGTTGTTCCCATTTCTTGTATAGAAGTGCATAATTTTTCCTCATCACTTATTTTATTAGAGTCATACTTATTTTTAGAAAAAGAAATTGAAAGTAAACTTAAAAAAATTTTAATTATAAGTGGAGGTTTATGAAATTTAGAAATAACTTTAATAGCATCTGATAAAGCAAGTTTTCTTGCAATTTTTAATAGTATAAATAATTTTTTTATCATTATATTTTCCATCCTGAGTGTATTGCAACTATCCCACCACTTAGGTTTCTATATTCACAATTTATAAAATTATTTTCCTTCATCTTTTCAATAAGTTGTTTTTGACTTATAAAATTTTCAATACTTTTTACTAAATATTCATAAGGTTTTTTTTCACCCACAACCACTTTGCCAATTTTAGGAATTAATTTAGAATAGTTTTTATAAAAAACTTCTAAATTATTGTTTTCAATCTTCGAGAATTCTAAACACAAAAATCTTCCACCTTTTTTTAAGACTCGATTAGCTTCCTTTAAACTTTTGTTTATATCTTTAGCATTTCTGAGACCAAAACTTATAGTATAAAAATCAAAGGTATTATCAGGAACATTTAGTTTTTCTGCATTACAAATTTTCCATTTTATATTTTTAAAACTTTTTAAATTCTCTTTACATTCTTTAACCATATTAACGTTTGGATCTACACATAAAATCTTTGAATTATAATTTGTTGCTTTTAAATATAATTTAGCAATATCTCCAGTACCACAAGCAACATCTATAAGCTTTTTATTATTTGAAGGATTCATCATTTGAATTAAATTTTTTTTCCAAATTCTATGAATTCCTAATGACATTAAGTCATTCATTAAGTCATATTTTTTAAAGACTTTGTTAAATACACCTCTAACTAAACCTTTTTTTTGTTGGAGAATTTGATCCATAGTTTAATATTTTATTTAAAGTAATAATATAATCTTAAATGCCAGAATTGCCAGAAGTAGAAATAGTAAAGCGATCACTTAAAAATAGGGTTAAGTACAAAAAAATTAAAAAAATTATTATTACTAATAGAAATTTAAGGTTTAAAGTTCAAAAAAATTTTGAAATTCTTTTAGAAGGTAGATTAATAACCAGTATTTCTAGATTTTCAAAATATATCATTATATCTTTGGATAATCATAATTATTGTTTAATACATTTGGGAATGTCAGGAACTCTACATTTAATTGATCATAAAAAAAAAGAAAAAATAACTAATTTAAGTTTTTATCACTCTAAAATTTTACCAAAAAAACATAATCATATTAAAATTAAATTTTCTAATTTTACCATAATTTATAATGATCCTAGAAGATTTGGTTTTTTTAAATTATTAAATAATAAAAAAGAACTCAAACAATATTTTCAAAGATTTGGACCCGAGGCAACTTCTTCAAAATATAATTTTAGATACATAAAAAATAGATTTTTAAACAAAAAAAAAAATATTAAAAATTATTTATTAGATCAAAATTTTGTTTCAGGTATTGGAAATATTTATGCAAATGAAATATTATTTCACAGCAAAATTAATCCTTTTAAATCAGCAAAAAAATTAACTAATAAAGAAATTAGCAAATTAGCAAAGTATTCAAAATTAGTACTAAAATTATCTATTAAATTTGGAGGGTCTTCAATAAAAGATTTTAAAAATTTAAAAGGGATTTCAGGTCTATTCCAAAATAATTTTAAAGTTTACAATAGAGAAAATAAAAATTGTGTTACGAAAAACTGTAAAGGTAAAATAATTAAGATATTTATATCGAATAGATCATCTTTTTTTTGTAAATTTTGCCAAAAATAATTAATTATGCTATTGACCGTTTCTAATTCACAAGTTATACAATCGCGCGTATGGCAAACACAAAATCAGCAATTAAAAGAATTAGAAGAATTTCCAAGCAAACAACTGTTAACAAATCGAGAAAGAGTAGATTTAGAAAAGCTTTAAAAAAAATGAATTCGATTTTAATAGAAAAAAATAAGAAGGAAGCTTTAGCTTACCTGCCAAAATTAAATTCCGAGTTAATGAAAATTGCAAAAACTGGTATAATTAAAAAACAAAACGCTTCAAGAAATATTTCTAGAATAACAAAAAAAATTAACTCTCTATAATTGAATCAAATCAACTTCAAGTAGTTTAATAATTTCATATTCTAAATTTATTAAATTTTAAATTTTATAAATATTACAACTGTAAATATAAATTATTTTGGATACACTAAATATAAAAAAATATTTAATTAAAATACCATATCTAGTTTTAAATTTTTTTTTAAATTTTAATTATTTTTAAATTCAATTTTTCCGCTAATCAAATGCACTTAAAAATTTTACAAGTGCAGATTTTATTTTTTTTTAAAAAATATAATTAATTTATTGCATTAATTAATGATAGGTCTTAATTGGACTTCTTCCATGAAAAATATTTTGAACAAAAAAACAGAGAACTTTTCTATAAAAAAAATAGATTGGACAAAAGTTCAGCTAGATATGAAACAAAAATTAGGAAATGATATTTATGAATCTTGGTTAAAAAAAATTGATTTTATTGAAGAATTTAATAACTATATATTAATTTCTGTTTCAACAAGATTTATAAGAGACTGGATTACTTCAAGGTATCTTGATCAAATTTTGCAAATTATAAAAAATCATAAAAAAGAAATTGATAGGATAGAGTTCACAATTCTTGAACAAAAAAAAAATAGAGCTATCAATGAAAATAAAACTGAAAAAATTAAAATAGAAGATAGTGAAAAAGTTTCTTTTATAAAAGATTCTTTTTTTCAATATAATAGAATTGATCCAAACAAAAAATTTGAAAATTTTATAATTGGACCTAGTAATAAATTAGCATTTGAGGCATCAAAAAAAGTTTCAGAAGAACTCTCTCACTATAATCCATTATACCTTTATGGAGGTGTTGGAATGGGAAAAACACATTTGCTAAATGCAATAGGTTTAGAAATTAAATCAAAAAAAAAAGTTATGTTTATTTCTGCAGAAAGATTTATGTATCAATTTGTTAAGTCAATTAAATCTAATGAAATGGTAAAATTTAAGGATTATTTTAGGAATACGGACGTATTATTAATTGATGATATACAATTTATGAATGGCAAAGAAGCTATGCAAGAAGAATTTTTTCATACATTTAACGCACTAATTGATAAGGGTTCCCAAGTAATAGTCTCTTCAGACAGAGCCCCAAATAAATTGTCAAGAATTCAAGAAAGAATAAAATCTAGATTTGCAGGAGGATTAGTTATTGATATTCAAAATCCAGACTATGATTTAAGATACAAAATAGTTAAAGCAAAAATAGATGAACTTAAATTAAATCAATCAATCTCATTAGAGCTTTCTGAAGAAATTCAAAAATTTATTAGTTCAGAAATTAGTACAAGCATTAGGGAATTGGTTGGTGCATTAAACAGAATAATTTCATTTTCTAGGATATATAATAAATTACCAACTTTACCTGAAACAAAAGCAATTTTAAAAGATCTATTAAATTTATCAGAGAATAAGGTAACAGTAGATTTAATACAAACTACAGTTTGCCAATTTTTTAAAATAAGTAAAAATGAAATGTTATCCGCAAGAAGGTCTAGATATTTAGTTAGACCAAGGCAAACTGCGATTTATCTCACTAAATTACTTACGTCAAAATCTTTACCTGAAATTGGAAGATCATTTTCAAATAGAGACCATACAACTGTTATTCACTCAGTAAAAACTATTGAAAGATTGCGCCAAGAAGATAAGGATTTAAATTCAAATATTGATAATTTAAAGAATAAAATTTTATACAATAGAGAAAATGAAATTTAAATTAAACCAGCAAGATCTTCAAAAATCATTAAACTATTGCCAAGGTGTAATTGAAAAAAGAAGCACATTGCCAATTTTATCCAACGTATTGCTGGATGCATCGGAATCAAAATTAACAATAACTGCAACGGACTTAGATTTAATTTTTATAAATAAAATTTTGAATGTTGAGATATCAGAAGAAGGAAAAACTACAACTTCCTCTTCAATAATGTATGATATTGTAAGAAAATTTTCTTCAGGAAAAAAAATAAATTTTTCTAGCATTGGAGATAATAAGATACATTTAGAATCTGAAAAATCTGATTTTAATCTTAATTGTATAAGTGCATCAGAGTTTCCTTTAACTGATGAAAATTTTAACGAAAACGAATTTTTTATAAATTCAAAAAATTTACTCAAACTTTTAAATAAATGTAAATTTTCTGTCTCTAATGATGAAACTAGACATTATTTGAGTGGTGTTTTTTTTCATCAAACACAAATCGAAGATAAAAATTTTTTAACAGCAGCTGCAACTGATAGCCATAGAATGTCTGTTTCAAAAGTAAGACTAAAAGAAAAAATAAATTTTGATCCTATAATTTTGCCAAAAAAAACAATTTTTCAACTTTGTTCACTACTCGAAGATTATGAAGGAGAAGTTAAAGTTTCTAATATTAAGTCAAAAATTAAATTTGAATTAAATAATAGTATTTTAATTTCAAAATTAATTGATGGAAAATTTCCAAATTATGTTCAAGTCATTCCTAAAGAAAACCAAAAAAAACTTCAGGTTGATCTAAAGACATTTTTAGATTCAGTTGATAGAGTTGCTTCGGTATCTTTAGATAAAAAAGATGGAGTAAAGTTTAGTTTAAAGAAAGATGTTTTAAATCTTTCTGTTAATAATACTAATAGTGGAGATGGGAAAGAGAGTTTAAATGTTAAATTTGACCATGATTTAGATATAAGCTTTAATTCAAGATATTTAATTGATGTTGCATCACAGTTGGATGGTGATCAAATTGAAATTTATTTTAAGGATACTGGTTCACCAGCTTTAATAAAAGATCCTGGAGACTTTGATAGTATTTATGTTGTAATGCCAATGAAAGGTTAAGCTATTTTATCAATTTCTTCATATATATTTTTTTGAATTAAATTTAAGAACTCATCCGGATTCATGCCAGGGCTTATAGGATCTAAAATTGAGATAGTTAAAGTTTTATTTAATTTTAATTTTCCATTTTTTGGCCACACACTTCCTGAATTGAGAGCCACAGGCTGGCAAAAAAATGTTTAGTTCTTCATAAATTCTTTTCACTCCTTTTTTAAATGGTGATCTATCCAAAACATCAACACGAGTAGCCTGAGGAAAAATAATTATTGGTCTATTTGAATTATTTATATGTTTTTTTATCTGATCTGAAAAACCTAAATTATCTTTAGTAATTTTATTTCTATCGATCGATATTGAGCCTATTTTTTTTAAATGCCATCCAAATATTGGTATTCTTAATAATTCTTTTTTTAAAATAAAAACTGGTGAATTAAATAGCCACTGAAGGAAAAATGTTTCAAATTGTGATTGATGAGCACATGCAATAAAAAATTTTTCATTATTTAAAATTTTTTCTTTTCCTTTAATCACTACTTTTGTTGATAAAAAAATTTCTAAACAAAATTTAGACCAAAATCCAAGAATTTTTCCCCCATAAAGTGTAATTTTTTTAGGAAAGATTAAAGCTGGTAAAAAAATTGTACAAATGAAAATAACCCCTAGATAAAAAAAAAATATAAAAAGTATTCTTTTAATCATTAATTTAAAAGTTAAATGATATTAATTAGTTTTTGTCTCTTTGTTATAATTTTGGTTGAGATATTATTTACTAAAATTTCCGCTGGCTTTGGTCTTAAATTATAATTGGAACTCAAAACCATTCCATATGCACCCACATCACAGATAACAATTATATCTTTTTGATTTATTTTTTGATAGTTAGCAACGTTTAAAAACTTATCGGTAGTTTCACATATTGGCCCAACAAACTCGTGCTTTTTTAATATTTTTGCTTTATTTAGTTTTGAAGGTACGATTCTATGCTTTGCACCATATAAAGCTGGTCTTATTAAATCGTTCATAGCTGAATCTAGAATTACAAAATTTTTTGAATTTGTCTTTTTTATATATATAATTTTTGAAATTAGATATCCAGCGTTACCAACAATTGATCTTCCAGGCTCAAAAATTATTTTTGAATTATTTTTTTTTAAAAAAGATTTTATTAATTTATTATATTTTGCATAATTCAATTTATTTGAATTATTTTCATATTGTATACCCATACCACCACCCAAATCTATATACTTAAACTTAAATTTAGATTTTTGAATTATTCTATTAACTACATTCAACATATTTTTATAAGGTATGTGACTCATAATTTGACTCCCAATATGTACACTTAAACAAATAATATTAATAAATTTTGATTTTTTATATTTATACAGAAGTTCTAAAAATTTTTTTTCTGTTAAACCAAATTTATTTTCTTTTTTTCCTGTAGAAATTTTTTTTAGAGTTTTAGCATCTGTGTTAGGGTTTAATCTTACACCTATATTTATTTTTTTTTTATTTTTTTTTGCAATTTTTTCAATTTCAATAATTTCATTTTCTGATTCTACGTTTATTAATAAAATTTTTTTATTTATAGCAAATTTAAGTTCATCTATAGTTTTGCCAACACCAGAAAAAACAATTTTTTCTGGTTTGATCTTAGCTTTCAAAGCAGATATTAGTTCACCTTTTGAAACTACATCAGCACCCAGTCCAAATTTATTAACTATACTTAAAATATTTAAGTTAGAGTTAGACTTAACTGAAAAACAAATTAATGGATTTATAGATTTAAAATTTTTTTTAAAATTATAAATATTATTTTTTATTTTATCATATGAATAAACATATGTTGGAGTACCAAATTTTCTTGCTATTCTTTCGGCACTTACATTCTCTATATAGAATTGCCTTTTTTTATATTTCATTAAATAATATTTTTTTGATTAATAAATATATTTTTACTCTCTTTATATTCTGGGTCGGATTTTTTTCCACACGATACAACAAAAGTAAAAATTATAATAATAAATATAATTTTTTTTATCATTTTGTTTCTTTCTTATACTTTTTTATCATCTTCTTAACATTTTCAAAAGAAGTACCTCCATATGATTTTTTCGATTTTACTGAATTTTCTAAATCAAAGACTTTTAAAACATCTTCGTTAAGTTTTGGTTCTATTTTTTTTAATTCTTTTATAGTTAATTCATTTAACATAATATTTCTAGATTCTGCATAGTTTACAATTTTAGAAGTAATTTGATAAGCTTTTCTAAATGGTAAGTTATAATATTTTACAAAATGATCTGCCAAGTCTGTTGAAGTCGTAAATCCAACACTAGCTAATTCGTACATTCTTTTTTTATCTGGAGTAAAATTTTTTAATACTTCTATAAGTATTAAAATTGAATTTTTTAACTGGTCAAAAGAATTAAATACTAACTCTTTATCATCTTGCAGGTCTTTAAAATAAGAAAGAGGTAGTCCTTTTAAAATTGTAAGCATAGAAAATAGATTGCCAAAACTATTTCCTGTTTTTCCTCTTAGGTATTCTAGAGGATCAGGATTTTTTTTTTGTGGCATTATAGAGGATCCAGTAACTATTTTATCATTAAGTTTTATTAATCTGAAGGCGTCAGAATTCCATATTATAAACTCTTCTGCCAGTCTTGAAATATGTATAGAGCAAACTGACACTGAATATAAAAAATCTAAAACAAAGTCTCTATCTGAAACGGTATCAATTGAATTATGTGTTGGATTTTTAAATTTTAATTTTTTTGACGTATAGTTTCTATCTATATTAAAATTTGTTCCTACTAAAGCTGCTGAACCTAAAGGATTTTCTGATAAATTTTCTAAATTATTTTGGAATCTTCTTTTGTCTCTTTTAAACATTTCTACATACGCTAATAAATAGTGACCAAATGAAACAGGTTGAGCATTTTTAAGGTGGGTAAAGCCAGGCATTACAGTTTTAATATTTTTTTCAGCATTTTTTACAATAATTTTTAATAAACTATTTAATTGATTAATAATTTCATCTGTTGAACTTCTTAACCAGAGTTTAAAATCAGTAGTAACCTGATCATTTCTTGATCTTCCTGTATGAACGTATCCAGCATCTTCTCCAATAATTTCAAATAATCTATTTTCAATATTCATATGAATATCTTCAAGGTTAGAGTTAAAGATAAATTTTTTTTTTAAAATTTCATTTTTTATTCTATTTAGTCCCCAAACTAATTTATTTTTAATTTTAAATGATATAATTTTTTGTTTTAATAACATTTCTACATGAGCAACTGAGGCTTCGATATCCTCTTTAAATAGTCTTTTATCTATATTAATCGAACTACCAACTTTTTTAAAAATTGATGATGTATCTTTCTTTATTCTAGTATTCCAAATAGCCTTATTGTTTTTATTTTGTGCCATGTTATGTAACTATACCCTTTAGAATGAAATTATTAACATTAAAATTTATTTTAATTTTTATATACCTAATATCATCAACTTCATCATATGCAATACAACAGCCAAATTTAAAGAACCTAGTTATACATAAAGATCCGTTAAAATTAGAAAAAATAAATTTTAAAAATATCAATAATGAAATAATAAATTTAAATAGTTTTGATAATTCACTAGTTATTATAAATTTTTGGGCAACATGGTGTGCACCATGTGCTGAAGAAATGCCATCTTTAGATAGATTGCAAACAAATCCAGTTTTTAATAATTTAGAAGTAGTGCCAATTAATATTGGAAGAGATAGTATTGAAAAGTCAAAGAATTTTTATAAAAAATTAAAAATAAAAAATTTGAAAATATATTTTGATAAAGATGTGGAATTAGCAAATAAATTTTTATTAAGAGGATTGCCAACTACAGTTTTCATAAATAAAAATGGAGAAGAGTTTGCTCGAGTAATTGGATTTATAGATTTTAATGATAATAAAATAATAGAATGGTTACAGAAATATGACTGAAATCTTTTGACTTATGAAATTTAGTTTAGATACGAAAATTATAAAACCAGATAATAATATTAAAAATGCTTTAATCTTACTTCATGGTTATGGAGGTGATGGTAACGATATAAGTACTTTAACTTTAAATTGGAAAAGATTTTTGCCTGAAACGATTTTCTTTTGTCCAAACGGTCATGAAACATGCCCAATTAATCCAAATGGATTTCAATGGTTTAATTTAGAAAAAGATGATCCGTCATATATTATTGAAGAGTCAATAAAAGCGGAGAAAAAATTAAACTATTTTATTAATGAAATTAAATCAGAATATAAATTAAATAATTCTAAAATTTGTATTTCTGGCTTTAGTCAAGGTTGCATGATGTCTATTAATTTAGGCTTAACAGCAGAAGAAAATTTTAATAGTATTGTAGGATTTTCAGGAAAAATAATTGATAAAGAAAATATTTTAAAAAGAATAAAATCAAAAACAAAAATGCTTTTAATTCATGGTGACGAAGATGTTGTTGTTCCACCAAGTAGTTTACTTGAAGCAAAAGACTTTCTAATTAGAAATAAAATAAATATTGAAACAAAAATGATCAAAAATTGTGGTCACCATATTTCAATTGAAGCTTCAAGTATTGCATTAAATTATATAAAAAAAAACTTATATATTTAGCAAATGTTTAATAAACATTTTGTAATATTGATTAATAAAATTATTTAAGCTAGTCTTGTTTTATGAATAATTCTTTTAATTCAAACATGTCTTTGCAAAAATGTCCTGCACTTGTTTTGAATGCTGATTATAGACCTTTGAGTTATTATCCACTATCTTTATGGAGCTGGCAAGATTCTATAAAATCAGTTTTTTTAGACAGAGTATCAATAGTGAGTTATTATGATAGGATAATTAGAAGCCCTTCATTTAGTATGAAGTTACCAAGTGTAATTGCTTTAAAAAGTTACATCAGACCACAAACTAATCCAAATTTTACTAGGTTCAATGTTTTTTTAAGAGACAAGTTTTCATGTCAATATTGTGGAGATAAAAAAGAATTAACATTTGACCACTTGCTTCCAAGATCAAAAGGTGGAAAAACTAACTGGGACAACGTAGTGACAGCTTGTTCAGCTTGCAACGTACAAAAAGGTGGACGATTGCTTGAATTTTCTGGAATGACGCTTAATCAAAGGCCATATCGTCCAACAACTGAAGACTTACATAAGAATGGAAAAAATTTTCCTCCAAACTTTTTACATAAAAGTTGGATAGATTATTTGTATTGGGATGTAGAATTAGAACCTTAATTAAATTTTTTCTGAAATTCTTATTGCAATTTTAGATCCAGTTTTAATGATTTTATCCATTATTGAATAAAAACCTTCCTTAGTTGCGCCTTCTTCATATGCAATATCTTTATGGTGTAGTTCGTCATCTCTAAATTTAACTATTTTACTTTTAAGCTCTTTTTCATCATTTTTTAAGTGATTAATTTGATTTTGATAATGCTCATCAATCACTTCTTCAACCGAAGCAGTACAAAGCATTGCTGCTTTTTTTCCTATTAAAGTAGATCCAAAGCCAAGTCCAACACCCAATATATCCCATAATGGTAAAAATTTTGTTGGCCTAATATTTCTTCTTTTGATTTCTTTTTCAAAATAATCGCAGTGTTCTTTTTCATGGACTTGCATTTCTTCAATTTTTTTTTTTAGTTCATCATTTTTTACTATTGTATTTAGAGCCAAAAGTTGTCCTTCATAAATTTTAATTGCTCCTCTCTCTCCAGCATGATCAACTCTGATAAATTCTTCTATTTTATTTTTATTTGTTTTTTTCATTTTTAATTATTTTCAAAATTAATACAAAAATTATAAATGATAACAAAAAGTTTATTGTCGCAAGAGACAATCCAAGAATTCGAAAATCAACATTTTTACAAGAATTTACTTCTGAATTAAGTAATTTTAGTAATTCATTTTTATCTGTAATATTTATCAAATTACCTGTGCATCCAGAAAATTCACTAAATATTTCTTGCTCAATTCCAAAATGATAGCCCGAAAGTAATAAACTTGAAAAAAAAGAAATTAATAAAAAGTATAGCCAAATTAAATTTTTATAATAATTTATTCCTAATAAAGTTATAAAAATTGTCAGCAAATAAGGTATTCGTTGATAAACACACAACTTACAAGGTGAATGACCCAAATAAAATTCAATATACAAAGCTATCAGTAAAGAAAGTAAAGAAAAAACAAAAATAAATATATAAAATTTTTTAATTTCAAAAATATTATTCATTAAATTACATTAAAAAGTTGCTTAAAAACTTAAAAATTAAATAGGCAAAAATAATTAAAATTACTGACACAATTATTGATATTTTCAATAATTTCTTTTCGATTAATATTTTCATTGCTGGACCAAAATTTCCAATCAAAAAAGCGATTAAAAAAAAGCGCGAACCTCTGGTTAATAAAGCTACAACAATAAAATATATTAAATTGAAATTAACAAAACCACTACTAATGGTAAGAAGTTTAAATGGTACTGGAGAAAACCCAGCTATAGCAAGTAAAGTCATCCAGGCAATTACACCACCTTCTGACGAAACTTTGCTTTTCCAAAAACTCGGGTCTACGCCATAAAATTCAAAAATCTTGATACCTATTTCATTAAAAAAAACATAACCAATAAAATAGCCTAAGCATGCACCAAGAACAGAACCAACTGTAGCGATTAAAGCTATTTTAACCCATGCTTTCCTTTTTGCTATTGTCATTGGGATTATTAATACATCTGGAGGTATAGGAAATATGAAACTTTCTATAAATGAAATAATGCCTAAAAAAAATTTTGAACTTTTGTGACCTGCTAATTTAATTGATTTTAAATAAAGTTCTTTAAACATATTTTCTTTTAATACAATAATTCTTCTTATACTATTATTTTATAAACAAATTAATGACAATTAAATTAGGGCGAATGGCGGAACTGGTAGACGCGTTGGACTCAAAATCCAATAGTAGCAATACTGTGAGAGTTCGATTCTCTCTTTGCCCACCAAGAAATTATGGATTTAACTAAAATAAATAGTTTAACTGAATTATTTTTTTATCAATTTGAAAAACAAAAAGATAAAAATAAAATATTATTATCATCTTTAAAAGAACCTAAAAAAGACTACAGTTGGCAACAAACATTTCAATTAATAAATAATCTTACAAATGAATTAAAAAAATATGTAAATAAAGGAGATAGATGCTTATTAATTTCTGAGAATAGACCAGAATGGTTTATTTCTGATTTTTCAATAATGCTTTCAGAGTCAATAACAGTTCCTGCATACACTACTTATGCTGAAAGAGATTATGAATATATAATAAATGATTGTACACCTTCGATAGTTTTTGTTTCAAATACAGAGCAATTCAATAAAGTAAAAAATATAATTAAAAGTAAAAATTTTATAAAAAAAATATTCTCTTTTGAAAATTTAGAAGAATTGAATAAGGATGATTATATTAATATTAATAGCTTAACTTTAGATACTAAAAATAATAATTTTAAAATACAAATTACTCGAAAAAATCCAGCTTGTATTATTTATACATCTGGTACGCAGGGAAATCCCAAGGGTGTAATATTAAGTCACGGTGGAATTCTAAACAATTGTGAAGGTGCAATTGAGATTTTGAAACCATTAATTACAAATTACCAAACTAGATTTTTAACGTGGCTACCCTTGTCTCATTCATATGAACATACAGTTCAGTTTGTTCAGATAACAGTTGAAGCAAGAGTATTTTATGCTGAAAGTATCGATAAATTAATTAAAAATATGAATGATTGTAGTCCAGAAATTATGACAGCGGTTCCAAGATTTTATCAAAATCTTTATCAGAAAATAAATACTAGCTTTAATAAAACTACCGGCATCAAAAAAATTCTAGTAAAAAAAATGTTAAACTTAGGTCTTAAAAAAATCAAAAAAGAGCCTTTAAGTTCAATAGAAAAAATACTAGATAGTATTCTTGAAAAAATTGTGAGAAAGAAAATAAAGGCACAATTTGGTGGTTCCTTAAAAACCTTTGTTTCTGGTGGAGGAGCATTGGATAAAGAAGTAGGTTTTTTTCTAAATGCTATTGGTCTGCCAACTTTGCAAGGATATGGACTTACCGAAACATCTCCTGTTGTAAGTTGCAATCCTATAAACGATATAAGAGTTGAAACAGTGGGTCCCCCATTTAAAGGGAATGAGGTAAAAATTGCAGAAGATGGAGAAATACTTGTTAAAGGTGAAAATGTGATGCTTGGGTACTGGAACAAAAAAGAAGAAACAGACAAAGTTATAAAAAATGGATGGCTTCATACTGGAGATATAGGGGTTTTTGAAAACAGCTATCTAAAAATAACTGATAGAAAAAAAGATATTATAATTACCCCAGGTGGAGACAATATTTCACCTATAAAAATTGAAAATGAATTAGTTAATTCAGAATTATTTGAGCAAGCAATTGTTTATGGAGACAATAAACCATTTCTAGTTGCATTATTAGTTCTTAATGACGAAAAAAAATTCTTATCAGAAGATAAAATAAAAGATGAAATTGAAAATATTAATAAAAAATTATCTAAAATAGAAAATATTAAAAAATATTTTACAATTAATGAAAAATTTTCAATTGAAAATGGAATGTTAACGCCAACTTTAAAGTTAAAAAGATATAAAATTATACAAAAATATAAAAATAATTTAGAAAAACTTTATTAATTTTTTTTTTATAAACTGTTTATTAATCGCTATTTACTTAACTTTTTTCATTGTTTAAAAAAAAATTATTAAATTTTTTTTTTATTAATTTTTATAAAAAATTATGTAATTGACATAACTTATTAAAAAAAATAAAAAAAGAGTAAGAAACGAATCATAAAGATTCGTTTAAAAAAAAGGGAGCTAAAGATGGCTAAAAGAAGAAAAAAAGCTGCTAAAAAGAAAACTAAGAAAAAAGCTAAAAAAGCTAAAAAAAGAAGAAGAAGATAAATTAGTATTCTTTTTAATAAATTACGCTTCTCATGGCAAAAGTTGTGGGAAGCGTTTTTTTTTATTAGATATTTGACTCTTCTACAGTATCGTTGGGCGTTGCTTCAATTTTTTGAGTTGGTTTTGAACTTTGGGTTTCTAAGTTCCTTTTTAAAGCTTTATCCAATTTTTTTTGAGCATCTTGAGTGCTTAATCCAAGAATAATTTGAAATTCTGTTAATATTCTTTCATATGCTTTTTCAAAAAGTTGTCTTTCACTATAAGATTGATCAATCATTAAATCATCACCTTTATTTAAATCTCTAACTACTTCTGCAAGTTCATAAATCTTTCCAGAAGAAATTTTAGCTTCATATTCTTGCGCTCTTCTACTCCACATAGATCTTTTAATTTTTGGTTTACTTTTTAAAATACTTATACACTTGTTTACTTGGTTTATGGTAGCCAAAGGTCTTAGGTGAGACTGCTTATTTATAGGAACCATTCCACTTGCTTTATCTTTTTCAAATCTAAGAATATATGTTTCTACGTCTATTCCTCCAATATTAATTTTTTTTAATTCTGTAATTTGACCAACACCATGTTTTGGATAAACTACATAATCTTTTACTTTATATTCTTTTTTTTCCGAAGGTTGTGTTTTAATTTTTTTTATTTCAGGTTTTTGATCAAAATTTTTTGATATTTTTGTATTATCATTTTTGCTATTTGAAACTTCCTTATTTTTCTTTTCTTTAATTATATTTTCTTTTTTTTTAGAATTTTTTATTTTCTTTACTTTTTTTTTAATGACTTTTTTTTTATTAGTATTTTTTTTAGTAATCTTTTTCTTTACTTTTTTTTTATTTTTAAAGGTTTTCTTTAAAATACTTTTCAAATTTATTTTCTTCATTTTTGTATTTTTCGTTATCTGTTGGTGGTTCTTTTTTCTTTACAATATTTGGCCAAATTTCTGAATATTTTTTGTTTATGTCTAACCATTTTTCAGCACTTTCATTTGTATCTGGTTCAATAGCATCTATTGGACACTCAGGTTCACAAACGCCACAATCTATACACTCATCTGGTTTTATTACAAGCATATTTTTCCCTTCGTAAAAACAATCTACTGGGCAAACTTCTATACAGTCCATCAATTTACATTTGATACATTTTTCGTTAACTATATAAGTCATTATTTTAAATTATTTATCACTTTTTTTTTTATATCTCCTACAGTCATTGGATCCAAGTATAGTAAACCAGTTAACCTTCTCATTAGGCTATTTTCGTACATATCAGCATCACTGTCCGAATAAATTATAGTCCACAAAGTTTCAACAATTTTTATTTTTGAGTCTTTATGTAAATTTTTAACTTCTTTTGTAAAATCTAAAATTTGATTGGATTCTTTTTCTATTTCCTCAGCCTCTATTAATACGCCTTCAGCCATTTCATTTTTTGTACCTAGCTCAATAATAGCTTTTTTAATTATTTCTCTTTCTTTTTTAGTATAATTTTCATCAATTTTGGCAACATGAATTAATAAAGCAGCTATTTTAGTTAGAGGATTTTCTAAAGTTTCTATATTTTTTTTTTTAAAAAAGTTAATCATTATTTAAAATTAATATTTTTTAAAACATTAAAAGGATTTTCTTTATTTGTAATTTTTGAAGAAATTCTTCTTTTGTTATTTTTTATTGGAGAATATTTCAAATAGGTTTCTTGATTTTTCTCATAAGAATAATAATTCATTTTCTTAATTAATTTTAAAAAATCTTCTTTACTACATCCTAATAAATTTAACATCTCAGGAATTAATTTGATTTCTTTTTCATTTTTTAGATCTATTATTTTTATAAATAATCTTTCTAATATATCTATCCTAACAAAAAAATTGTCAAATTTTTCAAAGCCGCATAGTAACATAAAATCTGTGGAATATTCTTGCTTTTCTTTTATAAAATTTAATCCAAAAGTTGGTGGTTTTAGATCAAAATATTTTTGATGAAAATTTTTCCAAAGAGCTATTCTTAAAGAAACTGCATTTGGTTTAAATAGTTTAAATAAAAAAATATGGTATCTGCCAAATTTTACACCTAAATTTCTTAAAATCTTTCTTTCATCTTGAGCTAATTTTTTTATAAAATCATTTACTTTTTCTCTTTTAATAACCCCATTATTTTCATATAATTGATATGCTAATGCTCTAATTGATGTATTTTGGGTATTAATATTTTTCAAATCAGTTAAACTTTTAAGTTCAGAATTAATTTTTATATCTACCCAATTTTGTAAAAATTTAGAAAAATCTAATTTATAATTTCCATCAATCATATCATCAATAATAAGATTAATCTCAGGTTTTAAATAATCTTTTCCTGGAGATAATTTTGCAATAGGAAAATTTTGCCAATAAATTTTAAAGTCATCTTTTAATACAATATTGTTAGTTTTTTTAATTTGGTTCATTCTATTTAATATTTCTGGCTCAACATTTTGTTTTGCTGCTTTTTTTAGTGATTTTATATCTGTATCAAGAGCACCAACTTTAAGATCAAGCTCTAATTTAAGACCATTTAATTGTCCAATAAATTGATTATTAATTAAGACTTTTCTATCTTCAAGTATTTCTGTTTTAAATGTTATATCTTGTTTAAGTCCTCTTGCTAACACGCTAGCTCTTTTATCTATAAAACTTTTTGTAAGTTCTTCATGTAATCTATCTGACAATTTATCTTCTAAATTTTTTGTTCTTTCCACCCAGTAGTCTTGATTTTCAACCCAATTTACTTTATTTGAGACATATGACCATGTTCTAACATTTGCAATTCTATTAGATATTGAGTCAACATTTCCTTCAAGTTTATCAAGATTTGATAATTGCTGCTTCATATAATTGTTAGTAATTTTTCCTGGTTTTTCTCGCAAAAAATTAAAAACTTTTCCAACTACTTCTAAATGATTTCCATAAGTTTTTTTAACAAAGTCTGGGATTTGGCAACATTCCCATAATAATTTTAGTTCATTTTCATTATTGTAAACATTTAATTTGTCAGCATCTTTTAATATATATTTTAAAATTTTTTCATCCTCACACTCTGGAGTTTTTTTCAGCCAAGATTTATTTGGTTTTTCCTCAAGAGATTTAATTAGACTACTACCATTTTTAAAGTTTAAGTTTGAATTTCTCCAAAAAATTGTATGAATTTCATCAAATTTATGATTTTCTAAAAATTCAACTTCTTCTGAACTTATTTCTCCACAATCTCCAGTAATACCAAAAGTACCATCATTTAAATATCTACCTGCCCTTCCAGCTATCTGACCAATTTCAGATAGTTTTAATCTTCTAATTTTTTTTCCATCAAATTTTTTTAAATTTGAAAAAAAAACATTATCTAGATCCATGTTAATTCCCATTCCAATAGCATCTGTTGCAACTAAGTAGTCAACATCTCCGGTTTGATAAAGACTTACTTGGGAATTTCTTGTTTTAGGACTTAGAGATCCCATTACAATTGCTGCACCACCTTTTTGCCTTCTTATTAATTCTGCAATTGCATATACTTCCTCTGCTGAAAAGGCAATTATTGCACTTTTTCTTTCTATGCGTGAAATTTTTTTATGACCAGTATAAATAAGCTTTGATAACCTTTCTTTATTAATAAATTCTATATCTCCTTCTAACTTGGATATAATATTTTTTATGGTATTAGCCCCCATAAACATAGTAAGTTTTGTTCCTCTAAGATTTAATAATCTGTCAGTAAATATGTGTCCTCTTTCATGGTCAAAACACATTTGAATTTCATCAATACCAACAAAATCTAAATTTTTATCTATCGGCATAGACTCTACTGTACATAAAAAGTATTTCGCCTCTGAAGGAATTATTTTTTCTTCTCCGGTTATTAGAGCAACTTTTTTTGGATCAACTTTCTTAATAACTTTATCATACACTTCTCTAGCTAATAGTCTTAGTGGAAAGCCTATCATTCCTGAGTCAAATGAGAGCATAGTCTCTATAGCTTGATAGGTTTTTCCAGTGTTAGTTGGTCCAAGAATGGCTGTAATCAATTTTTTTTGCATTTCTATCTTTAGTGTTTTTATTTTTTAAACTACCATATGTTGTAAGTGGCTAAGAACAAAAATAGTATAAAACATGACCGAATCATTGAGGAAAAAGTTCTCATTTTTATTTTTTTATAAAATGACAGTAACATAATTCAAAAAATTTAAATATATATTTTATAATGAATTCAAAAATACTATGGAAAGCTAAAAAGTCACAAAAAAATAAATCTAACTTATTTAGATATGAAAAGTTTTTGTCTTCAAAATATAAATTTGTAATAACTCAAAAGTATTCCAAATTACTTAAATGGAGTATTGATAATCCAAAAAAATTTTGGAGCTCTATTTGGGATTTTGCTAAAGTCAAAGGTTTGAAGAGACAAGATCATGAAAAATCGAATATATTTTTTAAAAATAAATTTCTTAAAAATTCTAAACTAAACTTTGCAGAAAATTTATTATCTAAAAATGATGATAGTAAAGCAATAACTTTTATAAGTGAAAATGGTATTAAAAAAGTTAGAACTTGGAGAGAATTAAATAATAATGTATTTAAATTAATTACCTTTTTTAAAAAAATCAAAATTAAAGAAAAAGATAGAGTAGTTGCATATCTACCAAATTTAATTGAAACTGTTGAGTCATTTATATGTACATCGGCGATCGGATCAATCTGGTCATCTTGTTCACCAGATTTTGGAACAAATGGTGTTATTGAAAGATTTTCTCAAATAAAACCAAAAGTTTTAATTATTTGTGATAGATATTTTTACAATGGAAAAGAAATCAATGTTATTAAAAGATTACCTTTAATATTAAATAAAATTAAATCTATTAAACATGTAATAATAATTAATTATCCAGGAAAAACATTTCTAAAATTTAATAAAATTAAAAATGTAAAATATAAAAACTGGAATTCTATTATGAAAATTAATCCTATAAAATTCAAATTTAAAAAATTTGATTTTGATCATGAACTAGCAATACTATACTCGAGTGGCACTACAGGTAAACCAAAGTGTATTTGTCACCGTGCAGGAGGCGTTTTATTACAACATCTTAAAGAACATCAGTTACATAGTGAAATAAAGGAAAATGATAATGTATTTTATTTTACCACTTGTGGGTGGATGATGTGGAATTGGCTAGTAACTGTTTTAGCCTCAAAAGCATCAATAGTTCTGTTTGAAGGATTTCCAATGTATAAAAGAAATGATTTATTAATTAAATTAGCAAATGAAGAAAAAATAACTTTGTTTGGAGTTAGTGCAAAATATATAGATTCACTTAACAAATCTAATATTTTAAATAAAAAAAAGTATAAATTAACAAAACTAAGAACAATTTGTTCAACTGGTTCACCTTTATCTGAAGATGGTTTCAGCTTTATATATAAAAAAGTTAAGCCAAATGTACATCTTGCATCAATATCTGGAGGAACTGATATCGTTTCATGCTTTGTACTTGGAAATATTTATGAACCAGTAATTGCAGGACAAATTCAGAATAAAGGTTTAGGCATGAATGTTGATATATTTAATGATTATGGAAAACCAATTAAAAATAAAAAAGGAGAGTTGGTTTGTAAAAATGCGTTTCCAACAATACCTTTAAAATTTTGGAATGATAAAAATAATATAAAGTTTAAAAAGGCATATTTTAATAAATTTAATAATGTTTGGCATCATGGAGATTATGCAGAAGTAAAAAAATCTGGTGGATTTGTAATATATGGTAGGTCAGACACAACCTTAAATCCTGGAGGAGTAAGACTTGGAACATCTGAAATTTATTCAGAAGTAGAAAAATTTAAAGAAATAAAAGAATCTATAGTTATTGGACAATCCTGGGATAACGATATTAGAATTATTCTTTTCGTAATAATGAATCAAAATTATAAATTTAATGATGAATTAGTTAAAAAAATTAAATTTCAAATTAAACTAAATGCATCGCCCAGACATGTTCCTACTAAAATTCTTAATGTTAAGGATATTCCAAGAACAAAAAATGGAAAAATAGTTGAACTAGCTGTAAAAAATATCATTGAGGGAAATGAGATAAAAAATAAAGAAGCTTTAGCTAATCCAGAAGTTCTAAATGAATTTAAAAATTTAATTGAACTAAAATATTAGAATTAACCACCAGGTCCAAAACCAGATATATTTTTATTTAATTTCTTCCATACGCCAGATGCTGACGCAATTAGTCTTGAGTTAGATTCTAAATAACAAATTAAAAAAACCATTGATTTTGTAATTTTTTGAATTTTAGTAAATCCTTTTATTTCATCTCCATTTTTTGTAGCTCCAATAAATTTAATATCTAAAGAGATGGTTACACATGGTGTATTATCACTTGCTCTATGTGCTGCAGTACCTGATCCCGCATCAATGATTGAGCAAATATAACCCCCATGAGTAATGCCTGCAGAATTTAATTTGTTTTCATCAATAGTAGCTTTAAATTCAAATTCTGTATCAGAAATTTTTCGAAAAAGAATTCCACCATTATGTTTCATAAAACCTGGTTTATTACTTATTTGTTCAAACTTATCAGTCATAAATTTAAATTAATATTGTGATTAATGATAAAATAAGAAAAATTATAAGAAAAAAAATAATAACTGAGTTTTGTAAAGATATTTTCATAATTTTGGTGGGCCGCGAAGGACTTGAACCCTCAACCTCAGAGTCCGTAGCTCTGCGCTCTATCCAATTGAGCTAGCAGCCCTTTATAGCAATATAGATGAATAACAAAAAATTTAAACAGTAAAATTAAATATTTAAATAATTCTATATCTTTTCTTTAAAAGCAACTTTTGTATCCAAAATCTACTATCTATATTTTTATTTTTATTAGATAGGGTAAATTTAATAATAAAATGTGTTAACTTTATTAACATATTACAATTTACACATTTAAGATTGACTAAAAAAAGATATAAATATGTCTGAAATGAAACTTTTATTTAATTTTAATAAGTTTTATTAGAAAAATTAATATGGCTAGTAAAATAATCGTACCTGATATTGGTGATTTTGAAAATGTAGAAATCATAGAAATCTTAGTAAAATCAGGGGACAAGATAAAAAAAAATGACTCAATCGTAACTTTAGAGAGTGATAAATCAAGTGTTGAGGTGCCTTCTACAGAAAATGGTACAGTTGAAAATATAAGTGTAAAAATTGGAGATAAAGTTTCAAAAGGAGATGTTCTCATATCACTTTCACCAGACATAGATAAAGCTGAAGATGAGAAAATAAAATCTAAAAAAGATAAATTACCTGTAGATACAGAAAACATTATTCATGAGGCGGAAAAAACTTTAGAAAGAAAAGAAGAAATTACAATAAGTAAAGTTGAAAAGAATAAAGATAAAATTATTCAATCACTCAAAGGTGATGATATAGATCCAACTGAAACAAAAGAATGGCTAGAATCCTTATCTGCTGTTCTTGAAAAAGATGGAAAAAATCGGGCTCAATTTTTAATTAAACAACTTATTGAACATTCTTATAAAGAAGGTTCTGATTTAATATTATCTAGAAATACTCCTTACATTAATACTATTAAACCAGAAGAAGAGAAAAAATCTCCAGGAGATCAAAATTTGGAGAGAAAAATTAGATCTTTGATTAGATGGAATGCAGCAGCAATGGTAGTCAGAGCAAATAAAAAAAATCCTGAACTTGGTGGTCATATTGGAACATTTGCATCTGCAGCCACATTATACGATGTAGGAATGAATCATTTTTGGAGAGCTAAAAATAATAAATTTGGTGGAGATTTAATTTATTTCCAAGGCCATAGTGCACCTGGAATGTACGCTAGAGCTTTTCTTGAAGGAAGAATAAATGAAAAAGAATTAGATCATTTTAGACAAGAAGTTAAACCAGGTGGACTATCTTCTTATCCGCATCCTTGGTTAATGCCAAAGTTTTGGCAATTTCCTACAGTGTCCATGGGACTTGGACCAATAATGTCAATTTATCAAGCTAGATTTAATAAATATTTAATTAATAGAGGACTACTAAAAGATGAGGGAAGAAAAATTTGGTGTTTTTTGGGGGATGGTGAAACTGATGAGCCTGAATCTTTAGGAGCTATTGGATTAGCAGCAAGAGAAAAATTAGATAATTTAATTTTTGTAGTAAACTGTAACCTTCAAAGATTAGATGGACCAGTGAGAGGTAACGGAAAAATTATTCAAGAACTTGAAGGAATTTTTAGAGGAGCAGGCTGGAATGTAATCAAAGTTATTTGGGGTTCATATTGGGATCAATTATTAGCTAAAGATAATTCTGGTTTATTGATTAAAAGAATGGGTGAAGCAGTAGATGGAGAATATCAAGCATTCAAAGCAAAAGGAGGGAAGTATGTAAGAGATAAATTTTTTGGAAAATATCCTGAATTATTAGACATGGTATCCCAAATGACAGATAGAGATATTTGGAAACTTAATCGAGGTGGTCATGATCCACACAAAGTTTATGCTGCTTATCATGCTGCTATGCAGAATAAAGGTACACCAACTGTAATTCTTGCTAAAACTATCAAAGGTTATGGTATGGGTAAGTCAGGCGAAAGCATGAATACAACTCACCAACAAAAAAAATTAGATGAAGAAGATTTATTATATTATAGAGATAGATTTGATGTACCTTTAACAGATCAACAAGTAAGAAATATTCAATATTATAGACCAGATGAAAATTCACCAGAAATAAAATACTTAAAAGAATGTAGAATTAAGTTAGGTGGAAACTTACCAGAAAGATCATCATTTGCTAAAGCAATAAAAACTCCACCACAGGATATATTTGCAAAAATGAAAGAATCTACTGGAGAAAAAGAAATGTCTACAACAATGGTATTAGTTAGAATGTTAACAAATCTTATGAGGGATAAAAATGTTGCTCCAAGACTTGTTCCAATTATTCCAGATGAAGCCAGAACTTTTGGTATGGAGGGTTTGTTCCAAAAAATAGGAATATATGCTCACGAAGGTCAGAAATATGAGCCAGTAGACTCAGAACAATTAAGTTCTTATCGTGAGGATATAAACGGTCAAGTTTTAGAAGAAGGAATAACCGAAGCTGGAGCTATTTCATCTTGGATTGCAGCTGGTACATCTTATGCAAATCATGATATCTCAATGATACCAATATATATATTTTATTCCATGTTTGGTTTTCAAAGAACTGGTGACTTTATTTGGGCCGCAGGAGACAATCAAACAAGGGGATTTTTAATTGGAGCAACTGCAGGACGTACAACGTTGTCAGGAGAAGGTCTTCAGCATGGTGATGGACATAGTCATGTATTGTCTTCTGTAGTTCCAAATTGTATTTCATATGATCCAACTTTTTCTTATGAGTTAGCTGTAATTTTTAGAGAAGGTTTAAGAAGAATGTATGAAAAGAGAGAAAATATTTTTTATTATATTACTACGATGAATGAAAATTATACTCATCCTGAAATACCAAAAGAAAAAAATATAGAAGAAGATATTTTAAAAGGAATGTATAAATTTAAAGAATTTAATAAAAATAAAAAAACTAAAATTCAATTATTAGGGTCTGGTGCAATACTTAGAGAAATTATTGCTGCTGCAGAAATATTAGAAAAAGATTACAAAATAGATAGCAATGTATGGAGTGTAACAAGTTATAACGAGCTTAGAAAAGAAGCTGTAGAGGTTGAAAGGTATAATTTGCTTAATCCAGATAAAGAAAACAAAAAAAGCCACTTAGAAAAGTGCCTTTCTTCCACTGAAGGCCCAATAGTTTCAGCTTCAGACTATATAAGGTTAAATTCAGATCAAATTAGGCCTTTTACTAGAAAAAGTTTTTATTCTCTTGGTACAGATGGATACGGAAGAAGTGATACTAGAAAAAATTTAAGAAATTTTTTTGAAGTTGATAAACAACATATCGTAGCCTATTCTTTAAGTGTTTTAGCCAAAGAACAATTAATACCATCTAAATATGCAAGCGAAGCTATAAAAAAATATAACATTGACCCGAATAAAACAATCCCTACAAAACTATAAATTATGTCAGAAAATAAAAAAATATTTGCCACACCTAAAGTAAGGAAATTTGCTAGAGAGCTTGGTGCAAATATAGCTGAGATTGAAGGATCAGAAAGATTAGGAAGAATAACTGAAGATGATGTTAAAAATTTTGTAAATAAAAATTTAAATAAATTTAATACAAAAGAAGATATTAAAGTTAAATCTAAATTTAATCATTCTGATTTTGGCGATATTGAGATAAAAGATATGCCTAGGGTAAAAAGATTAGCCGCCCCACATCTTTCAAATTCTTGGAATACAATACCACATGTTACTCATCATGATGAAGTAGATATAACCGAACTAGAAGATTTCAGAGCAAAATTAACAGATCCAGTATCTGGTGATAAAATTAAAATTACACCTCTTGCCTTTATAGCAAAAGCATTAACTAATAACCTAAAGAAATTTCCTACATTCAATTCTTCCATTGATGATATCAGCGAAGGCAAGATTACTTTGAAAAAATATATTCATATAGGTATTGCTGTTGATACACCTCATGGGTTAATGGTTCCAAAAATACGAAATGTGGATCAAAAGAAAATAAAAGAAATTGCAGAAGATTTAAAAAATGTAAGTGAACTTAGTAGAAATTTAAAAATAAATAAAAAGGAATTTTTTGGAGGATCAATAACCATAACAAGTCTAGGAGGTATTGGTGGAACTTATTTTACACCTATAATAAACTATCCTGAAGTTGCAATTCTTGGCGTAGGTAGATCCTATAAAAAACAAATTTTTATAAAGGATAAGTTTCTTGCAAGAACAGTGTTGCCAATATCACTTTCATATGACCATAGAATTATAGACGGAGCAGAAGCGGCTAAGTTTTGTAATTCATTAAAAGAAAATTTAGGAAAAAATTTCGCCTATAATTTGGCCTTTTAATTCAGCATATGTCCAAATCCTTATCATTAATTAGTGCATTACTTTGTACATTTATTTGGGGAACAACATTTATTGCCCAAGATACTGGAATGGATAAAATAGGACCTCTAACATTTAATGGAGCAAGATTTCTTATAGGTTTTTTTTCTATAATTCCAATTGCTCTAATTTATGAAAATTCAAAAATTATTAAGCAAATAAATAATAATAGAAGTGAATTTTTTAAACTACTTTTTTGGATTGGCTTATTTTTATTTTTAGGCACATTTGTTCAGCAAGCTGCACTACTTTATACAGACATTGCTAATGCAGCATTTTTCACTGTTTTTTACGTACCGATGGTTCCAATAATACTTTACATATTCTATAAAAAAAAAATACACTGGAGTATATGGCCCTCTGCAATTTTATGTGTTGTAGGAGTTTATTTATTGAGTGACTTTTCTAATGCAACAGTAAGATTTGGTGATAGTTTGGTTATATTATGTGCATTTTTTTGGGCTCTTCATATAATTTTTATTGGTAAATTTATTAAAATTTTTGATATACCGTTATTTTTTGGAGCACTTCAGGCGCTCGTTGTAGCTTCATTTTCATTCTTGTTTGGTTTTTTCTTTGAAGATATATCATTTGTAAATATTTTAAATGAGTCAGTATCAATAATATATGCAGGTGTATTATCAGGTGGGATTGCTTTTACTTTGCAAATATATGCTCAAAAAAATATTGCACCATCTCCATCAGCAATTATCTTTTCTTTAGAGAGCGTATTTGCAGCGATAGCCGCTTGGATAATTTTAAATCAATATTTAGAGATTGATAATATAATTGGTTGCGTATTAATTCTTGCTGGTGTCATTTTTTCACAAATATTACCTGAAGCAAAAAAAACTAATAATAGATAATTGAAAAAATTATTATAGATAAAATAATTCTATAAATTACGAAAAATTTTAAAGAAAACTTTTTTGTATAAATTAAAAAATATTTAATTGTTAGATATGAAAAAATAAAAGATAATATTATTGAACCAATAAGAAATAAATTAAATTCTAAATTTTCATTTATTGCATCTTTTAAAGATAGAACACTTGCACCCATTAAAGCTGGGATGGATAAATAAAAAGATATTTTAGTTGAGTCATGTCTATCAAAATTTAATAATCTACCAGCTGTGATTGTTATTCCAGCTCTACTTACACCAGGTATAATTGCAAGAATTTGTAGTATTCCAATAATTAAAATATTTTTAATTGTTAAATCTTTTTCTATATTTTTTTTAATTTCAAAATTATCTGCAAAATATAGTAAAATACCAAAAATTAATGTAGTCCACGCAATTACTTTTAGATTTCTAAATGAATCAATTATACCTGTTGAATAAAAAATATATCCAACTAATATTAATGGAATTGAACCAATTAAAAGTAAGTTGAATAATTTTTTATCATTTAAAATATTTAATAGTTCTTTTTTAAAATAAAATATTATTGCAAGCAATGATCCAAAATGTAATCCAACATCAAAAATTATAGATTGACTTGAAAAATCAATTATATTTGAAAATATTATTAGATGAGCAGAGGAACTAACTGGTAAGAATTCTGAAACTCCCTGAATAATTGATAAGATAAGTATTTCTAAAAAGTTTGAAATCATTTTGATTTAATTTTCCTAAACAATATAAATTAAAAATAAAGCATTTCCTTGAATGCATAACAGTGATGCAGTTTGATAAAAAACCTTATATAATATGGTAAATAATAGATTTTATAGTCAGTATTTATTACCTATTTATCTATTTGTCCTTTAAATTTATGCTATATGTTCATCCTAAATATGACAGATAAAATGCTTAAATTTGTAAAATTAGGTCAGCAAAATCCACCTAAAAGAGGAGTTTTAGAGCGTAAGGAGGATTTTAATGAGATTTATAAAGAGTTTATAAATGAAAAAGCCAAAGAACAATCAAGCAGATGTTCACAATGTGGAGTCCCTTTTTGTCAAGTACATTGTCCTTTAAGTAATAACATACCCGATTGGTTAAAACTCACTGCAGAAGGAAGGCTAAAAGAAGCTTATGAATTAGCACAAAGTACAAATAATATGCCAGAAGTCTGTGGAAGAATTTGTCCACAAGACAGATTATGTGAAGGAAATTGTGTAATTGAGCAATCAGGCCATGGCACAGTTACAATAGGATCAATAGAAAAATTTATTACAGAAAATGCGTGGGAGAATAAATGGGTTGAACCTATAAAAGTTAGAATAGAGAAAAAGCAATCTGTAGGAATAATAGGTGCAGGACCAGCAGGTCTTGCTTGCGCAGAACAATTAAGAAAACAAGGTTATCAAGTAACAATTTATGATAGATATGATCGTGCGGGAGGCCTTCTAATATATGGTATTCCAAATTTTAAATTAGAAAAATTTGTAGTTGAGAGAAGAACAGATCTTTTAAAAAAAGGAGGTATTAAATTTATTCAAAATTTTGAAGTTGGAAAAGATGCAACATTAAATGAACTAAAAGAGAAACATGATGCAATTCTTATTGCGACTGGAGTTTATAAAGCTCGAGAAATAGAAATTCCTGGCTCTGATTTAGAAAATATTTTTCCTGCAATGGAATTTTTAACTGCATCAAATAGGAAAGGTTTAGGAGATAAAGTACAACAATTTGATAATGGTAAACTCAATGTGGAAGGAAAAGATGTTATTGTCATTGGTGGTGGTGATACAGCAATGGATTGTGTTAGAACTTCAGTTAGACAAAACGCTAAATCAGTAAAATGTTTATATAGAAGAGATAAAGAGAATATGCCAGGTTCTGCAAGAGAAGTTTCTAATGCAGAAGAAGAAGGTGTTGAATTTGTTTGGCTATCAAGCCCAAAAAAATTTAAGGGGACAGCTAAAATTGAAAATGTATTGGTCGATAAAATGAAACTTGGTGATCCTGATGAAAGTGGAAGAAGAAAACCAATTATAGAAAGTAATTCAGAATTTAATTTAAAGGCAGATATTATAATCAAAGCTCTTGGATTTGATCCTGAAGATCTTCCCAATCTTTTTAAAGATAAAAATTTAAAAGTTAGTAAGTGGGGAACAATTAAAGTCGATTTTGATACAATGGAAACAAATTTACCAGGAGTATTTGCAGCAGGAGATATCATAAGGGGAGCCTCTTTAGTTGTTTGGGCCATTAGAGACGGAAGAGAAGCAGCAATTTCTATTAAAAATTTCTTAGAAAAGAAAGAAAGTAAAAAAGCAAAGGTTGCATGATAAAAAATTATAAAAAAAATTTAGGAATTTTAGAAAAAAATCATGTTTATTCAAAAAGTATGGAACATGATGCATGTGGTGTTGGCTTAGTTGCTTCTACAGATGGGAAAAAATTAAGAAAGATTGTAGAGTATGGAATTGAGGCTTTAAAAGCTGTATGGCACAGAGGAGCAGTTGATGCTGATGGTAAAACAGGTGATGGAGCAGGAATTCATGTTGAAATTCCATATGATTTTTTTGAAGAAAAGATAGAAACCAAAGGTCACAAACACGATAATTCTGAAATATGTGTTGGAATGATCTTTTTGCCTAGAGATAATTTTAGTGTTCAAGAAAGCTGTAAGACTATCGTTGAAAGAGAACTTACTAAATCAAATTTTAAAATTTATGGGTGGAGACAAGTTCCAATAAACACCAAGGTTTTAGGAGACAAAGCAAACAGCAACAGACCTGAAATCACACAAATACTTTTTAAGCATAATGATAAAAAATTAGTAGACAAGGATTTAGAAAGAAAACTTTATGAGATTAGAAGAAAAATTGAAAATGAAATTATAAAAAATAACATAGAGGGATTTTATATATGCTCTTTAAGTTCTAAGTCGATAATTTATAAAGGAATGTTTCTAGCTGAGGCATTGTCCGATTTTTATCCTGATTTAAGAGATGAAAGATTTATATCAAGATATGCAATTTTTCATCAAAGATTTTCCACAAACACATTTCCAAGTTGGGATTTGGCACAGCCTTTTAGAGCAATAGCTCACAATGGTGAAATAAATACTTTTAGGGGAAATTGTAACTGGATGAAAGTTCATGAAGATGAAATGGATAGTCAACTATTTGAAAACATAGAAAATTTAAAACCAGTAATACAACCAGGTGCCTCTGACTCGGCAGCTTTAGATAATGTTTTTGAATTATTAAATGTTTCAGGCCAGTCTGCACCTTTAGCAAAATTAATGTTAATTCCAGATGCATGGTCTAAAAAAAGTAAAATTTTACCTAGAGATCATCAACGATTATTTAATTTTTTAAATAGTACAATGGAGCCTTGGGATGGTCCAGCGGCAATAGCTGCTACAGACAATGAATGGGCAATTGTAGCTAACGATAGAAATGGCCTTCGTCCTTTGAGATATACTATTACAAAAGATAAACTTCTTTTTGCAGGATCTGAGACTGGAATGATCGAGTTAGATGAAAAAAAAATTATTTCAAAAGGAAGATTAGGACCTGGAGAAATTATTGGATTAAGAATAAACAAGGGTAAGGTTTTTAATAATAGTGAAATTAAAAATTATTTAGCCAAAGAATTTAAACATTTTAATAACCAAATAGTTGATTTAGATAAAAAAATTAAAATTAATAAGGAAAAATTCATTTTTTCTGGAACAGATTTAAGAAAAAGGCAGCATGCTTTTGGAATAAGTATCGAGGACCTTGAAATGATTCTTCATCCAATGGTAGAGGATGCTAAAGAAGCAGTTGGCTCTATGGGAGATGATACTCCAATTGCTGTTTTATCTGATAGGTATAGACCGTTGTACCATTTTTTTAGACAAAATTTCAGTCAAGTTACAAATCCTCCTATTGATTCATTAAGAGAAAATAAAGTTATGAGTTTAAAAACAAGATTTGGAAATTTAGGTAACATATTAAATTTTGATAAACTAACAAAAGAAAATATTTATGTTTTAGAAAGTCCTATTTTATCAAATTCACAATTTGAAAAATTTATAAAATTTTTTGGAAAAAATTCTAAAATTATTGACTGTACATTTTCCCACAACAACTCTCTTGTAGAGTCTTTAGAAAAAATTTTAAAAGAATCTGAAATAGCAGTAAGACAAGGAGCAACACAATTAATATTAACAGATATAAATATATCTGAAGAAAAATTAGCAATTCCAATGCTTTTGTGTGTAGGAGCTATTAATAAGCATTTAATTGAAAAAAAATTAAGAGGCTATGTTTCAATAAATGTACAAACTGGTGAAGCTTTAGATACTCATTCATTTGCAACAATTTTAGGCGTTGGGGCAACCACTATTAATCCATATTTGGCTTTAGATAGTCTTTATCAAAGATATGATAAAAAACTTTTTGGTAAACTCAACTATGAAGAATGTATAGAAAGATATATTAAATCAATAAATTTTGGACTTTTAAAGATAATGTCTAAAATGGGAATTTCAGTTTTAAGTTCTTATAGAGGTGGATGTAATTTTGAAGCTCTTGGACTTAGCCGAACAATTGTTTCAGAGTACTTTCACGGAGTAACTTCAAAAATTTCTGGTATTGGATTAGTTGGAATAGAAGCGAAGATAAAAGATATTCATAAAGAAGCATTTCAGGGTAACGATAATGTTTTACCAATTGGAGGAATTTATAAATACAGAAAAAATGGAGAAATTCATCAATATCAAGGTAAACTAATTCATTTACTTCAAAGTGCAGTATCTAAGAATTCGTATGATACTTATAAAAAATACACAAAAGGAATTTATAATCTTCCACCTATCAACCTAAGGGATTTGATAGATTTTAGAACGAGATATTTAAAATCTTCAATAAATATCTCTGAAGTTGAGCCAGCAACAGAAATATTAAAAAGATTTGGAAGTGGTAGCATGTCTCATGGAGCATTATCAAAAGAAGCGCATGAAACTTTAGCCATTGGAATGAATAGAATCAAAGGTGCTTCATGTAGTGGCGAAGGTGGAGAAGATGAAAAAAGATTCACTCTATTAAAAAATAATGATAATGCAAATTCAAGAGTAAAACAAATTGCATCAGCAAGATTTGGTGTAACAATTAATTATTTAAATAATTGTAATGAGATAGAAATTAAAATTGCTCAAGGAGCAAAACCGGGAGAAGGAGGACAGTTGCCAGGTTTTAAAGTGACTGAAGAAATTGCCAAATTAAGATACTCCACACCTGGTGTCACACTAATATCGCCACCACCTCACCATGACATTTATTCTATAGAAGATTTAGCACAATTAATTTATGATTTAAAACAGGTTAATCCAAAAGCTAGAGTAGCAGTTAAACTGGTTGCATCCTCAGGAATAGGCACGATAGCAGCGGGAGTTGCTAAAGCTAAAGCTGATATAATTTTAATTTCAGGTCATAACGGTGGCACGGGAGCAACCCCCCAAACGAGCGTTAAGTATGTTGGAATACCATGGGAAATGGGATTGACAGAAGTTAATCAGGTTTTGATTTTAAATAATTTAAGACACTCTGTTACTTTAAAAACTGATGGTGGAATAAAAACTGGAAGAGATGTTGTTATTGCTGCAATGATGGGAGCAGAGGAATATGGTGTTGCTACCACAGCATTAGTTGCAATGGGATGTATTATGGTTAGACAGTGCCACTCAAATACTTGTCCAGTAGGAGTTTGTACTCAAGATGAAAAATTAAGAGAAAAATTTAGTGGTACACCTGAAAAAGTTGTAAATTTATTTAATTTTATTGCTGAAGAAGTAAGAGAAATATTAGCTGATTTAGGGTTTAAAACATTAAACGATATTATTGGAAGAACCGATTTATTAAAACAAGTTAGCACAGGGTCTTCAAATTTAGATGATTTAGATTTACATCCACTTTTTATTTTACCCGACCCCGGTGATCATAAAAGATATTGTGAAAAAAAAGATATTAATCAGATTCCAGATACTTTGGACCAGCAAATACTTCCCAAAATTGAAGATAAGATTGGAATAAAAAAGGTAATTGAAAATGAGTTTAATATAAAAAATACTCACAGAGCAGTTGGTACTAGAATATCTTACCATTTATTACAAAAATATGGCCATCAGAAATTAGAAAAAGATTTTTTAACTTTAAAGTTTAAAGGTTCAGCAGGACAATCATTTGGAGCATTTGGAATTAAAGGTTTAAAACTTATACTTGAGGGTGATGCCAATGATTATGTTGCCAAAGGTTTGTCTGGAGCTTCAATTTCAATTAAATTATCCAAAGAAAGTAATTTAATTTCAAATCATAATACAATTATTGGAAATACTGTATTATATGGAGCAACATCAGGAGAATTATTTGCTTCAGGAAAGGCTGGTGAAAGATTTGCTGTTAGGAACTCAGGTGCAACAACAGTTATAGAAGGATGTGACTCGAATGGTTGTGAATATATGACAGGAGGAAATGTAGTTATTCTTGGAGAAGTGGGGGATAATTTTGCAGCAGGAATGACAGGTGGAATGGCATTCATTTATGATGAAAAAAATGAATTTGAAAAAAAAGTTAATCCAGAAACAGTTATTTGGCAAAGAGTTGAAACTGAATATTGGAAAAATTTACTAAAAAATTTAATTCAGAAACATTTCGAAGAAACAGACTCAAATATAGCTAAAAAAATTATTTCTGATTACAAAAATGAAATAAATTATTTTTATCAAGTATGTCCAAAAGAAATGTTGGATAAACTTGATAATCCAATAACGATTAAAGATAATATTGATGTTGCTATCTAAATAGAATTAGAAATAATATTATTTAATTCCTTTGTAATTATTTTCAAGTTTTTTTTTGATGAAAGACTATGGTCACCATTCTTAATAATTAATAATTTTTTGAAAGCATTTTTAAAAACTTTAAGAACTTTTTTAGAATAATTTACTGGAACAACTTCATCTTTTTTTCCATGCACCATAGTGACATAAATTTTATTTTTTATTTTTTTATTTAAAATTCTATTTTTTCTTCCATCCTTAATTAACTGATATGTTATTGGATATTCATAATTTCCATGTTTTAGATTATAAATTCCCTTTTTTCTAATTTCATTTTTCATTTTATTATTAAATTTTTTCCAAATTAAATTTTCTAAAAATTCAGGTGCAGATCCTATTCCTAAAAAACCTAAAATTTGACTATTAAAAAATTTAAATTGATTTAGAGATATCCAGGAACCCATACTTGAGCCAACAAGAATAAATTTATTTTTTTTTATAATTTTCTTTATTGATATTCTTACTTCATTTGTCCATTTACTAATATTTCCTTTTGTAAATTTTCCTGTAGATTTTCCGTGACCAGAATATTCAATAGCAAGAAAACCTATCTTTTTACTATTACAGAATTTTAATATTTTTTTTGGCTTTTCACCTTCTAAATCAGACATAAATCCATGAAGAAAAACAACATAGGTCTTTTTTTTGTATTTATTGATTAAATACCTAATTTTCTTAGATGGAGATATTTTTAAAAATTTATATTTATTCATTAAAGTTTATCTGAGTAAGTTCTTAATATATAATTCTATCAAATGTCATCTAAATTAAAAGTTTTGCAAGTTATTCCAAAATTAGGTTATGGGGGTGCCGAAACTGGATGTTATGATTTAGCCCATTATTTGCATGAGCAGAATACCAAATCATACATAGTAACTAGCGGCGGTCCTTTATTAAAATATATAGATAAAAAAAAAGTAAAATTAATAAGGCTACCTGTTCAAAGTAAAAATCCTGTTCTTATTTTTTTAAACTCAATTATTTTAATACTTATTATTTTGTTTTCCGGAATAAATATAGTTCATGCTAGAAGTCGTGCTCCTGCATGGTCATGCTTTATTGCTTGCAAGATTACTAGAAGAAAATTTGTTACAACATTTCACGGAACTTATAATTTTAATAGTTCAATCAAAAAATTTTATAATTCTGTGATGGTAAAATCTGACTTGATAATTGCAGGATCAAACTTTATTTTTTCTCATATAAATGAAAATTATTCTAATTATTTAAATAAGAATAAAAAACTATTAACTATTTTTAGAGGTATAAACTTAGATTACTTTGATTCAACAAAAATAAAAATTAAAGATGAATCAAAATTGATGAATGAATGGAAATTAGATAAAACTTTAAGTTTTTATCAGAAAAAAATTATTCTTTTTCCAGGCAGATTAACTTCATGGAAAGGTCACGAGATGTTTATAGAATCTTTAAATATATTTAAACAGAAAAACCCAGAAAAATTATTTTTTGCAATTATTTTAGGTAGTGATCAAGGAAGAAAAATATATAAAAAAAAAATTCAAAGACTAGTTGAGCAATATAGACTGATTCAAGATGTATTATTTATTGATAATTGTAAAGAAATGCCCTTAGCCTATAAAATAGCCGATATTGTTACAAATTGTTCTATAGAACCCGAAACTTTTGGAAGAGTAGCGGTGGAAGCTCAAGCAATGGAAAAAGTAATAATCGCAAGCGATATTGGTGGTTCAAAAGAAACAATAATTGATAACAAAACTGGTTTTTTATTTAAAGCTGGAGATGCAAATGCTTTAAGTGAAAAATTGGCACATATATTTGAATTGGATGAAACAACGTTGAAATCTATGGGTATTGAGGGTAGAAAAAATGCAATAAAAAAATTTAATGTTGAAAAAATGTGTTTTTCTACTTATTCAGAATATATAAAGCTAGTATCATAAATGCCTAATATTAAATTACCAGATGGAAATTCAATTAGTTTTGAAAAAAAAGTTACTGGATTGCAAATAGCAGAAAAAATTAGTAAATCGCTCTCAAAACAAGCCTTAGTCATAAGTGTTGATGGAAATTTAAGAGATTTGAATTATGAAATAAATAAAGATTGTACTGTTAAAATTCATACAGCAAAAGATAAAGAAGGACTAGAAACAATAAGACATGATACAGCACATGTTTTAGCAATGGCTGTACAAGAAATTTTTCCTGGCACACAAGTTACTATTGGACCAGTAATTGATAATGGATTTTATTATGACTTTGCAAGAAAAAAACCATTTACAGAAGAAGATTTACGAAAAATTGAAAAAAAGATGTTAGAAATTGTAGAGAGAGATGAGCCTACTCATAGAGAAGTTTGGAAGCGCGATAAAGCAGTCGAACATTTTAAAAAAGCAGGAGAACTTTATAAGGCCGAAATAATTAAAGATATACCAAAAGATGAAGAGGTTTCGGTTTATTTTCATGGAAAATGGCATGATTTATGTAGAGGCCCACATCTAATGTCTACAGGAAAAATTGGAAAATACTTTAAACTTATGAAAGTTTCTGGGGCGTACTGGAGAGGTGACTCTAAAAATGAAATGCTCCAAAGAATTTATGGAACAAGTTGGTCTACTCAGAAAGATTTAGATAATTATTTGAATATGATTGAAGAGGCTGAAAAAAGAGATCATAGAAAATTAGGTAAAGAAATGGATTTATTTCATTTTAGAGAAGAAAGCCCAGGGTCAGTTTTTTGGCATGAAAAAGGTTGGAATTTATTCCAAAAATTAATTGCATATATGAGATCTAAACAAGATGATGCAGGGTATAAGGAAATTAATACACCAGAAATATTAGATCGATCATTGTGGGAAAAATCAGGTCATTGGGAAAAATTTGGTGCAAACATGTATACATCGACAACACCAGATGAAAAAGTATTTGCAATAAAACCAATGAATTGTCCAGGCTGTGTTCAAGTTTTTAACCAAGGATTAAAAAGTTATAGAGATTTGCCACTTAAAATGTCAGAGTTTGGTAAAGTTCATAGATATGAACCATCTGGTGCTTTACATGGACTTTTAAGAGTAAGAGCTTTTACACAAGATGATGCCCATATTTTTTGTTCTGAAGATCAAATTACTCAAGAATGTTTAAATGTAACAAATTTAATTTTAGAAATTTATAAAGATTTGGGTTTTGAAAATGTAATTTTAAAATATTCTGATAGACCAGATGTACGTGTTGGTGATGATAAAGTTTGGGATAAATCAGAGAAAGCATTATTAGAAGCAATTAAAGCTACTAAACTTGAATACAGTATAAACAAAGGTGAAGGTGCATTTTATGGA
>CACENP010000010.1 GCA_902560815.1 uncultured Pelagibacteraceae bacterium
TTAGTATTAATACTCTCAATAATATTTTTTTATATTGGATCTGTTCAGGGTGAAATAAAAATCAAATCATTGAGTAAAGGAAATGTTGATGCAAAAGTAAGCTTAATAGTTTATGAATCTTTAACCTGTGGACATTGTGCAGACTTTCATAAAAAAGTTTATCCTAAATTAAAAAAGGATTTTATAGACGCTGGTTTAGTCAAAATTGAATTCAGAAGCTTTCCATTAGATTTGGCTGCTTTAAATGCTTCAAAGATAGCTCATTGTAAAAATGATGGTAATTCGGATCTTCTTCATTATTTATATGAAAATCAAAAAAAATGGGTTAGAGGAGAAACTATAGAAGATATAAATAAACATTTGAAAAATCTTGTTTTAAAAAATGACAAAGAATTAGATTTTGAAAAGTGCTTAGCTGATAAAAATATTGAAGATCATATATTAAATGATCGAATCAGTGGGGTAAAGAAATTCAATATTGAAGCAACTCCTACTCTAATAATTAATGGTAAAAAGTTCGATAATCCACATAACTATAAAAAATTAAAAAAAAATATAGAAAAACTGATATAAGTAGCGAATGGAGTTTAAAAAAATCCAACTTAATGGATTTAAATCTTTTGCTGAAAAAACAAATTTCTTAATTGAAGATGGTTTAACAGGAATAGTCGGCCCCAACGGCTGTGGAAAGTCCAATATAGTTGAATCTCTTAAATGGTGTATGGGAGAAACCTCTGCAAAAAGTATGAGAGGCTCTGGAATGGAAGATGTAATTTTTTCAGGTACATCAAATAAACCTTCTAAAAATATTGCTGAAGTTTCAATATCTCTTTCAAATGAAAGTAAAGATGGTCCTTATCAATATAAAGAATTGGATGAAATACATATAAGAAGAAAAATAGAAAAAGACAAAGGTTCAAAATTTTATCTTAATGATAAAGAAGTAAGGGCCAAAGATGCTCAAATGTTTTTTGCTGACCTTTCTACTGGAGCTCACTCCCCTTCCATAATTAGCCAAGGTAGAATTGGCGCATTAGTAACTGCTAAACCTGTTGATCGAAGAGCTATACTTGAGGAAGCGGCAGGAATTTCAGGTTTACATGCACGTAGACATGAAGCAGAACTAAGATTGAGTGCTGCTGAAAACAATCTAAAGAGAGCTGACGAACTTAGAAGGCAGCAAGAAAAACAATTGGCTGGATTACAAAAACAAGCTGAAGAAGCTGCAAAATATAAATTGATATCTGAAGAAATTAAAAAAATTGAAGCTGGACTTTACTATTTAAGACTAAAAGATATTGAAAACGAAATTAATCTTGAAAATCAAATAAATAATGATGCTGAAACTGAGGTTAAAAAATTTAATGATAAAATTGAGGAATTAGAAAAACAAGTCAACTTAGAAAATGAAAAAGTTGGCCCAGTAAGAAATAAAAATATAGAAAATATTTCAAAAATACAAAGGCTTAATTTAGAACTAAAAAGTCTTGACGAAGAAAATGAAAGAATAACAGAAGAAATAGCTAATATAAAATCTTCAATTAAAACAATCGATGAAGATATTGATCGGGAAAAAAGTATAGTAATAGATGCAAATTCAAATGAAAAAAGGCTCAAGGAAGAAAAGCATGAATTAATTGAAATTGATTCAAAATACTATGATACGGAAAAAAAATCTAATGAGGATTTAGATAATTCAAAAAATAGATTAAACCAAGAGATTGAAAAGGTTAAAGAACTAATAAAGGCGCAGAAAAATGATGAAGCATTAAACGTCCTTGATAATTGTAAATTAATTATTGAAGAATACGCTGATAGTTACAGTAAAAACCAAAATATAAAAAAAGAATCTGTTAAAAGAAATGAAAGAATAAAAGTTATAGAAAAAGAAACTGAAAGCTGGAAAAATCTTTTAATAAATTCGGAGAAAATGATTAATGAGCTCAATGAAAGAAAAATAAAATTAATTAAAAAGCTTGAAGAATTAGAAAAACAACCACAATCTCAAGCAGAAAAAAAAGGACAAATTTCAGAAAGTTTAAGATTGGCAGAAAAAGAAAAGCAAGAGAATGAAGCAATCATAGAAGAAACTGATGTTAAAATACTTAATTTAAATTCTGAGTTAAATAAAACAAAAGAAGACACAATTCAAATAAGAGAAAGAAAAGCAAGTTCAGGGGCAACTATAGAAGGACTTAAAAAAAGGAAAAATGATTTATTGGATAGAGTTGATAGTGAATTGGGATTAAATGAGAATAATATTTTGGAATTTTCTAATCTTGAAAAAAATGAAGAATTTCCTGACGCTGTAACTCAAGAAGAGTTATTAGATGAAAAAAAGAGAACAAGAGAAAAATTAGGTTCTGTAAATTTAAGAGCTGATGAAGAAACAGAAAAATATGAAAGTGAAATAAAAAAAATGGAACAAGATAGGCAAGATCTTGTGACTGCTATTTTAAAATTAAAAGAAGGTATTAATGAACTAAATCAAAAAGGAAGGGAAAGGCTTCTTGAAGCTTTTGAAAAAGTAAATAGAAAGTTTAATGAGGTATACACAAAACTTTTTAACGGTGGAAATGCAAAACTTGAATTGGTAGACTCTGATGACCCACTTGATGCAGGATTAGAACTTTTAGTTAGTCCACCAGGAAAAAGATTGCAATCAATTACATTGCTATCTGGTGGTGAACAAGCATTAACAGCTCTATCTTTAATATTTGCGGTATTTTTAAGTAATCCATCTCCTATATGTGTTCTCGATGAAGTTGACGCACCACTTGATGATGCAAACGTAACAAGATTTTGCAATCTTCTTTCTGAACTTACAAAAATTACAAGTACTAGATTTATAATAGTCACTCACCATGCTTTAACTATGTCAAAAATGGATAGACTTTACGGAGTAACAATGCCAGAAAAAGGAGTTAGCCAGCTTGTTGCAGTTGACTTGCAAAAAGCTGAGAGTATGGTTGCTTAGATGCCTAATGACTCATTCAATACTCGCCTAGAAATTGCAAAAAAAAAGATAAATAAAAGTAAAAATAATCAAAAAAACCAGAAAAATTCAAATTTTGGAGAAGCTTTTAAATTAAGCACAGAGCTAGTGGCTGCAGTTGCTGTTGGGACAATTATTGGGTTTATTTTGGACAATTGGTTTGGTACTAAACCTTGGTTAATTTTAATATTTTTTTTTGTTGGTGTAATTGCTGGAATATCAAATGTAATTAGATCTGCAAAGAATATGCAAAAGTAATTTATTAGAGAATAAAAATGGCATCAAATCCAATGTACCAATTCAACGTATATAGAATTGGTCCAGAAATAAAAATAGGTGAAGTTGATTTATCTTTTACTAATGCAAGTTTGTTTATGGTAATTAGTTCCCTGGCAGTATTAATTATATTTAATTTGGGTTCAAAAAAAAATTCTTTAATACCAAACAAAATTCAACTACTTGCTGAACTAAGTTATACTTTTGTATCCAAAATGATAAGTGACACGGCTGGATCAAAAGCCAAACCTTATTTTTCATTTATATTTTCTTTGTTTATGTTTGTATTATTTTGCAATATGTTTGGTATGATTCCTTATGCATTTACAGTAACTAGTCATATTATTGTTACTTTTGTTTTAGCGGCATTTATTTTTTTTGGTGTTACCATAATTGGTTTTATTAAACATGGGTTTGGGTACTTAAAACTATTTGTACCAAGTGGAGTTCCTGTTGTTCTTTTGCCATTAATAGTGGTAATTGAAGTGATTTCTTATTTAAGTAGACCTGTAAGCTTATCAGTTAGATTGTTTGCTAATATGATGGCAGGTCATACAATGATGAAAGTATTCGGAGGTTTTGTTATTAGCCTTGGAATAGTCGGTGGGTGGTTACCGCTTGGCTTTTCGGTAGCTTTAACAGGTTTGGAGATACTAGTTGCTTTTCTTCAAGCTTATGTTTTTGCAATATTAACCTGCATCTATTTAAATGATGCATTAAATTTACACCATTAACAATTTATAGGAGGATATAATGGAACTAGAAGCAGCAAAGATGATCGGAGCAGGACTTGCAGCGATAGCGTTGGCAGGTGCTGGAGTAGGAATTGGTATTATATTTGGTAATTACCTTTCTGGAGCAATGAGAAACCCATCAGCAGCTCAAAAACAATTTCCAAACTTACTATTAGGTTTTGCATTAGCAGAAGCTACTGGTTTATTTGGTTTAGTTGTTGCACTGATAATTTTATTTGCATTTTAATTAATGTTTTTAAGATTTTCTCAATCACTATTAATTTACTTTCTATTATTTTCGTATGTAGAAAGTGCTGAAAGTGGAGGAATGCCACAACTTAATCCAGAGTTTTGGTTTTCACAAATCTTTTGGTTGATAATTACTTTTGGAATAATGTTTATATTATTATCAAAATTGGTTTTACCAAAAATAAGTGAAAACCTAGAGGTAAGAAAAGCACAAATATCAGAAAATATTGAAGCAGCTGAAAAACAGCGAGAGGAGAGTGATAAAAAATTAAAAGAATATGATCAATTAATTCTTAATAGTAAAAATGAAGCAAAAGATTACTTTAATAAAGCAAGAGAGAAAATATTAAAAGATGTGGATAAAAAAAGGGAAAATCTTGAAAAAGAAATCAACGAAGAAATAAATAAAGCAGAAAAAGAAATATTAGATTTAAAAAATAAATCTCCAGAAAAAATTAGAAAAATTGCATCTGAAACATCTTCAGATCTAATTAAACAATTAATAGGAGTTGAAGTAAATAATAGTAGTATTTCTGCTATAGTTGAGGATGTAACAAGAAAAACGAATTAATTATGACCATAGATGCAACTTTTTGGGTAGCCGTTTCTTTCTTTCTTTTCATAGGATTATTGGTTTACTTCAAAATCCCACAGAAAGTGAACGAAATATTAAATCAATTAATTTCTAACATAAAAAATGAAATTAATGAGAGTGAAAAACTTAGAAACGAAGCTAAGACCCTTTTAGATAATTCTCAGTCAAAGTTAGATAGTGCTGGCGAGGAAGCAAATAAGATAATTGATCAAGCCAAAAAAGATAGTGAAAACTTAGTTATAGAAATTAATGAAAAATTTCATAAGTCATCAGAAATTAAAAAAAAATTAGCTGAAACAAAAATTTCACAAATGAAAGAAGCTGCTTTAAAAGAAATTAAAGATACCTCAATTAAAATAGCAGTAGATTCAGTCAAAAAAATAATTTCTACCTCCGTAGATAAAAACAAATTAGATGCAATTTTTGAAAAAGACCTAGAAGAAGCTAAAACTGAATTAAAAAAAATTAATTCATAGTAATTCGAAAAAATATCTTACTTTATTATAAAAAAAAATATAAATTATTTATATGAATTCAATTGTTATTGGGTCTGGATTTGGTGGTATTGCTGCTGCTTTAAGATTAAGAGCAAAAAGACACAAAGTTACATTAATTGAAAAGCAACCAGACTTAGGTGGAAGAGCAAGAGTATTTAAAAAAAATGGATTTACCTATGATGGTGGTCCAACAGTTATCACGGCTCCTTATTTGATTGATGAATTATTTGAATTATTTAAAAAAGACCCAAAAAATTATATTGAACTATCTCCACTTAAAATTTGGTATCAATTTATTTTTGAAGACAAATCCAAATTTAATTATTCAGGAAATGAAATTGAGATGAAGAAACAAATAGAAGAAATAAATAAAGAAGATGTTGAGGGTTATGAAAAATTAGTAAATTTTACAAAAAAAATTTTTGATAAAGGATTTACTGAACTTGCAGATGTTCCATTTGATAAACCATCAATAATGATGCAACAATTGCCAGCATTATTAAAACTCAAAAGCTACAAGTCAGTTTATTCATTAGTCTCGTCTTATATAAAAAATGAAAAATTAAGAAGAATATTAAGTATGCATCCTCTTTTGGTTGGCGGAAATCCTTTTACGACTACTTCTATTTATGGGCTAATTTTATACTTAGAAAAAAAATGGGGCATTCATTATTCAATGGGTGGAACTGGAAATATTATAAAAGGTTTTGAAAAATTAATGAATGAAGTCGGTATAGAAATAATAAAAGGACGCGAAGTAACAAAAATTATTTCAGATGGAAATAAAATTAATGGTATTCAACTAGATGACCAAACTAAAATTGATGCCAATAATGTTATTTGTAATGCAGACCCACCTGCAGTTTATGAAAAAATGTTAAATGGAAATAAAAATAACTCGTTATTGTTTAAATGGAAAAAAAGTAGAATGGAATATTCAATGGGATTATTTGTTTATTATTTTGGAACTAAAAAAACTTATGATGACGTGGAACATCATACTATAAAGTTTGGTAATAAATACAAAGAGCACCTTGATGATATATTCGATAATAAAAAACTAAATAACGATATAAGCTATTATCTTCACAGACCATCAGCTACTGACAAATCTATGGCTCCTGAAGGACAAGATTGTTTTTATGTTCTAATTCCTGTTCCAAACAACCAATCAAAAATTGATTGGTCTATTGAAGGTGAAAAAATGAAGAATTTAGTAATTGATAAGATGGAAAAAGATTTAATGCCAAACCTTAGAGAAAATATTATTGAAGATTTTTATTTAACACCAGATTACTTTGAAAAAGAACTTAATACTAAATATGGTTCTGGTTTTTCAATCCAGCCAAAATTTTCACAATCAGCTTACTTTAGATTTCACAATAAATCCGAAATTTATGATGGTCTTTATTTTGTAGGAGCAGGGACACACCCAGGAGCAGGCGTTCCCGGTGTTTTGTCATCAGCTAAAGTATTGGATAAAATAATTTAATGTCTAATGTAAACTACCTGGTTCAATTTGCTAAATCATTTAATTGGGCTGGTTTTTTTTTGCCGAAAAGTGTTTACCAGGATTGTTCTAAGTTATACGCATTTTGTAGAGTACTGGATGATCTGGTAGATGAAAAAACTGATTTGGAATTAAGAGAAGAAAGATTTAATGAAATTAAAAATATTTATAAAAAAACTTATGAAACAGATAATAATGATAGAGATATATATAATCAAAATGAACATGGATTAATTGTGAATGATATGATTGACCTTGCATGTAATAACAATATTAAACGAATTATTTTAGATGATTTAATTGATGGTGTTGGCTCTGACTTAAAACAAAAAGTTTATTTAAGATCAGTAAAAGATTTATTAGTTTATTCATATAGGGTAGCTGGAACAGTTGGTTTAATGATGGCTAAAATATTAAATGTAAGTGACACAAGATCCTTAAAGGGAGCTATAGACTTAGGTATTGCTATGCAACTTACAAATATAGCAAGAGATGTTATTGAAGATAAAAAAATGAATAGACAATATATTAAACCCGATTTTGAAAATATTGAAGCAACGTTGAAACTTGCAGATATGTTTTATGAAAGCTCATATACCTCAATAAAGAAAATTCCATTCAAATATAGATTTGCAATAATTGTAGCTAGAAGAGTTTACAGACAAATAGGAAGAAAAATTATACAAAAAAGAAATATGGAGAATTATGAAAAATCAGGAAAAATTTATGTTAATAGTTTTGGAAAAATATATCAAACAATTCTATCTTTATTTGATTTTATGTTTCTGTATTTAAAAGATGTAGAATCTCATCAGAGAATAAGGGAGCATGAAATTATAAAAGAGGAAATAAACCTAGATGAAAGAATTTGATTATATTATTTTAGGTGGTGGTTGTGCTGGTTTGTCTTTAGCTTACTCTCTAGAAATAAATAAAAAATTAAATGATAAAACTTTAGCTATAGTTGAAACTAGAGATGAATATAAAAGAGATAAAACATGGTCATTTTGGAAAGTCACTGATCATAATTTTGATGACTGTGTTATAAAAAGTTGGAATAATTTTTCTATAAATTCTGAATTAGGATCTCAAGAAGTAATAAACAGAGAATACCCTTACCAAACTATAGATAGTGGTTTGTTTTATAAAAAAGTCTTAAATGAACTAAAACAAAATAAAAATATACAATTTTTTAAAAATACAGATCAATTAAACTTAGATAATTCGTTTATATTTAATAGCATTCCATCAAAAGGAGATTATCAAGCAAATCTTTGGCAACACTTTAAAGGTATAGAAATTGAAACTCAGAAAGATATTTTTGATGATGAAATTTTTAACTTAATGGATTTTGATTGTGATCAAAGAGATAATGTACACTTTTTTTACACCTTACCCTTTGCAAAAAATAAGGCTTTAATAGAAACAACTTGGTTATCAAAAATGGATGACAAAACGTTAAATGATTATGATATTCAGCTAGAAAAATATATCAAAGAAACTCTTAAAATAAAAAATTATAAAATTAATTATCAGGAAGAAGGAGCTATACCATTATTCTATCCATCAATTAAATTAGAGAAAAATAAGATTAACATTGGATCTGCAGGGGGCATGACCCGTTTAAGTACTGGATATACTTTTCTTAATATTCAAAATCACAGCAAATATATAACTGATAATATTGAAAAAATTCAAAACACAAAAACTTACCATATTGGTAAAAAATACGAATTTCTTGATAATATATTTTTAAATGTTTTAAAAAATAATCCAGATAAAATGCCAAAAATATTTTTAAATATGTTTAAAGCATCTTCCAAAACAGTTATAAAATTTTTATCAAATAAAAGTAACATTTTTGAGGATTTAGGAATAATTTTAAAAATGCCAAAATGGATATTTATTAAAAATATTTTTTAAATTAGATGAATAAAATAAATTATTATCATTCATTAATTTTTTTTAATTTATGTATATTATTATCAGCATTTGAATTTTTAAGAGATAATAGTTTACTTATTTTATCTTTGTTTCTTATACTAAGTTTGGGAATTTCACATGGAGCTTTGGATCATATAAAAGGAAAAAAATTATTAAAACTTCTAAATTATAAATCTATCTCAACATTTTATATTTTATATGTTCTAATTGGATTAAGTGTAATTCTATTATGGCTATTATTTTCTAAAATTTTATTATTAATTTTTTTAATAGTTGCATCATATCATTTTGGTAAAGAAGACTCGGAATTTATAAACAGTAAATCTAATCTTGAATTAGTTTACTTTTTTAAAGGATCTCTGGTGATAACGGCCCCGTTATTATTTCATAAAACTGAAACTCTAAATATTTTCAATAATTTAAATTTTGATATTTCACAAAGTTTATTTATATCGAATGAATTTTTATATGTATTTATAGCAATTAGTTTATTTGCAAATATTATTATTTCATTAACTAAACATATTGAAATTAAATCACTACTATTAATGGATTCTATATCTATCATGCTACTAAACTTTTTCTTGAATCCAATTTTAGCTTTTACAATTTATTTTTGCTTTTTGCATTCTGTAAGACATTCATTTAAATTATCTAATGAGCTGAATAAAAAAAGTTTTATTAAAGGATTTAAAGAATTTTTAATAAAAGCAATGCCATTAACTATTTTAACTGCTATTTTATTCTTAATTTCTCTATTTTTTTTAAATAACTATTACTTTTTAGATAATGCTATATCAAAAGTAATATTTATTGGTTTGGCGTCTTTAACCTTTCCACATATATTGCTGGAATATTTTTTAGAAAAAAATGAAAAGTAAAGAAATTAAAATTTTACTCGCTGCCCCACGTGGCTTCTGTGCTGGTGTAGAGCGAGCTATAGAAATTGTAAAAAAAAGTATTAATAAATATGGAGCGCCAGTTTATGTGAGGCATGAAATTGTTCACAATAAACATGTGGTTGATGGTCTAAAAGAAATTGGTGCTATTTTTGTCGAAGAACTTCATGAAATAAAAGATAAATCTAGACCAGTAATTTTTTCTGCTCATGGCGTGCCAAAGAAAGTACCTGCTGAAGCAGAAAATTTTAAAATGGAATATGTGGATGCAACATGTCCGCTGGTATCAAAGGTCCATAGAGAAGCAGAAAATTTAAATAAAGGCGGATTACAAATTTTACTTATTGGTCACAAAAATCATCCAGAAGTAATAGGAACTATGGGTCAAATTCCTGAAGGTGAAATAGATCTTATTGAGAATATTGATGATGTTAATAATTATCAAAATAAATCTCAAAAAAAATTAGCTTTTGTTACTCAAACAACTCTTTCTGTTGATGATACAAAAGAAATAATATTGGCTTTAAAGAAAAAATTTCCAGAAATTAAAGAACCAAAAAAAGAAGATATCTGCTATGCAACTACAAATAGACAAGCTGCGGTTAAAAAAATTGCAGAAAAGTGTGATATGTTTTTTGTTATTGGAAGCAGAAATTCATCTAACTCCCTGAGATTAGTAGAAGTTGCAAAAAACTCTGGATGCGCAAATTCGAGATTAATTCATTCTAAAAGTGCTGTACCTCTTGAGGAAATTGAAAAATACAAAACTATTGGAATTTCTTCGGGAGCCTCTGCACCAGAAATATTGGTTCATAACTTTATAAATAATTTAAAAAAAGAATTTACAGTGACGATAGAGGAAGTAGAAATAGTTAAAGAAAATATAACATTTAAAATTCCTGGAAAATTAAACTAGATGGCAATTTATACAAAAATTTCTTCGAAAGATATTCTATTAATTGAAAAAAATTATAATTTAGGAAAAATAGTTTCTTTTAAGGGTATTAAAAAAGGAATTGAAAATACTAATTATCTTTTAAAAACAAAAGACAAAAAATTCATACTTACACTTTTTGAAAGAAGGGTTCATAAAAAAGATTTACCTTTCTTTATGAATTTAATGGATAAATTAAGTAGATATAAAATTAATTGCCCCAAACCTCAAAAAAATAAAAGGGGAAGTTTTTTAATAAAAATTAAAAAAAAAACTGCCTCTATTGTTTCCTTTGTTGAGGGAAAAGATAAGTTAAAATTAAGCCCAAAAAACTGTTACGAGATTGGTAAAAATATAGCTAAACTTCACAGAGCATCTAAAAAAATAAAACTTTATAGAAAAAATTCTTTATCTTTAAAAGATTGGCCAAAATTATTAAATAAGATTGGAAATAAATCTAAAATTATAAGCCCTAATTTAAATAGTTTGATGAAAAATAGTTTCCTACAAATAAAAAATAAATGGCCAAAAAATTTACCTTTTGGAATTATTCATGCTGATTTATTTATTGATAATATCTTTTTTAAGAAAAACAAATTTTATGGATATATAGACTTCTATTTCGCGTGTAATGATTTTCTAATGTACGAAATTGCTATTTGTATTAATGCATTATGCTTTGATAAAAAAAATAGTAAATTTATATTTAATAAGAAAAAATCAAAAAATCTTATTAAAGGTTATTCAAAAATAAGAAAATTCTCAGATAAAGAGAAAAAATCTCTAAATGTTTTGTGTAAAGGAGCGGCTCTTAGATATTTATTAACAAGAACTTATGATTACTTAAATACTCCAAAAAGTGCTGTTATTAAGATAAAGAACCCAAGGGAATATATTCAAAAACTTAAAGTACATAATCAATTTAACAATTTTAAAAATTATTATAATTAAATGATTAAAATTTATACCGATGGTTCTTGTTTAGAAAATCCAGGAAATGGTGGATGGGCCGCAATAATTATTGATGAAGGAAAAAAAAACTCAGATAAAGGGAAGTAAAAAAAATACTACAAATAATCAAATGGAATTGCTTGCTCCAATTGAAGCATTAAAAAAAATTCCTAAAGGTAGTAAAGTTCAAATTTTTACAGACTCTAAATATGTAAAATCAGGAATAACTGAGTGGATCCATAATTGGAAAAAAAATGGATGGAAAACAGCAGACAAACAGCCGGTTAAAAATAAAGAACTTTGGACAGAATTAGATCTTCTAAATAATGAATTTGAAATAAGTTGGAATTGGGTAAAAGCACATTCAACAGATGAATTAAATAATGAGGTCGATTTGATTGCAAGAGAAGCTGCAAATTTATAAAATATTTAGAATATGCAATATTTTTTTGCTCCAGTAATAGTTTTGATTGTATTCATAATTATCATGATGGTGGCTTGAAATAAGCCTTTTTATTTATTTTGATAATATTAATAATTTAACAAAATTTTTTACATCTTCTGTATTGTTTTTTAATACTTGAAAATTTTCTTTTTTATCAAGCACATGCTGCAGTTCATTTGGCAATTTTTCATGCTTATTTATTGCATTTTTTGTAGCATCTGGAAATTTACATGGATGTGCAGTTGATAAAACAACACAGTCATTAAAAGATAGTTTTTTTGCAGCCCCTACTCCAACCGCTGTATGAGGATCTAATATTATATTATTTTCTTCATAATTTTTTTTAATAATATCTAAAGTTTCCTGTTCATTACAACTTTCAGATAAAAAATCTTTTTGAATTATATCTAAATTATTCTTTTCTATTTGATAAGAATTTTGCTTAACTTTTTTCATAATTTCTGCTGTTTTTTCAGAGTCAGAATTATTTACGTAATAAATTAATCTTTCAAAATTACTTGCTAACTGAATATCCATACTAGGTGACAATGTTTCTTTGACTTCTTTTGAAACATAATCTCCTTTTGAAATGGCTCTATGCAAAATATCATTCTCGTTTGTTGCTACAATTAATTTATCAATTGGCAATCCCATTTTCTTTGCAAGATAACCTGCAAAGACATCACCAAAGTTTCCTGTAGGAACAGAAAATGAAATAGTTTCTTTGCCTAGTTTAAAGTATGAGTAAAAATAATAGACTGCTTGAGCAATAATTCTTGCCCAATTTATGGAGTTTACTCCAGACATATTTATAGATTTAGAAAACACAAGATCAGAAAACATTTGTTTTACAATGTTTTGACAATCATCAAAGTTTCCATCTATTGCAATGTTGAAAACATTGCTTTCTTCAACAGTAGTCATTATTTTTCTTTGAACAGAAGAAATTCTATTGTTTGGATGCAGGACAAATATATTTAAATTAGCTTTTCCTTTGATTGCATCTATTGCTGCCGCGCCAGTATCTCCTGAAGTTGCAACAACTATATTTATTTTTTTGTCATTTTTCTTCAAATAATATTCATACAAATTCCCAATAAATTGCATTGCAACATCTTTAAATGCCAATGTTGGCCCGTGAAATAATTCTAATAACTTCAGTTCTCCAATATTTGAAATCTTTACAACCTCTTTTTCTCTAAATGTTGAATATGATTTTTTAATTATAGAAGAAAGTTCTTCTTTTGAGATAAAATCTCCTGAAAATTGGCTTATTATTTCAGTAGATAATTCATTATAATTTAAGTTTTTGAGCTTTAATAATTCTGCTGAGCTATATTTTTTTAATAATTTTGGAACATAAAGACCTCCATCATCAGCAAGACCTTTTAGAAAAACTTCTCCAAAACTGTATTCTTTTTCGTTACTTCTTGTGCTTATATATTTCATCTAGGGTATTCATAAACACTCTAGCGAAATTTTTTTAAGGCGCAATCCTTAAATTAAACTGTCGATTAAGAATAATACAAAAATTAAAAATAAATATAAAATCGAATATCCAAAGACTTTTTTTGCTTTATTTAAATCAAATTTATCTTTTTTAAATTTATATAGATCATAGCAGATATAAATATAATAAAAGGTAAGTGCTAAAGAACTGACAAGAAACATTTTGCCAGTAAAACCTATGATATATGGCAATAGAATTACGGGCAGCATAAACAAAGAATAAACAAATATTTTTTTCTTTGTTTCTTCAATTCCATTTGTAATTGGAAGCATTGGAATTTTTGCCTTTGAATAATCTTCAGCTTTATAAAGGCTTAAGGCCCAAAAATGAGATGGCGTCCAATAAAATATTATTAAAAAGAATGTTATTGGCTCAATCGTTAGAGAGTTTGTTGCTATGGTCCAGCCTATAACTGGAGGCAAGGCTCCTGAAGCTCCACCAATAACGATGTTCTGAGGTGTTTTTCTCTTTAACCAAATCGTGTAAACAAAAAGATAAAAGCAAATAGTTACTAATAATAAAAATGCCGACAAAAGATTTGAAAAATAATAAAGTCCAAAAACTGAAATAATTGATAGAGCTACACCAAATATTAAAGCATGCTGCCTGTTGATTTTTCCAGTTGGTATTGGTCTAAGACAAGTTCTTGTCATTAGTTTATCTAAGTCTGCCTCATACCACATATTAAGTGCTCCAGCTGCGCCTGCTCCGATCGTAACAAAGAAAATACTTATCAATGAATCAAATAAAGGAATCGTAGTTTGTGAAGTCAATAATCCTACGGCACATGTAAATATAACCAAAGACATAACCCTTGGTTTCATTAATAATAATAAAGATTTTAAATAAGATGAAGTATTTAGCAATACTGAACTTTTATTTTTTGAAATAATAGTAGTCAAAACTAATCTACATTCAGGCTAACAAATACAACTAATAAAATTACTCCAATAATAAGAATATGATTACCTAAGTCAAAAATTCCTACTTTCGAATTTTTCTTATCAATTAATCTTCTACTCAAAGGAAGATTGTCATAAGGATTAATTTTAATTTCTGAAGTTTGTTCTTCTTTTTCATTTTCTACTTTTACTGAAAATCCAAACCACGTTAGATAAATAAATAATAAGAAAAAAATTAAAAAACCAGCTAATATAGTATATCCATCCATTAATAATTATCCTCCTACAACAAAATAAAAAAATCTAGTAAAAACTGTATATTCAAATTCCGCAACCATAAGAAATATAAAACAAGCAATCGCTGTCATTGGCCATAAAAGAACATTAACTAAAGCATATCTTTCCCAATATAAATGCATAAAGAAAGCCATAATTAATCCTGCTTTTAAAAACATAAAAAATAAAATCAAAGACCATCTAAGCATTCCTTGGAATTGATACCAATCAACCATGTATGAAAAAAAACTTAAAACGAATAGTAAGCCCCATATCCAAAGATATATTCCAATCTTATGTGTTGATGTTTGTTCTTGTTTTTTTGTTTTGTCCATATTTCAACTTACCACAAATAAAAGAATGCAAAAATAAATACCCACACCAAATCTACAAAGTGCCAATATAAACCAAGAATTTCAATTTCAACATAGTCACCTTTCATTGTTGTAAACCAACCTCTTTTACCTTCATCATAATGACCTGCAAAAGTTTTATAAGCATAGATAAATAAGAAAATTACTCCTATTGATACGTGGGTTCCATGAAATCCAGTTATCATGAAGAAAAAAGATCCAAATTGTGGTGCACCAAAAGGATTTTCCCAAGGTCTTACACCTTCATGGATTAACTTACCCCATTCAAATGCTTGCATACCTACGAAAGTAAGTCCTCCAATCGCCGTAGCTAATATAAGCCATCCACACATTTTTTTATTTTTTTCATAACCATATTTTACCGCAAGAGCCATAGTTCCACTGCTTGTGATTAAAACAAATGTCATGATAGCAATAAGTAACAAAGGAACATCTACACCGAATACATGTAACCCAAAAACTTCACTTGGATTAGGCCAATCAATTATAGTAGATCCTCTACCCTTCATGTATGAAATTAAAAAACAACTAAATATAAAGGTATCACTTAACAAAAAGATCCACATCATTGCCTTACCCCAATGAACACCTTTGAACATGGTTTGATCAGAACCAGTGTCCTTCGCCATTCCTTTAAAACCGGGTTTAAATTCGTAGCCTTCTATTTTAAGATCAGACATGATTTAATGTTTATGTTTTTTCTACTTTCGTATGCGCCACTTCACTTGGTGGTGTAGTTTGAGTTATAAAATCTTCTTTAGCTCCAGGAACGCTGAAATCATAAGCCCATCTATGAACTGTTGGAAGTCTATCACCCCAATTACCATGTTCAGGTGGAACTGTTGGTGTTAACCATTCTAGTGAGCAAGCTTGCCAAGGATTATGTCCTGCTGGTTTTCCTGTCTTTAAAGTTTTAATAATATTGTAAATTAAAATAAATTGTGCAGCACCGACTATAAAGGCTGCTAAACTAATAAATTCATTCATTCCAACAGCAGATGTAACATATGGACTGTCATACATTTCAAAATATCTTCTAGGTACTCCAATAAATCCTAAATAGTGCATTGGGAAATAAATTGAATAAGCGCCTAGAAAAGTCAACCAGAAGTGCCATTTTCCTAATTTTTCATCCAAGAATCTTCCGGCTACTAAAGGAAACCAGTGGTAGACAGCTCCCATAATTACCATAAGTGGAGCAATACCCATTACCATATGAAAGTGTGCAATAACAAAGTAAGTGTCAGACAATGGAACATCTACGCTAACATTTCCTAAGAAAATTCCTGTAATTCCGCCGTTTACAAAAGTAACAATAAAACCTAAACACCATAACATAACAGTATTAAGTCTAATGTTTCCTCTCCAAAGCGTTAGGATCCAGTTATAAACTTTCATTGCTGTAGGGACAGCTATTATAAGAGTGGTAGTTGCAAAAAAGAATCCAAACCAAGGATTCATTCCGCTAACATACATGTGGTGTGCCCATACAAAAAAGCTTAATGCGCCTATACCAACTATGGCCCAAACCATCATTCTATAACCAAAAATATTTTTTCTAGCGTGAACGGAAATTAAATCTGAAATTATTCCAAATGCAGGTAGTGCAACTATATAAACTTCGGGGTGTCCAAAGAACCAGAATAGATGTTGAAAAAGAATAGGGCTTCCGCCACCGTATTCTAAAACTTCTCCTGCTTTTAATATGGTTGGCATGAAAAAGCTTGTTCCAAGTACATTGTCTAAGCTCATCATTAATGCACCTACCAATAATGCTGGAAAAGCTAGCATTGCTAATACTGTAGCAGTAAAAATTCCCCAAACAGTTAGGGGCATTCTCATCAATGTCATTCCTCTTGTTCTAGCTTGAAGTACCGTAATTAAATAGTTTAAACCACCCATGGTAAATCCGGCTACAAATAAAATAAGGGATATACACATCAACATTATTCCCCATCCCGATCCCGGAGTACCTTCTAAAATTGCTTGAGGAGGATAAAGCGTCCAGCCTGAACCTGTTGGCCCACCTGGAACAAAAAAACTTGCTAATAAAACTCCTACCGCAACAAAAAAACTCCAAAAACTTACCATGTTAAGATAAGGAAAAACCATATCTCTTGCACCAACCATCAATGGTATTAAATAATTTCCAAATCCACCTAAAAACAGTGCAGTTAAAAAATAAACTACCATTATCATTCCGTGCATAGTTACAAATTGATAATAATGCTCTGCAGTCATGAAAGGAACTAATTCTGGAAAGCCCAATTGTAAACGCATTAACCAAGAAAGAATTAAACCAATTATTCCTGTAAAAGTAGCTAAAAGAAAATATTGTACTCCGATAACTTTTGCATCCTGGCAAAAAATCCATTTAGTTATAAAGCTATGCCCATGATACAAATCTTGATCAGCAACTTCTGCAGGTCTTACATAGTCTGCATCTGTTGCTATTCCTGATCCTCCTCCTGAAATAGCCTCTGAAGATTGAGCTTGTATTGTTTTATTATCATTAAAATCTTCTGACATTTGTTTCCTTTATATATTTTTTACCATTTAATTTATTTTTTTGCCAATTTTGTTTTTTCGTTTTCTAAAATCTTTTGTTTTGCTATTAAATCTGAAAATGTTTCTTGTTGTTGAAGCCAATTATCATAGTCCTGTTTATCTTGCACTTCTACTCCACCTCTCATAGCATAATGTCCAACTCCACAATATTCAGCACACAAAACTTCAAACTCACCAGTTTTATTAGGCTCAAACCAATAATAGGTTACAATACCTGGAACTGCATCCATTTTTGCTCTAAATTGAGGAACATACCAGTTATGAAGCACATCAACTGATCTCAATAATATTTTAACTGGTCTATTGTTTTCTAAATTTATTACATCACTTTGAATCATTACATCGTCATTTCCAAATGGGTCATCTAAATTAATTCCAAATGGATTATCATCATTTATATTGACTACTTTTGTGGTTCCTAATTTTCCATCTGCACCTGGTAATCTATATTGCCATCCCCATTGCCAAGCCATTACATCTATTTCAATTGCATTTTTTGGAACGTTAACATACTGATTCCAAATAATTAGTCCTGGAGCTAAAAGTGCAGCCACACCCAATGTTGTTGCCCATGTAAGTATTTTTTCTAATTTTTTATCTTCGGGTTTGTATTCAGCTTTTCTTTCTTTTTTATAAGAAAATTTAAAAACGCAGTAAACCATAAAAAGACAAACAGCGATAAAAACTCCTCCACCAATCCAGAATGTTAAAGTAATAGTATCATCCATTCCTCCCCAGTTTGAAGCAACGTCTGTCCAATACCATGGTGTAAAAATATGGAACAATACTGATCCAAGAATAACTAGAAAGAATATAATACCTACGTGCATAACAGCCTATATAGAATAAATATCATATAAAAACCTATGACAAAATGTCTTAAGAATCTGTCAAAATATCAAATATAACGTTGATTATATGCTAGGAAAAATTGAAATTTTAGCTGTTATTCTAATACTGGTTTTATTATTTTATTTTGTCATTTCTTTAGGTGCTGGGGCATTCTCAAAAAAAGAAACTAATTCAAGAACAAAAAAATATTTAAAGTCAGTAAATATATTGCTGTCTATAATTGCAGTTGTTGGGGCTATACTAGTTTTATTTTTATAATTTTTTTTAAGAAATTAAAGATTTACACCAAGCTATAACTGAATCGTTATAAATAAACATAATTGCAAAAAATACTAACCAAACAATAAATAAAAATAACCAGTAGAGAGATAGTGCTTGTAGGTTGCTTGTCTCTTTATTGTAATCTCTCTCTTTCAATTTAAAAATTCTCGAACTTATTTTGCCCCAAAAAAACAAACCACCCAACAAATGTAAACCGTGCAATGCCGTAAAGATATAGTAGGAAGAAAAATAATTATTTGTTGAAACAAAATGACCTTGTTTCATTAATTGATACCAAAGTATAATTTGTAAAAATAAAAATAAATAACTTAAAGCCCCAACAATAACTATATTATTTTTTATTTTATTGGTTAAATTATTCTTTAAATCTTTACTTATTTTATTAAAAAAATAAGTAACAAAGATTAAAACTAAAGTATTAATCCACAGCAACTTATTTTTCAAAATTAATGTTGTATCTTGTTCTGGAGGTATCGAATAAAGATAAGCAGTAAAAATTAAGCTAAATATCGCAGTACTTATTCCGAATATTATAATCACCGCTGACATTTGATTAGTAACACCGAAAGTTTTTCCTACATGCTTATTATCAATTAAAGCCTGGCTTTCTTCCCAAGGTTTTTCTAAAAGTGTGCCAAATAGTTTCTTTATAATAGAGGTCATGATATTTATATAGTTAGTATATATTATTTTGCAACAATGAATTTAAAAACTTCAATAACAATTATTATAGGTTGTTTAATTATTTTTCTATTTGTTATGTTGCCTATATTCTTATCCATAGAAAAAAAAGAAAATGAATTTGTTAAAAAATTTCAAGGATCTTCTTTTTCATTAAATGATGTAAATAATGATATTATAACAGAATCTTCTTTTGAAGGACCTTTGACCGCAGTTTTTTTTGGTTTTACAAATTGTCCAGATGTATGTCCAATGACACTAAATAATTTAGACTTGGCCATAAAAAATTTAGATCAAGAAAAGAAAGATAAATTTAAAGTTTTTTTTGTTAGTATAGATCCTGAAAGAGATAGCCCTCAAGTTATAAAAGATTATTTAAATTCATTTGAGAATAAAATTCATGGAATTACTGGAGATCCAAAAAAAGTATTTCTTATGTCAAAATCTTGGGGAGTTCTTTCTGAAAAAATTTTTACTGAAGATGGTAACTATTTAATAAATCATAGCTCATCTATTATTTTATTAAAAGATGGAAAATATCTTAGTAGAATCAGTCATCATGCGGACTACGAAGATATTTTTAAAAGTATAAATAAATATTTAAGATAATAAATTAAAACTTATTATTGATATCATTGAAATTGCAGCTGTTTCTGATCTTAAAATATTATCATTTATTTTAAGTGGAAGTATATTTCTTAATTTTAAAATATTCTCTCTTTCTTTTATTGAAAAATCTCCTTCTGGTCCTATCAGTATACATAGTGGATCTTTATCTTTAAAATCTATTTTTTTATTGTCCGTGTTTAAATCTCCAAAAATTATATTTGTATTTTGATTTGATTTTAAAAAAGTATCTAGTTTTGTAAGTTTATCTAAAGATGGAACTTTTAATCTATTGCTCTGTTCAGATGCTTCGATAATAATTTTATTAATTCTCTTTTCATTTAATTTTCTAACTATTGTTCTTTCCGTCAGTACTGGAATAAATCTCGTCACTCCAATTTCGGTTGCTTTTTGTATCATTAAATTTAAGTAATTTAATTTAATTGGTGCAAATGCTAGCCAAATTTCTTTTTCATTACTCGCTGATCTTAATTTTTTTATAATTAAAAATTCAACAATCCCTTTGACTATATTTTGCACTTTTGCTTCCCATTCTCCGCTTTGATTAAATAAAGAGAAACTTTGACCTACATTTATTCTCATTACTTTTGATAAATAATGTGATTGGGTTTTGTCTAATTTAGAATTAAAATTTAATGATAAACTTTTTTCAAAAAATAATCTAATATTGCTCATATATACAAGTTAATTTATGAAAAATATTAAAGCAATCATATTTGATGCATATGGCACACTATTTGATGTCAATTCAGCAGCAGAGAAATGTAAAGATAAAATTGGAGATAAGTGGGAAGGTTTTGCAAATTACTGGAGAACAACTCAACTAGAGTATACTTGGTTAAGAACCTTAATGAATAAACATGAGGATTTTTGGAAAGTAACAGAGGATAGTTTAGATAAATCTATGCAAATTTTTAAAATAGATCCGTCGATGAAAAATGAATTATTAAACCTTTACAAAGTTCTATCTACTTTTTCAGAAGTAAAAGGGGTTTTAAATGAACTTAAAAAAAAAAATTATAAGCTGGCTATCCTTTCTAATGGAACGCCATCTTTATTAAATGAATTAGTTAAAAGCAATAATTTAGATAATATTTTTAATGATATTTTTTCGATTGAAGAAGTTAAAGTTTATAAACCACATCCAAAAGTTTACAATATTCCAATTGAAAAATACCAAATACAAAAAAATGAAGTTGCATATTTAAGTGCAAATACTTGGGATGTATCTGCTAGTGGAAATTATGGTTTCAATCCTGTCTGGGTAAATAGAAAAAATAGTATTTTTGATAAATTAGATTATGTGCCAAAATATCAAATTGAAAATCTTACTAAATTGATTGATATAATTTAATTAAACTTATTCATTTATTTATGAAAAATATTGAAGTAAAAAAAATTATAAAACCAGTCATAGCTTCTGACGGAGCAGGGGTAAAATTAAAAAGAAGTATAGGTGTTGAGCCAAATTACTTTGATCCTTTTTTAATGTTAGATGAATTTGGATCAGATAATAAAGACGATTACATTGGAGGCTTTCCTGCTCACCCTCATAGAGGAATCGAGACAGTAACTTATATGCTTCAAGGTGAATTTGAACATGAAGATAGTACTGGTGCTAAAGGCAAAATGTCTTCTGGTGATGTCCAATGGATGAAAACTGGTAGTGGTATAATTCATTCTGAAATGCCTGCAATGTCTGAGGGTCGACTTCATGGATTTCAACTATGGATTAATATGCCTGCTAAATTAAAGATGAGCAAACCTGATTATATCTTTATTGACTCTGATAAAATGAGTATCCATTTAGATGATAGCAAAAAAGTAAAAGTTATTGCTGGAAAATTTGAAAAAGCAGAGGGTACTGTTAAAGGCCATAACGTTGAACCTGTGTATTTTGATGTTGAATTAAATAAAGATAAAGAATTTATTTTTAAACTACCGTCAACTCACAACACATTTATTTATTTAATAAATGGAGAAATAGAAATTGGTGCAATAAAGCATGATCAGGTTAAAGATAGTACTTTAATATTACTAAAAAAAGGAGAGAATTTAAATGTAAGGGCTAAATCAAATTCAAAATTTCTAGTAATTTCTGGAAAACCAATCAATGAAGAAATTGCAAGAGGAGGACCATTTGTAATGAATACTAAAGCAGAGATCTTGCAAGCAGTTCAAGATTATCATAATGGTGTATTTGTAAAATAATGAAAGCTGCAATAATTAATAAAACAGGTGGACCAGAAGTAATAGAATTAAAAGATATTATTTTAGAAAAACCAAGTGAAGATGAAGTTACAATTGAACAAAAAGCAATTGGTTTAAACTATATTGATACTTATCATAGATCTGGTCTTTATCCTTTAAAACTACCAATAGGATTAGGTCTTGAAGGTGCGGGTATAATTACTGATGTTGGGTCTAATGTTAAAAGTTTCAAAGCTGGAGAAAAAGTAGCATACGCTGCGATACCTTTAGGTTCTTATTCAACACATAGAAATTTTCCTGCTAGTAAACTTGTTAAAATACCTGATGGAGTTGATTTTGAAGTAGCAGCAACCTTGATGACAAAAGGTTTAACTACTTATTATCTTTTACATCAAACTTATAAAGTTAAATCAGGTGACACTGTTTTGTTTCATGCGGCCGCAGGTGGCGTAGGACAAATCTTTGGTCAATGGGCAAAAAGTTTAGGATGTAATATAATTGGAACAGTTGGGTCAGAAGAAAAAATTGAAGTTGCAAAAAAATGTGGATACGACCATGTAATAAATTATTCTAAAGATAATTTTGCAACTAAAGTAAAAGAATTAACTGATGGCAAAGGTGTTCCGGTTGTTTATGATGGTGTTGGTAAAGATACTCTAGAAGGTTCATTGGAATGTTTGAAGGTGAGAGGAATGATGGTTTCATTTGGAAATGCTTCAGGGCCTCTTTCAGATATTAATGTACCTAAGATGTTGCAACCAAAAGGTTTGTTTTTTGTAAGACCTTCAATGCAACAATATTTAAGCACTAAAGAAGAGCTAGATGAAGCTGCATCAACCATGTTTGAAAAAATTAAATCTGGAAAAGTAAAAATTGAAATTTTTAAAAAATATAAATTAGAAGATATTGTTCAGGCCCACAAAGATTTAGAAGGTAGGAAAATTTTAGGTCCAGCAGTAATTATTCCCAGTTAGTCTATTTCAACATCCATATCAGACATGTGTAGCCTTAGAGCATTTGTTGATATTTGAATTTCTCTAATAAAAAATATTATTGAGATTATCATTGATAAACAGCATGAGCCAAAAATTATTCTAGCTAAAAAAACCTCATCCAAATAAAGAGCAAAAACTGTTAACATATTAAATAGAAACCCAAATGAAGCAAACATTATTGTCCATCTTATAATTGTAATTCTGCTACTTAAATTTATAAACTGCTTTTTCCATTCTGGTGGTATATGCTTCTCATAAACATGCTCATCATGAAGCTCTCTAATAAGCTTACTTAAAGTATGAAATCTGTTGCTATAAACACTCATAAGCAAAGGTATTGCTGGGAACATTAGGGCTGTAACAGTGTAATCTATATTCATGCGAATCAGTTTGATTATGAATCCAGGCTTTGTTATTTACAAGAAAATTAAATGGAAAATCTTAAATTATTTATTCAACTAACAAGATTAGACAGACCTATCGGTTATATGTTGTTATTCTGGCCTTGTTTATGGGGACTTACAATTGGATATGATTTTGAAAGAAATTTAAATACATATTTTTTTTATTTAATATTATTTTTTCTAGGTTCAGTTTTAATGAGATCGGCAGGATGCATAGTAAATGATATGGCTGATAGAAATTATGATAAAAAAGTTTTAAGAACAAAAAATAGACCTATAGCTTCAGGAAAAATTTCAATTATATTAGCTTTTTTTTATGCATCATTTCTATGTTTGTTGGCATTAGTAGTTTTATTACAATTCAATAAATTAACTGTATATTTTGCTTTGGCCTCAATGCCACTCGCTTTTACGTACCCTTATATGAAAAGGCTAACTTATTGGCCTCAACTTTTTTTAGGAATTACATTTAATTACGGGTTACTACTAGGATGGATATCAGTTCAAGAAAATTTAACTTTAGAGCCAATTATATTTTATGTTGGAGCCATATTTTGGACACTAGGTTATGACACGATTTATGGATACCAGGATATTAAAGATGATGAAATAATTGGAGTAAAATCAACCTCTATAAAATTTAAAAATAACCCAAAAAAATTTCTTTCGTTATGCTACGTGATAACTTTAATTTCTATAATAATAATTGGAATGTTGATGAATTTAAATAATTCTTATTTCTTATTTTTGATACTTCCCGCTATGCACTTATTTTTTCAAATAAAAACATTAAATATCAAGGATGATAATTCCTGTTTAAAAGTTTTTAAATCAAATAATATGCTGGGTTTAATAATATTTATAAATTTACTAATAGGAAAACAAATATAGATATGAATAATTTAGATATTATAAAAAGACTTTACAATGATTATACAAAAAAATTTTTACCAAAAATATTATTATCAGTATTTTTTTCTTTAATCGTTGCGGCAAGTACTGCATCCATTGCTTGGCTTCTTGATCCCGCAATAAAAAAAATATTTATTGATAAAGATCAATCATTAATATATTTGATACCACTCGCAATTATACTGGCTTTTTCTTTAAAAGGTGCCTCTCTTTATTTCGCAAAAACAATTTTGATAAAAGTCGGACAAGAAATAACTAAACTTATACAGCTTAAAATCATGAAATCTTTAATTAAGGCTGATAGTGAAGCAATAGATAAAAAACACTCGGGAAAATTTATTTCTCATTTAACTTTTGATGTTGGAATGATTACAAAATTAGTTAGTACTGTGATTTTAAATTTAACTAAAGACAGTCTAACTCTTGTAGGTCTTGTTGGAGTAATGTTTTACCAAAATTGGAAACTAGCGATTTTTGCAATTATAATGATACCTCTTGCTTCAATCGCAGCAAGGTCTTTAGGAAAAAGAATTGGAAAAGTTACAATTGAGGCGGCAGATAGAACTGGTGCTTTAACTTCTTATCTTCTTGAAATATTTAAAAACCATAAAATAATTAAAATTTTTCAAAAAGAAACTTATGAATTTAAAAGAACAGAGCACTTTATAAATGAACTTAAGAATAAAGTGATTAAAATAGAGACAGTGCTTGTCAGAGCTTCTCCAATTATGGAAAGTTTAACGGGTATAATGATAGCTGGATTAATTTTTTATTCTGGAAAATTAATATTAAAAGAAGAACTTGATATTAACAATTTTTTCTCATTTTTAGCTGCAATGATGTTGGCTTACCAGCCTGTTCGTTCTTTAGCTACACTTAATATGGGGCTAAACCAAGGTATACAATCAGCAAGAAGAGTTTTGCCTATTATAGACTTTGAAAATAAAATTAAGGAAAAAGAAAATTCTACAGATTTAAATTTAACAAAAGCAGAAATAAATTTTTTAAATGTTGATTTTAAATATAATGAAGAAGATAAAAAAGTACTTAACTCAATAAATTTAAATATCTCAGGAGGAGAAATGACTTCGCTAGTTGGACATAGTGGAGCTGGAAAATCCTCTATATTGAATTTAATTCCAAGATTTTACGACTGTAATAATGGAGATATAAAAATAGATAACCAATCAATTTATGACTTAAAAATTGACTCTTTAAGATCAAGCATTTCACTAGTTAACCAAGATGTAACTTTATTTGATGATACAATTAAAAATAATATCGCTTACGCAAAACTTGATGCCACAGATGAGGAAATTTTCCAGGCAGCAAAACTATCTTTCTGTGATGAATTCATAAATAAATTGCCTAATAAATTTGACACTTTTATAGGTGAAAATGGTTACAGATTGTCTGGCGGAGAAAAGCAAAGACTTTCTATTGCAAGAGCAATGCTAAAAAAAAGTAAGATAATTTTATTAGATGAAGCCACCTCATCTTTAGATGCGGAAACTGAAAGTAAAATACAAGAAGCTATAAACTTGCTTACTAAAGATAGAACTACTTTGGTAATAGCTCATCGGCTATCGACTATCATGAACTCCAAAAAAATATATGTTGTAGATGAAGGAAAAATTGTAGCTCAAGGTACACACAAAGAACTATTAGAAAAATCTGTAACTTATAAAAACTTTTATGAAAAGCAATTAAGAAAAGATTAATGTTATTTATCTATAGAATTGCAATAAACATAATTTTATTAATTTCACCTTTAATAATAATTTACAGAATTATTAAAAAAAAAGAAGATCCAAAAAGATTTTTTGAAAAAATTGGTAGCTTTAATTACAAAAAAAAAAATAAAAATTTAATTTGGTTTCATGGTTCAAGTGTAGGAGAAGTCTTAAGTGTAGTTCCTTTAATTGAAAAATTAGAAAAAAAAAAGAATGTAAAAAAAATATTAATAACATCGAATACTCTAAGTTCTGCAAAAATTATAAAAAATTTAAATTTAAAAAATACTTTTCATCAATACTTTCCTTTAGATTCAAATTTTTTAGTAGAAAAATTTTTAAACCATTGGAAACCAAAAGCTGTTTTTTTTATAGATTCTGAAATTTGGCCAAATATGATACTAAAAATAAGAGAAAGAAATATTCCACTTATATTGTTAAATGCAAGATTAACAAAAAATTCATTCAATAATTGGAAAAATATAATTTCTTTTTCAGAAAAAATATTTAGCAATTTCAATTTATGTTTAGCTCAAAATAGTGAAACAAAAAAATATTTAAAAATTTTAGGAGCAAAAAATATTAAAAAAATTGGGAATTTAAAATTCTCACAAAGCAGCTCTGATCTAAAAAATAAATCAATTTCAAAAATAAAAAAAATATTTAGAAAAAGAAAAGTTATTTTTTCGGCAATAAGTACACATGATGGTGAAGAATTATTTTGTGGAAAAGTTCACATTAATCTGAAAAAAAAATATAAAAATATAATTTCTATAATCATTCCTCGACATATTCATAGAACTCAAGAAATTAAAGAAGAATTAAATCAAATTGGATTAAACGTTTATATTCATTCTTCAGGCAAAAATATTCCAAATAATACCGATATTTATCTTGTTGATACTTTTGGAGAAACAAAATCTTTTTTAAAATTATCTAAAATTGCTTTCATGGGAAAATCTATAAATGGATATGGAGGGCAAAATCCAATCGAAGCTGCAAGGCTAGGAAATAGAATTATTCATGGTCCTAATATAGAAAATTTTGTTGAAGTTTATGATTTCTTAGAAAAACTTGGTATTTCAACAAAAATTAAGTCATATAAAGATTTAGAAAAACTAATTATTAGGTTTAATCAAAAAAAAAATTATTCTAATCAAATTATAAAAAAATTAGCTTATATAGGTAAACAAATCCTATTTAATAATGAAAAAGAAATTAATAAATATTTTTAATTTATGAATTTCAAAAAACCAAAGTTTTGGGATCAATCGAGCATATCTTTTTGGTCAATATTATTATTCCCATTTTCATTAGTATTTTTATTAGCTTCATTAATAATTAAAATATCCAAAAATCAAAAAAAATTTTCAATACCTATTATATGTATAGGAAATATTTATGTGGGAGGCACAGGAAAAACCCCTTTAACATCTGAAATATTTAAAATTTTAAAGTCTTCTGGAAAGAATCCTGGCTTTATAAAAAAAAGCTATAGTTATTTATCAGATGAAATGACTATGTTAAAAAAGATTGGAAAAGTTTTTTATGAAAAGAATAGAATACATGCAATAAAAAAATTAATTTTGGAAGGTTACGATGTTGCAGTTTTAGATGATGGATTCCAGGATTTTACAGTTAAAAAAGACCTTTCAATATTGTGTTTCAATTCAAAACAACTCATTGGAAATGGTTTGCTAATACCATCGGGACCACTAAGAGAAAGTTTCGATTCAATTTTGCGAGCAAATTGTATTGTAATAAATGGAGATAAAAATTTAGAATTTGAAAATAAAATTAAAAAAATTTTCAAAAAAGAAATAAAAATATTTTATTCTAAATATAAAATAAAAAATATAGAAAATTTACAAAATAAAGAAATTATAGCTTTTGCAGGAATTGGAAATCCATCAAATTTTTTTGATTTATTAAAAGAAAATAATTTAAATTTAAAAAAAACATATTCATTTCCAGATCACCATTTCTATTCCCAAAAAGATTTTGATAAAATTATTGGAGATAATGTTTCAAAAATTGTTACAACTGAAAAAGATTATTATAGAATGAATGACGAACAAAAAAAAAATTGTTATTGTGTATTAGTTGATTTGGAAATTGAAAATAAAGATGAATTTATTAATTTAATTAAAAGTAAATTATGAAAATTATAAAATATTTAATTGAATTTATTTTTATTTATATTTTATTAATTATTTTTAAAATAATAGGATATAAAAATGCTTCAAACTTAGGAGAAATTATTGGAAAAAAAATTGGGCCATTTTTTAGATCAAATAAAAAAATTCTTACTAATTTAGAAAATTCTAACATTGGTAATTCTCAGGAAGATAGAAAATCTATAATCAACAATATGTGGGGTAATTATGGAAGAATATTATCTGAATATGTTTATTTAAAGCAATTTAAAAAAAATAATTTTAATCAATATATCGAAATTGAAGGTTTAAATTATTTAAATGAAATTAAAAATAATAATGAACAAGTTGTATTTATTTCTGGGCATTTTAATAACTTTGAACTAATGGCAATGGAAATAGAAAAAGCAGGAATAAATTTATGTGCAATTTATAGGCCTCTTAATAATCCTTTTTTAAACATTATTATGGAAAAAATTAGAAAAAATTACATATGCAAAAATCAAATTAAAAAAGGTAAAAGTGGAACTAGAGATTTGCTGAATTTATTTAAGGAAAATTTTTCAGTAGCTTTAATGATTGATCAAAGAGTTAGTGAGGGCGAAGATATAAAATTTTTTAATCGATCTGCGAAAACTACAACTATTCCAGCACAACTAGCTAATAAATATGGTTGTAGCATTGTACCAGTTTATGTTGAAAGAATTAATAAATTTCATTTTAAATTATATTTCAATAAACCTATAAAATTTGATGATAAATCTTCTGTCGAACAAATATCCTTGGAACTTAATAAAATATTAGAAAAAATGATTTTAAAAAACCCAGATCAATGGATTTGGTCGCATAATCGATGGAAATAAGTCAGTTTTTTTTACTTAATTCTTCTCTTTTTTGTGATGCCTCAACATAAGAATAGTAGGGTTCTTGGAGTTCAACATTCCAATAACTTAGTTTTTCAAGAAATATTTTCTTTCCTGAGATTGCACAAATAACATGATCGCCCTCTTCAAGAATCTCAAAATTATTAGGTAAATATTTTATTCTAGCTAATTTATTTTTCATTATATAGAAATGTATTTATATATGATTATTTGTGTCTTAGGAAGTGGAGGTAGAGAGCATGCTATATGCAAAACCATATCTTTATCCTCAAAAATAAGCAAAATATATTGTATACCTGGTAACGCTGGGACTCAACAATTGGCTGAAAATATAGATTTAGATATCGATAATTTTGAAAAAATTTTAAAGTTTATAAAAAATGCAAAAGTCGATTTAGTTATTGTAGGGCCTGAAAAACCATTGGTGGATGGTATTGTAAATTTCTTAGAAAATAATGATATCAAAGTTTTTGGTCCTAGAAAAATTCCTTCTCAATTAGAAGGTTCGAAAACCTTCACAAAAAATATTTGTAAAAATTATAAAATACCAACAGCTAATTTTGGGATCTTTGATAAAAAAGAAGATACTATAAATTTTTTAGAAAATTCAAAATTTCCAATTGTTATTAAAGCTGATGGTCTAGCTGCTGGAAAGGGTGTTTATATATCAAAAAATTTGTCTGAAGCAAAAGAAGCTGTTGATGAAATTTTTAATGGAAAATTTGGAGAAGCAAAAAAAATACTAGTTGAAGAATTTTTAAAAGGAGAAGAGATGAGTTTTTTCGTTGTTTGTGATGGGAAAAATTTCAAAATATTTAAAACTGCACAAGATCATAAAAGAGTTAAAGAGGGAGATGAAGGAAAAAATACTGGAGGAATGGGTGCTTATAGTCCTTCGGGATTAATAAATGATGATTTAGAAAAAAAAATTATAAATAAAATAATTTCACCGACTTTAAAAGCTATTGATGAAATGGGTGAAAAGTATAAAGGATTTCTCTATGCTGGTTTAATGATATTGGATAATGAGCCTTTCTTAATTGAGTATAATGTAAGAATGGGTGACCCTGAGTGTCAAACTATTCTACCTCTTTTAAAGACAGATTTAATTGATATTTTTATTGCGTGCTGTAGTGAAAATTTAGAAAATATAAATTTAGAATGGAAAGATGAAAAAAGCTTATGTATCGTACTATGTTCTAGCGGATATCCTGATAAATTTACAAATAATATAAAGATAGATAATTTAAATAATTTAAAATTAAATAATAATGATTTTATTTTTCATGCAGGAACAAAGATAGAAAATAATGAAATATTTTCTAATGGGGGCAGAGTCTTAAATTTTGTTTCTTTATCAAGCTCATTTAAAAATTCTAGAGAAAGAGCTTTAAAACTCATAAATCAATTAAATTGGAAAAATGGTTTTTTTAGAAAAGATATTGGTTATAAAATAATAGATAAATGAGAATAATTGGTGGAACTCACAAAGGTACTAAAATACTTGAATCTTTTGATAAAAATACCAGACCGCTCAAAGATTTAGTTAAAGAATCTTTATTAAATATTCTTGAACATTCCAAAGATTCAAGAATAGAATTGAAAAACTCATTAATTCTCGATCTATTTTCTGGAACAGGATCTTTTGGGCTTGAGTGTATTTCTAGAGGAGCTGCAAAAGTTTATTTCGTTGAAAACTACAAACAATCATTAGAAATTTTATATAAAAATATAAAAAAATTAAAATATGAAAAAAAAACAACGGTATTTAATAAAAATGTATTTAGTTTTTTTGAGACTAAAGAAATAAAAAATGAAAAATTAGATTTAATCTTTTTGGATCCGCCATATAAAGAAGAAAATATAGAAATAATTTTAGAAAATATAGTTAAATTAAAATTATTAAAAGATTCTGGATTAATTGTATTGCATCGTCATAAAAAATCAAAAGTTAATATTGATAATAAATTTAATATTAAAAGATCTGTTAAATATGGAATTTCAAAAATAATTTTTATTCAAATTAATTGAATAATATTTTCTTAGTTTCTTTTTTTATCAGCTCAACTGATGGCTGATCAAAAGGATTAACTTTTAGAGCTCTTCCAAGTAAAATTGTTTCTAACATAAAAAAACAAAATAGTTCTCCAAGTACTTCTTCATTTCTTGTTTTTAGTTCAAAAGATCTGAAAGGTAATTTTTTTTTTGTTAAAAACCTTTTGAGTTGCACTTTTTTGTGCGTAAATAATTTTGGAAAAGGATTTATTTCTTAAATAGTTATGAGTCTTATATAAAAATTTATTATTTATCTTTTCTGATTTTAGATCATGTGTTGAAAAAAAAGTAAAAAAATTATTTTTTGGTCCATCTAAATATAGTTGTAATAAACTATGATTATCACTTGGCATTTTAGATATAATAGGAAGTATACCCTTAGATTTTTTTCCTAAACTTTCTGCAACTAGCTGCTGATACCATCTGAATAAGTTTTCTGACTTATTGTCATAGTTCAAAATTATTGAATTAAATTTCTTTTGTTTTACAAATTTTAAAATTGCACTAACATTTTTTATTAATTCATTTAAAAAATTTTTATTATTTATTAAATAATTTAATCTTTTAAATTTTTTTTCATCAAGCCCCATAATTTCAGCAGGCAACATTCCAACCTCTGATAAAACAGAATATCTTCCTCCTATATAATTTTTATGATCAATAACTTCCGCTTTTAAATTAGTGGCAAGATTTTTTAAATAACTTTCCTTATTTTCAGTGATAAAAATATTTTTTTTTTGGTTTATCAATAAATTTGAATTTGCGATTGTCTCAAGGGTATTTCCAGATTTAGATATAATAATATTTATTGCTTTTATTTTTTTCTCATTACTTTTTAACTTTGGAGTTAAATTGTTAATAAATACAAATTTTTTTTTTATTTTATGACTTAAAAATTGATATATAGCTTCAATTCCTAGTGTTGATCCACCTATACCAATTATCCTAAAATTTTTATTTTTTTTAATTTTTCTAATTTGATTTTTTGTATAAGTATATTCATAGCTAGATTTTAAAGTATCAAGAAGTTTAATTTTTTTAAACCAACTTTCATTTCTAAAATTTTTAATATTTTTTAGTTTTCCAATTTTAAAATTTTTAAAATTAATTTTAGAAGTCAACATCCCTAGTTATTTATTTTTTCTAGTATTGTTTTCTCTAAGCTATTTTCTTGATTTTGATTATTTGAATCTTTTGATTCCTCCACGTTTAAAGCTTTTTCAATATCTAATGAATCTTCATTGCTTTTGTCAGATTGTTCTTTCTCTTGATCTAGCGGTACAGGTAACTCATTCATGTCAGGGGGTTCCGTTAATGGATTTTTTTTTTCAACTAAAAATTCATCACTATTTTCAGATCTTTTTTTTCCTTCAAAAGCATCTGAAACGCCAGAACAAGAATGTAAAAAAAATATTGAAATTATATATAAAATTATTTTTTTAAATATCATTTTCCCTTTTTATAATTCAATAATTCAGCAAAAATAAGACAAATAATTCCCAAAGATATAAATATATCAGCAATGTTAAAAACAAACCAATGATAGCCTTTATAGCTAATATCTATAAAATCTAGCACTGCAGAGTAATAAATACGGTCAAATAAATTGCCCAAAGATCCACCTAGAATGATTAAAAAAAAATATGCAGTCTTATCTTTTGATTTAATAATCAAATATACAATCAGCAAATTAATAAAAATTATCAAGATTGTAATGACGTTATATATTGATGATTGGTCAAAAGATAATAGTCCAAAACCAATTCCACTATTCCAAACTAAAATTAAATTGATATAGGAATTAATATTTATGTCTACAAAACCTAAATCTTCTAGGACAGAAAGTATATATAACTTTGAAATTCTATCTGCTAAGAAAATAAATAAAATAATCCCAAAATATATAAATGCTTTTTTAAAAAATAATTTATTCATTAATTATTTTATTGCACATCCATGTCTTTCACACTTATCTTTCTTAATTTTCCAACAAACACTGCATTTTTCACCTTCAGCCTTTTTTGTCTCAACAATAATTTCTTCTCCATCATCTTTTTTAATTTTATCTACATCTGCTCCTGACGTAATGCATATCTCTGAAAAATCAGTTCCTTTTGATAATTTAATTAGCTTGTCATTTAAAAGTATTTTTAAATTTGCCTCTAAACTTGAGCCAATTTCTTTGGATGCTCTTTTTAACTCTATACTGCTATTACATTTATCTCTTATTTTTATAAGCTCATTCCATTTGGTATTTAAATTTGGATTATTCCAATTTGATGGGATTACTGGAAATTTTTCTAAATGAATACTTCCTTTTTCCTTAATTTTTAGAAGTGAGTAAATTTCTTCAGTTGTAAATGACAACACTGGTGCAAACCATTTTAATAATATTTCAAGAACAATATTTAAAAACTGTATAGTTGAAATTCTTTTTTTATTATCTAGAGAATCGCAGTACAAGCAATCTTTTCTAATATCAAAATAAAAAGCTGACAAATCAGATGTACAAAAATTTATTATTTCCTTATATAAAGTATGAAAATTATATTTTTCAAAATTCTTTTCAAACAAAATGTTAAGATTATAAATTTTATGTAACATATACTGTTCTAGCTCTGGAAAATCACTTATATTAATTTTTTCAAAATCAACTTTTTCAAATTTGTCATTTAAATTTCCAAGAATGTATCTAAAAGTGTTTCTAATTTTTCTGTAAGATTCTGCATGCTGTTCTAAAATTGAATAATCTATTCTTAAATCCTCAGCATAATCAGAAGCCCCAACCCAAATCCTTAGGATATCAGCTCCATATTTTTTTAAAATATCTTCTGGTGCGATAATATTTCCAAGAGATTTTGACATTTTTAAACCTTTTCCATCAACAACAAATCCGTGGGATAATATAGATTCAAACGGAGCCCTACCTCTTGTTCCACAAGACTCTAATAATGATGAGTGAAACCAGCCCCTGTGTTGATCTGAACCCTCAAGATACATTGAAGCAGGCCATTTTAAATCTTCTCTTTTTTCAAGAACATAGGCATGAGTAGAGCCACTATCAAACCAAACTTCAACAATATCAGTCATTTTTTTATAATCCTCAATTTTATATTTTTTGCCTAAAAATCTTTGAGCATCTCCTTCAAACCAGCAGTCAGCCCCCTCTTTCTCGAATATACTGGCAATATTCTCATTCACTTCATCGTCGATTAAAACTTCATTTGATTTTTTTGACATAAAAACAGGAATAGGAACTCCCCATACTCTTTGTCTTGAAACACACCAATCAGGCCTCAATTCTATCATCGATCTTAGTCTTTCTTTTCCTTTATTTGGATAAAAATCAGTTTCATCTATAGATTTTAAAGCTTTCTTTCTCAGGCCATGACTTTCCATCGAAATAAACCATTGGGGTGTTGCTCTATGAACCAAGGGTGCTTTTGAGCGCCAAGAATGAGGATAAGAATGAATTAATTCCCCACTAGATAATAAATTTTTTTGTTCTTTTAGTTTTTCTATAACTATTTTGTTAGACTTAAAAATATGTATACCTTCAAAAGTTGGAACATGCTTTGTATATTTCCCATCATCATCTACGGTTTCTTCAGCTTTTATATTATTTTTTAAACACAAATTAAAATCATCAGGACCATGGCTAGGTGCACAATGGACAATTCCCGAACCTTGCTCCGTCGTAACAAAATTTGCACTTAGCATTGGAATATCATAGTCAAATCCAATTTTTGAAAATGGATGGCTACATATTGTTCCTTCAAATTCTATTCCTGATAATGTTAAAACTTTTGTAAACTTTTTAATATTACAATCCTTTATTAAAGAATTTAACAAATCTTCTGCTACTATTATTTGTTTATCTTTAAAATCTGATTCATCTTCTATTTTAATAATTACATATTTTAAATTTTCGTTGTAAGCCAAAGCTCTATTGGCTGGTATAGTCCATGGAGTTGTGGTCCAAATTATAATTTGTGTATTCAAAAGTTTTTCATTTTTCGATTTTTTAATATTAAATGCTGCATAAATCGTATCAGACTTATGATCCATATATTCAACTTCTGCATCTGCCAATGCTGTCTTTTCTACCGTAGACCAAAGAACAGGTTCATATCCCCGGTAAAGACTTCCTTCTTTTAAAAATTTACCAAGTTCTCTAACTATTTGGGCTTCAGCATCAAAACTCATTGTGGAGTAATAATTTTCCCAGTCACCCACTACTCCAAGTCTTTTAAATTGCTTTTTATGTACTTCAATCCATTTCTTTGCGAAATCTCTACATTCTTTTCTAAATTCATTTATTGGGACTTCGTTTTTATTTTTTTTGTTTTTTTTATATTGCTCCTCAATTTTCCATTCAATTGGCAAACCATGACAATCCCAACCTGGTACATAAACAGAATCCTCTCCTTTCATTTGATGAAATTTTACTATTACATCTTTAAGGATTTTATTAAGTGCTGTTCCCATGTGTATGTCCCCATTGGCATATGGAGGGCCATCATGAAGAACAAATTTTGTTTTTCCTTTGCTAGATGATCGTAACTTTTTATATAAGTCAATTTTATCCCAGTAATCAATTATTCCAGGTTCTTTATTTTGTAAATTTGCTTTCATTGAAAAAGCAGTTTTGGGTAGATTGATATTGCTTTTGCTCATTATTTTAGTTTAATTTTTTTGCTTTTCTGATGTCTAAATTAATTTGTTTTTTTAATTGGTTTATATTTTTAAATTTCTTTTCTTTTCTTATAAAGTCTATGAACTCAATAGTTAAGCGCTTATTATAAAGATTCCTTGAAAAATTAAATATGTGAACCTCTAAAAGTATTTCTTTTTGATTAAAAGTTGGCCTATAACCTAAATTTGCAATGCCACTTAATAATTTTTTATTTTTATTTATTAAAATATTCACTGCATATACTCCGGGTTTTGCAATAACATAATCGTTTAGTTTAATATTGCATGTCGGAAATCCAATTTTTCGACCCATTTTTCTTCCCACACTTACTTTTCCATCTATCGACCAATTTCGATCTAAATATCTATTAACAATATTAATTTTCCCATTAGATATTAATTTTCTAATTAATGTAGATGAAATAATTTTAGTTTTTTTCTTTAGAGGTTTAGGATTAATTATTTTAAAATTATATTTTTTTTCAAAAAATTTTAATTTATTTACATTTCCTTCTCTTTTATTACCAAACCTAAAATTATTACTAACAAAAATATATTTTGGTCTAAGTTTCTTAAATAAAACACTGTCAATAAATTTTATGTAATTCATTTTTGAAAATTTTTTATCAAACTTTTTAATTACAACAAAGTCTATTTTAAGTTTCTCAAAGGAATTTATTTTTTGATTTAGATTAGAAATTTTAAAGTTTTTTAATTTTTTATTAAAAAACATTTTGGGCATAGGATCAAAAGTTAACACACCAATTTTTATTTTATGTTTTTTTTTATATTTTTTTGCAAAATTAAATAGCTTTTGATGTCCAATATGCAAACCGTCAAAATTACCAATTAATAAAATTGAATTTTTATAATTTTTGGAAACAGAAAAATTTTTATATAGCTTCAATTTTTTTACCATTTTAATTTTGATTGTATGTAATCAACCTTAGTATTATATTTTTTCATAATTTTTTCAAAATTTTCATTTTCTACTTCTTGTCTATGAATTCCATTTGTTATTAATAAGCTAGTAAAATTTTGATTATTAGCTCCTTTAATGTCTGTATTTAAATTATCCCCTATGCAAAAAACTTTCTTGTTATTTATTTTTGCTGCAAGATTATAAACTTTAGGGTGAGGTTTGCCAAAATATTCTACTGTTCCCCCTATCTCTTCAAAGACTTTTGCGACTGATCCTGCGCAAAATTCTCTTTCTTGCCCTCTATCGACAATTAAATCTGGATTAGTACAAATCATAATTTTATCTATCTCATTCTTTAGTAGTGTTTTGTAGTATGATAATTCTTTTTCATGCTCATCGAATAAACCAGTACAAAGTAAGTATTTGGCTTCATTAATTTTTTGAATTTTATTTTTTTTAAAGTTATTAAATAATCCAAAATCTCTAGGTGGTCCAATATGAAAAAAAGTTTTGTCTTTAAAGTTTAGACTTAAATAATTTAATGCTGCTTCGCCAGATGTGTATACTTTTGAATAATATTTTTGTTCTAATCCCATTTTTTTTAAAAAATTTTTTACATCATTATTGGGTCTGGGAGCATTGGTGAGTAATACTAGATCTTTGTTTTTCTCTAATAATTTTTCTAAAGCATCGGTAGAGTCTTTGTAAAGTTCAATTCCATTATGTACAACGCCCCATAAGTCTATAAAGAACAGGTCGTAATGATCTGCAACAGATTTTAGTCCTATATCATCCAAGTCTTTGGTCATTTTTCAGATATAACTTAAAAATAACCATATTTCTTGGTTTTTTTAGGGTTATAAATTTTATAAAGCTTCTTGAAATAAAATGGACTCATAGCTATATGAAACCTCATATTTATAGGAGTTTTATATGAAATTTAAACCGTTACACGACAGAGTTTTAATCGAAGTCCTAGATAGCAGCGAAAAAACTGCTGGAGGCATTATCATACCAGACACAGCCCAAGAAAAACCACAAGAAGGCAAGGTAGTTGCTATTGGTGGTGGAGCAAAAACTGAAGATGGAAAAATAATTCCAATGGATGTTAAAGTTGGAGACAAGGTTCTATTTGGCAAATGGTCAGGAACCGAAGTCAAAATTGATGGAAAAGAATACAGCATAATGAAAGAGTCAGACATTATGGGTATTTCAAAAAGTAAATAAATTAATACAAGGAGTTTATAATGGCTAAAATAGTAAAATTCAACTCTGAAGCAAGATCTGCAATGTTAAGAGGAGTTGATATATTGGCAAACACTGTAAAAGTTACACTTGGACCAAAAGGAAGAAATGTTGTTATAGACAAATCTTATGGAGCTCCAAGAACAACAAAAGACGGTGTTTCTGTTGCAAAAGAAATCGACTTAGAAGACAAATTTGAAAACATGGGTGCTCAAATGGTTAAAGAAGTTGCTAGCAAAACAAATGATGAAGCGGGAGATGGGACAACTACTGCTACAATACTTGCACAAGCAATAGTTAAAGAAGGTTGTAAGTATGTTACTGCAGGAATGAATCCAATGGACGTTAAGAGAGGAATAGACTCGGCAGTAGAACATGTAAAAGAAAAATTAATTTCTTCTGCTAAAAAAGTCAAAGATAGTGATGAAATTGCACAAGTAGGAACAATTTCTTCAAATGGCGACAAAGAAATAGGAAGCATGATTGCAAAAGCAATGCAAAAAGTTGGTAATGAAGGTGTTATAACTGTTGAAGAGGCAAAAAGTATTGAAACTGAGCTTGATGTTGTAGAAGGTATGCAATTTGACAGAGGATATCTTTCTCCTTATTTTGTCACCAATGCAGAAAAAATGACAACTGAATTAGAAAATCCACTAATTCTTTTGCATGAAAAAAAATTAACTAATTTACAGCCAATGGTTCCACTATTAGAGGCTGTGGTTCAGGCTGGAAGACCACTAATGATAATTTCTGAAGATGTTGAAGGAGAAGCTTTGGCTACTTTAGTTGTTAATAAACTTAGAGGTGGATTAAAAGTTGTTGCAGTTAAAGCTCCAGGTTTTGGAGATAGAAGAAAGGCAATGCTTGAAGATATAGCTATACTAACTGGAGGACAAGTTATTTCAGAGGATCTAGGTATTAAATTAGAAAACGTAAAAATAAATGATCTCGGGTCAGCTAAAAGAGTAAAAGTTGATAAAGAAAATAGTACAATCGTAAGTGGTTCAGGAAAAAAATCTGATATCGAAGCTAGATGTGCTCAGATTAAACAGCAAGTAGAAGAAACAACTTCTGATTATGATAGAGAAAAACTGCAAGAAAGACTTGCTAAATTAGCTGGTGGTGTTGCGGTTATTAAAGTTGGAGGTTCAACTGAAGTAGAAGTGAAAGAAAAAAAAGATAGAGTTGAAGACGCTTTAAATGCAACTAGAGCAGCAGTAGAAGAAGGTATAGTAGTTGGAGGAGGATGTGCTCTTCTTTATGCATCACAAGATCTAGATAAAGTAAAAGTTAAGGGTGATGATCAAAAAGCTGGTGTCGAAATAGTAAAAAGTGCTCTACAAGCTCCTATCAGACAAATCACAACGAATGCTGGTGTTGATGGTTCTGTAGTTGTAGGAAAACTTTTAGAGGCTAATAAACCTTCAAATGGATATGATGCTCAAACAGAACAGTATGTTGATATGTTCAAGGAAGGTATTATCGATCCTGTGAAAGTTGTAAGAACAGCTTTGCAAGATGCGGCTTCAATTTCTGGATTGTTAGTAACAACAGAAGCGATGGTTGCAGATAAGCCTGAAGAAAAAGATTCTGGACCTGCTGGAATGCCTGGTGGTGGCATGGGAGGCATGGGTGGAATGGGTGGAATGGGAATGTAACCGTTCTTACTTGAACTAAAAATTATAAAAAGGGCAGTTTTTACTGCCCTTTTTTTTTACTAATAATAATTTAATTATTAAAAACCTTGCCTACTAAAAATAATCCTAAAGCTACCGCAGGTCCAATACCAAAAGCAAATAACAAAGTTCCAATTCCTACAGTTCCTCCTAAATACCATCCAACGGCGACTACAGATATTTCAAGAAATGCTCTAACTACAGCAATTGGTAAGTTTGATATTTCCTGAAGTCCAATCATCAAACCATCTCTTGGTCCTGGTCCTAAATTTGCAACAAGATAAATTCCACCTCCTAATCCAACTGTAAGAACAGCTACAAAAGCCAATATAATTTGAGAAATATAATTATCAGGTGTTGGAACAAATTTAATACAAACATCAATCATTACAGCAATTATTAAAGCATTAAGAATTGTTCCGATTCCAGGTTTTTGTTTTAGTGGTATCCATAGTATTAAAACACCTATACTTACAAACAAAGTAATTGTTCCAATTGAATAATCTATATTTAAAGAAATACCCTGAGCAAGAACACTCCAAGGAGAAGCTCCGGTAAAGGAAACAATTAACAAGCCTTCTCCTAAACCAAATAATGACAAGCCTAAACATAAAAAAAATAAAGTTGAAAATCTTGGCTTAAAATTAAATGGTTTATCTGAACTCCAGTATGTCTTTGGAACTTTTTTTATTGATAAAAACATGTAATTATATTTTTTTATAGATAACCTTATAAAGTTAAAATAAACTTTCACAATATAATTAACTTTATTAGTCAATTTTTTATGAAAAAATCAATTTGTACATTTTTTATTTTATTCTCATTTTTTAACGTCTTTGCTGATGAATTTAATTACAATAATATATCTAAAAATTGAAATGGATGTGTTAAGAAATGATGAGGTAATTGGTTATAGTAATTATTTTTTTAAACATACTGGAGATACTATGACTGTGGAAAATTATACAAAGTTTACAGTTGAAATTTTTAATGTAAAAATTTTTTCAATAAATAGTAAGTCTAAAGAAATATACCAAAAAAATAAGCTTCTATCTTTTGAATCTTCTACATTGCAAAATGATAAAAAAAAATTTGTAAAGTTAATTTATGATCAAAATAAAAATAAATTTATTATAAATGGATCTTCATATGTTGGAGAAGCAAATATAAAAAATATAATTGGAAATTGGTGGAATGCCAAAATATTAGAAACAAAAACTCAAATAAGCCCTTTGTCAGGAAGTATAAAAAAACAGGAGGTCAAATTCACAAATAAAGATGAAATTGATTACAAGGGTAAAAAAATTAAACTTTTTCAATTTAAGCTAAAATCAACTGAGGATTTGCCAGATGATAAAAAATTAGATTTTGATATTTGGTTGGACCCAAATGAAGGTATAATTTTTAAAGTAAAATATAATAGACTTGGTAGTTGGGAATATAGATTAAAAAATTATGAATAAATCAAATTTTTTTCAATTTAATATTCTTAAAAGTAATTGATTCATAAAAGACATAAAAACTATAAAAGAAAGAAAAAAAATAAAATACATAAATGTGACTGCTCTATTTCTTTTTCTTCTAAGTAAAACAAATTTTTTATCATCTAAAAAAGAAATATCTCTCTTACCAGTGACATGATAATCATAGCTATATCTCCAAACAGACATGCCAAATCTTTTATCTAAATTATTATAATAATTTATCCAAGCAACTGACCATCGGTATATTAAATATAAAATAAATAAAACTATAGTTGTTGTTAACATATTAAATTTAAATTATATTATAATTTAATCATATGTCTATCTGGGGAAGTTTAATTGGTGGAATGATAGGTTTTTCATTAGGTGGGCCTTTTGGAATGCTTTTAGGCTCTTTGCTTGGTGGAAAAATTTCTAGGTCTAGAACTGGCCCAGGATTTCAAGCGTCAGCTCAGTCACAGAAAATTTTTGCTTTATCATTAATAGTACTTTCTGCAAAATTAAGTAAAGCAGATGGTCAAGTGAGCCGTGAAGAATTAATTGCAGTAAAAGATAAGCTTAAAATACCTGAAAATGAAATAGATCAAGTTGGAAAAATTTTTAATAGAGCTAAAGAAGAAAGTACTGGATATGAACCATATGCAAAACAAATCGCTCAATTTTATCAAGGTCATATCAATGTTCTTGAAGAAGTTATAAATATACTTTTTTATATTGCAGAGTCGGATGGAAAGGTCAGCCCATCAGAATTAACAATGATAGAAAATATATCTAAAATATTTGGTCTTACTCAGGCTCAATTTAATAGTATTAGAGAAAGTAGAAAAGAATCTGACAAACTTAATCCTTATATTGTTTTGGAAAGTAACCCTGATGATGATCTTCATTCAATAAGGAAAAAATATCTTAAATTGAGCAAAGAAAACCATCCTGATTTATTAATAAGCAAAGGAGTCCCGCAAGAAGTAATTGATGAAAGCAAAAATAAAATGAGGGCTATAAACTCTGCTTGGGGTCAAATTCAGAAACTAAAATCTAATTAAAATTGTTCAGACTCTGTTGAACCATCCATGGCAGTTGTGGAACTTTTGCCTGAACTAATAGTATTTGATACTGCATCGAAATAAGAAGTGCCAACCTCTCTTTGATGTTTAACACTTGTGTAGCCATCTTTTTCACGAGCGAATTCCTGTTGTTGGATTCTTGAGTATGCAGACATACCTTCTTTTTTATATTTTTCTGCAAGTTCAAAAATTGCAATATTTTGTGTATGAAATCCAGCAAGAGTAATAAATTGAAATTTATAACCCATTTTACTTATTTCTACTTGGAATGAGGCGATCTCTGCATCAGATAAATGTTTTTTCCAATTAAAAGAAGGTGAACAATTATAAGCAAGAAGTTTTCCGGGAAACTTTTGGTGAATTGCATCGGCAAATTTCTTAGCTTCTTCAAGATTTGGTGTTGCAGTTTCACACCAAATTAAATCAGAGTATGGAGCATAAGCCAATCCTCTTGAAATCGCTTGTTCAATACCAGATTTTACATAATAAAAACCTTCTGGAGATCTTTCGCCTGTTAAAAAAGGTTTATCATTTTCGTCATGATCATTTGTAATTAATTTTGCTGCATTCGCATCTGTTCTGGCTAAAATAATTAAAGGAACATCGGCAATATCAGCTGCAAGTCTTGCAGCTTTTAAATTTTTTATCATCGTACTTGTTGGAACTAAAACTTTTCCACCCATATGGCCACATTTTTTTTCACTTGCTAATTGATCTTCAAAATGAACACCTGCTGCTCCGGCTTTAATAAATTTTTTTGCAAGTTCAAAAACATTTAAAGGTCCTCCAAATCCAGCTTCTCCATCCGCAATAATTGGCAACATATAATCAACTTGATTTTCTTTTTTCATGTCACCATCTTGAATTTCCATGTGTTGGATTTGATCTGCTCTAATTAAGGCATTGTTCATCGAGTCAACTAATTTTGGTGCGCTATCATATGGATATAAAGATTGATCAGGGTACATTTCACCAGCACTATTTGCATCCGCAGCAACTTGCCAGCCACTCAAATAAATTGCCTTTAATCCTGCTTTTGCATGTTGCACTGCATGGTTTCCTGATAGAGAACCCAAAGTATTTACATAAGGTTCTGAATTTAAAAGTTTCCATAACTTCATTGATTGTTGTTTGCATAAAGAATATTCAATTTTAACAGAACCTTTAAGTCTCTCTATTTCCTCAGGTTTATAATCACGTTTTATTCCTGCAAATCTTTTTAAATCGTATGAAATATTTTCAGCTGACATTTTTATTACGCCTATATTTTGATTTTATTAGCTAGAAGATTAAAATTAACTATTATCGCTAAATTGCTCTGTGAATTCATTCATGCCGCTTGATCCCCAGTCGCAATGGTCGTCTCTTAGATAGATCGGTTTGCTTTTGTATTCAGAACAATCTTGGTGATTAGTAATCTGTAAGCTTTTTTCGTTTATATTTGTTAATTTTTTATCCATGTAAACTTATTAATTTACAATATTTACAAATTCAATAAAAAATGCTATTTTCTTTGTAAATAAAGGAAATTTTTTGTAAATTAAAATTTACAATATTTACAAATGGTAAAAATGAGTCAATTAGATCTAAAAATTGGTCCAAAAATAAAGGGTTTTAGACGCCAGTTAGGGATTCAGGCAAATAAGTTAGCTGAAAAACTTAATATTTCCCCTAGCTATTTAACTTTAATTGAGGGTGGAAAAAGAAAAATTGATGCAGATTTACTTTTGAAAATTTGCCAAGAATTAAAAATTGAAGTTTCAGACCTTGCCGTTAAATCAGACTTAAACTTAGCAAACAATATATCAGAATTACTTGATGATAAATTATTTGATGATTTAGATATTTTAGGTCCTGAAGTAAAGGATTTAGCAAATACTAATCCAAAAATTGGTAGGGCCTTAATCAGGCTTGGAGATATTTTAAAAAAAAAAGATCACGAACTAGTTAATAAAATAGAAAAATTATCAGGTAAGATCGTAGACAGTAGAAAAAGTTCATTTCCTGGAGAAGTTATATCTGATTTTTTACAAGAAAATAAAAATTATTTTCCAAAATTAGAAGATTTTGCGAATAAAATATTTGATAGAGTAAAGCAAAATAACAGAACGAGATATATAGCTCTTTGTAAATTTTTAGATTCCGAGTACGGAATTACAGTTAAAGATGTAATTCCTGAGGATGGAAAACCATTTTCAAAAGTTTTCAGCAAAAAAAATAAAGAACTTATATTGTCGGATTATCTCTCGCTAGAAACAAAAAAACTACATGCTGCTTCTCAAATTGTTCAGGAAGGAGCTATAGATGAAATCAATAGACTTCTTGAAACTTTTAACTTTCCATCAGAAGAATCTAAGAAATTAACCAAAGTTGCTTTATTAAATTATTGTGGGGCAGCAATTTTAATGCCTTACAAACTTTTTCATTCAGAATGTAAAAAATTAAAATATGATTTAGAATTATTACAAAATACATTTGCTACATCATTCGAACAGGTAACTCATAGAGTGACTTGCTTAAATGATCCAAATTTACCAGGAGTGCCTTTTCATTTTTTAAGAGTAGACGTTGCAGGAAATATTTCAAAAAGATTTTCTTTATCAGGTATAGAAATTCCAAGGTACGGGGG
>CACENP010000011.1 GCA_902560815.1 uncultured Pelagibacteraceae bacterium
CGGAGAGATGGCTGAGCGGTTGAAAGCACCGGTCTTGAAAACCGGCAAAGGGGCAACTCTTTCCTGGGTTCGAATCCCAGTCTCTCCGCCACATAGCTAAAAATTTTGAAATTTTTTAATTATATTTGTTCTATTTGTTTTTTCACTTAGAATATCATTTTTAATATTTTTTAAGCTTTCATCATCTAAATTTACTAAAGAATCTAATTCTTTTAACTCTGAAAAATTTAAATCTTTAATTAAAGAATTAACAAATTTAGACATTAATATATCCATTTCTTTCGAGCCCCTGTATGAAGCTCTATAAATTATCTTATTTTTAAGTTCTTCTTTATTATCAGACATAGATATATATATAAAATAATGAACAATTATGAATACTTATTAAAAGATATCAATACAATAAAAGGTATCGGACCAAAACTTTCAAAATTATTTAGAAAAAAGAACATTAATACAATATTTGATTTACTTTGGAGTACTCCAAGAGATGCAACAGATAGAACAAATTTAGTCAAAATTAATGAACTACAAATAGGTAAAACACAAACCATATGTGTAGATATAATTAAATATAATTTTCCACGAATTAGAAATTTACCTAATAGAGTTTACTGTGAAGATGAAACAGGAAAAATTGAATGTATATTTTTTAATAGTTATGAAGGATATATTAAAAAAATATTACCTATTAATTCTAGAATTACTATTAGTGGAAAAATTGGATATTATAATAAAAAATACCAGATAACAAATCCAACATATGTATCATCAAAAAGTGATTCTATTAAGAGAGTTTTTTCATCTTATAGTCTAACTAAGGGTCTTACTGAAAAAAAATACAATATTGTTATGGATGAAGTATTAAAAAATATACCAGATTTAAATGAATGGCACAGTGATGATATTTTAAAAAAATTTAATTATATATCCTGGAAGAAGGCTATATTAGAATTACATAACCCAAATAATATAAATAAAAAAGGAAATTTCCTAAATAGACTTATATTTGACGAAATAATTTCATCTTTTTTAATAAATTCTAAAATTAGAAAAGCAATAAAAAAAGTAAAAAAAACAAGAAAAAAATTTGATAATAGTGAGTTTATTAAAATAAAAAAAAAGTTTGGTTTTGAACTAACAAATGATCAAGAAGTCGCAATTGATCAAATTAACAAAGATTTAAAATCTAATCAAAAGATGTTTAGACTTTTGCAAGGTGATGTGGGTAGTGGAAAAACTATCGTTTCATTGATAGCATCTGCAAATGTTATACAAAGTGGTTTTCAAGTATGCTTAATGGCACCTACAGAAATACTTGCCAGGCAACATTTTTCACTTGCCAATAAACTGTTTGATAAAAATATAAATATAAAAATTTTAACAAGTAAAACTGAATACAATGAAAGAAAAACTATAATTAGTGATCTAAGCAATAACAAAATAAATATTTTAATCGGTACACACTCGCTCTTTCAAGAAAAAATTAAATATGGAAATCTTGGTTTAATAATTATTGATGAACAGCATAAATTTGGTGTGAAACAGAGAAAAAAACTTTCTGATAAAGGAGGTAAAGATTGTGATGTGCTTGTAATGTCGGCAACACCTATACCTAGAACTATGATTATGACAATTTTTGGAGATATGGATACGTCAATAATTAAAAATAAACCTAAGAATAGAAAAGAAATTAAAACATATAGTAAGTTAGAAAGTAAAAAAGAAGATGTAATAAAATTTGTAAAAAAACAAATAAGTCAAAAAAATCAAGTTTTTTGGGTATGTCCATTAATTGATGAATCAAAAAAAGTTGATCATCAATCTTCTGTTAAAAGATATGAGGGCCTAAAAGAAATATTTAAAAATAGAGTTGGTCTTCTTCATGGATCTTTGGATAAGGAAGAAAAAAATAAAATCTTAATAAGTTTTTTAAATAAAAAAATTGATATAATTGTTTCTACAACAGTAATAGAGGTTGGAATTGATTTTCCTAATGCTAATACGATAATTATTGAAAATGCAAATAAATTTGGTTTATCTCAATTACATCAACTTAGAGGTAGAGTTGGCCGTGGTGATAAAGAATCATATTGTATTTTAATGTTTAAATCGAACTTGAGTCAAAATGCAAAGAAAAGAATAAATATTTTAAAAAATACCACAGACGGATTTAAGATATCAGAAGAAGATATGAAATTAAGAGGTTATGGAGATTTACTTGGATTTAAACAAAGTGGCATTCAAAGTTTTAGGCTAGCAGATCCGGTCTTAAACGAAAATCTTTTTTTATTAGCGGAAAAAGAAGTAAAAAAAATAGAATTAAGAGATCAGAATCTAAATGAATATATGACTCTTTTAAAGTTATATGATCGAGCGGATATTTTGAACGATATTGTTTAATTCTTTGGATTAGAGGTTCCTGCAGAAACTATAAATTTTGAAGCTTCTTCAAAAGTCATATCCAAATATATTACTTCTTTTTTAGGGAACATTAATAAAAAACCACTTGTTGGATTTGGAGTTGTTGGTACAAAAACATTAACTAAATTATCATTTGTTTTTTTGCTGATTTCTCCCCTATTATCTTTAGTAGCAAAACCTACTGCCCATATACCTTTGCTTGGATATTGAATTAAAACAACACTTTTTTTTTTACCTTTTTTATTTGCAAAAGTCTCTGTCATTTGACCTATTGCACCATATATTGTTCTAAGGAAAGGTATTTTTTTTAATAAATCATTTATTATATTTAAAATTTTTTTTCCTATAAAAGAAAGTGAGATAAAACCTATTAATGTGATAAAAATTATTGCAAGTGCGATTTCTAAACCTGGTATTGAAAAAGGTAAATAACTATTTGGATTTATTTCTCTAGGAATTAAATTTGATGAAATAGATATTATAAATATTGTTAAATACAAGGTAAATCCAATTGGTACTAAAACAATTATCCCAGTAATAAAATAATTTCTTAATCTAGCTATTAATGATGATTTTTTTTTTCTTTTTTTAGTCATTTTAAATTTGTTATTTTATAGCAAATATTTTGATTAAATCGAGCATATCATGTAAATATAATCATATTGATTATGTTTATTATTAATAAATTCAAGTAATTAGTTTAATGGATAGAAGGTTTTTTTTACAAATTTTAGGATGTGGATGCATATCTTTAGGAATCTCTTCTTGCACTACTGTTCCTATTACAGAGAGAAAGCAATTAAAATTAATTCCTGAAGCAAAACTCAACTCTAAAGCCGCAGAGATTTATGAAAAAGTTAAAGAAAATGAAAAATTGAGTAATGACTCTAATAAACTTAATGAAATAAAAGATATTGGCAGAAGAATTGAATATTCAATAAGTGAATACTTTGAAAGTGCAAATATAGATGATCCAACAGTTGGTTTTGATTGGGAATATATTCTTATCGATAACGATAAAGTTAAAAATGCATGGTGTATGCCAGGAGGGAAAATTGCTGTTTATACAGGAATATTAGAAGTTACAAAAAATACAAATGGACTCGCTGCAGTGATGGGACACGAAATTGCTCATGCTGTTGCAAAACATTCGGTAGAAAGAGCAAGCAGAAGTGTTTTGCTTCAGACTGGAACAAGTATTATTGATATTGCTACTGGAGGCAAACTTTCAAAGATTAATAGTTCAACTGGAATGAATACTGTAGGTTTATTATCACAAATTGGAATTATGAATCCTTTTAATAGAAAACAAGAAAGTGAGGCTGATTATTTAGGATTAATATTTTCTTCTTTGTCAGGTTACGACATTAGAGAAGCTCCAAAAATTTGGGAAAGAATGAAAGAAATGAATAAAGGCAAGGAGCCACCTGAATTTATGAGTACACACCCATCATCAGATAATAGAATTAAAAAACTTAACGAATGGATGAACGAAGTAACATTGGATTATCCACCAATAAAACAGGCCTAGATATTTTAGTGGTGAGCCCTGTTGGACTCGAACCAACGACCCATTCCTTAAAAGGGAATTGCTCTACCAACTGAGCTAAGGGCCCAACGACGTTTCTTATATTGATTTTTTTTATTTAATCAATGTTAAATATTATATCTTATTAATATATTTATCATGGAATTCATGAAATGTACCATTTTTATATTTTTTCTAATTTTAAACATTAGCTCCTGGTAAAAATTTATATTGTGTAATGTTAATAACATTGAACCAAGCATTTCATTTGTATTAAACAAATGATTTAAGTAATTTTTAGAATACTTGTTTAGACTAAAATTACTTGTTTTAATATCAAGTGGTCTATTATCATTTCTATATTTTGCATTACGTATATTTACTCTTCCATTCCAGGTAAAAGCTAACCCAGTTCTTCCTGAACGTGTGGGTAAAACACAATCGAACATGTCAATACCTCTTTTAACAGCTCCCAAAATATCTGATGGTGTTCCTACTCCCATTAAATATCTTGGTTTTTTGTCAGGCATTAATTTTGTTATATCGTCTAAGACTTTAAACATTTCAATTTGACTTTCGCCTACTGCTAAACCACCAACTGCATATCCATTAAAATCAATATTTAATAATTTTTCTAAAGAACTGATCCTTAGGTCTTTAAATAAACCTCCCTGTATTATACCAAATATAGCTTTTTGTGGATTTGTTCCAAAAGCATTCTTAGATCTATTGGCCCAATACATTGATAATTCCATAGAACTTTTTATTTTTTTATAATTACTGCTTTTTTTTGGACACTCATCCATTGACATTACGATATCTGAATTAAGGGATTTTTGAATTCTTATGCTCTCCTCGGGGCTTAAAATAAATTTTTTTCCGTCTATATGTGATTGAAAAATTGCTCCTTTTTCTTTATCAATTTTATTTAATTTAGATAAGGACATTACTTGAAAACCTCCAGAATCTGTAAGTATAGGTAAATTACAATTCATAAATTGATGTAAACCACCAGCTGACTCTATTCTCTCCACACCTGGTCTAATCATCAAATGATAAGTATTTGATAGTATTATTTCACTACCAGTTTTGATTATATCATCGATAAATGTACCTTTTACTGTTGCTTGGGTACCTACCGGCATAAAGGCAGGCGTATGTATATTGCCTCTTTGAGTTTTAATTATACCTAATCTTGCTTGATTATCTTTTTCCTTAACATTAAAAGAAAACTTTTTTAATGTCATTAATATTATAATTACAAAGATTTAAAACTTATAATTTTATCCGGGTCTGTAACAGAGCCGTTATTATTTGAATCGCCTCTTTTAATTTTGTCTACATGTTCCATTCCTTCAATTACTTTTCCAAAGACAGTATAGTTTCTATCTAAAAATGGGGCCGGTTCAAAACATATAAAAAATTGACTATTAGCGCTATTTGGATCAGATGATCTAGCCATTGAAAGAGTTCCTTTTTCATGTGGCAAGTCATTAAATTCAGATGGTAAGTCTGGTAAATCTGATCCTCCCATACCTGCTCTTCTTAAATCAAAATCTTTAGATGATGAGTTGCCAAATTTAACATCGCCTGTTTGCGCCATAAATCCATCTATGACTCTATGAAAGACAACATTGTCATACAAACCATCATTTGCAAGTTTCTTTATTCTTTCAACATGTTGTGGAGCAACATCATTGAATAATTCTATTTTTACATCTCCGTTTTTAAGTTTTAATATCATTATATTTTCCTTTGAGTAAGCATTGTTTAAAAATATCAAACTAATAATAAATGTTATATTAATTAGATATTTATTCATATTTTTTTTTTAATGAATTAATTGTACTTCTTGTTGTAAATTTTTTTATATCACCATTTAACTCAGCGACTTCTTTTATTAGTCTTGATGATATAATCTGATTTTTAACATCTGACATTAAAAAAATAGTTTCTATATTGTTATTAAGTTTTCTATTCATTCCTGCAAGTTGAAATTCGTATTCAAAGTCTGATGCGGCTCTTAAACCTCTTAGAATAATATTAGATTTGTATTTTTTACAAAGATCAGTAGTTAATGAGTTGAATGAAATTACTTTTATTTTATTTTTGTTAAATTTTAAATCAAAAAAAAGAGCTTTTCTTACTATTTCCATTCTTTCATCTATTGAAAATAAATATTTTTTTTGATTACTATCAGAAATTCCAACTATTATTTTATCTACAATTTTTAATGATTTTTGTATTACATCAATATGACCATATGTAATTGGATCAAAAGTTCCTGGATAAATGGCTGTTTTTTTCATTAAACTAAATTATCATCAATTTTAATTGCTGAAACTACTTTTTCTTCTCCAGAAAGTTTAATTATTCTAACGCCTTGAGTATTTCTTCCAGCAAGTCTAATTTCCCTTACAGCTGTTCTAATAACTCTTCCTTTATTCGTAGAAATCAATATTTCGTCCCCTTCATTAATTGGAAATGAAGACGAAACATTTCCATTTCTCGAAGAATTTACAATTCCTATAATTCCTTTTCCTCCCCTATTAGTTACTCTATAATCATTATGATCAGTTCTTTTACCATAACCATTTTCTGTTATTGATAGTATAAATTTTTCCTTAGCTTTAAGTTCTGATTTTTCATTTTTATCTAATTTTCCATTTTTTTTAATATCCTCATGGTTGATGATAGATAAAGAAACAATATGATCATTTTGTTGCAAGTTGATGCCTCTGATACCTTTTGAAGATCTTCCCTTAAAAACTCTAAGTTTTTTTGCCTCAAATCTTATGCATTTTCCAAGTCTAGTGCTCAAAATTATATCTTGATCATCCTTACAAATTTTAACTCCCACTATTTTATCATTAGTATCTAATTTCATTGCAATTTTGCCCGATGTATTTATTGAAGAAAAATCTTCTAGATTATTCTTTCTAATTTTACCATTTGCAGTAGCAAAAATAATATACATGCCTTTTGAATCTGTATTTTTGTCTGGATAAGGCATAATTGAACTAATTGATTGATGATTTTTTAATGGCAGGATATTGAATAAAGATTTACCTCTTGAAACTGATGTGCCTTCAGGGATTTTCCAAGCTTTTACACGATAAACCAATCCTTCTGTAGAAAAAAACAATACTTGAGTATGTGTATTTACTGATAAAGTTTGAACTACAGAATCTTCTTCTCTTGTAGTAATTCCAGTTTTTCCTTTACCTCCTCTTTTTTGCTGTTTAACTGTACTGAGTGCTCCTCTTTTTATGTATCCTTGCAAAGTAACTGTGATTATAACACTTTCCTTTTGTATTGTTTCTTCAATATCATAATTTAACACAGCATCAATAATTTGAGTACGTCTTGCAACAGAAAATTTTTCTTTTATCATCTTTAATTCATTGCTTATAACTTTAAGTAATTCATTTTTAGATTTCAAAATTTTTTTATAACTCAAAATTAAATCTGATAACTTATTAATTTCTAATTCTATTTCATTAATTCCAAGAGCCGTTAGTTTTTGAAGCCTTAATTCTAAAATTGCGTTTACTTGATGCTCTGTTAATGAATATTGGGATATACTTTTTTTATTTTCAATTTGCTTAATAAATTTTTGTGACTTTGAACTTTTCCATTTATTTTTAAGTAAAGTTTTCTTCGCTTCATCAGGAGTTTTAGATGAACGAATTATCTTTATAATTTTATCGAGATTTTCTACAGAAATTGATAATCCAATTAAAATATGGGCTCTGTCTTCAGCTTTTTTTAAATCAAATTTTGTTTTTTTGATTACAACATCTTCCCTAAATTTTAAAAATTGTTCTAAAAATTCTTTGAGATTACAAGTTTTGGGTTTGTTATTTACTATTGCTAATGTGTTAAAACCAAAAGAACTTTCAATTGCAGTATATTTAAAAAGTTGTCTTTTTACAGTTTCAGGTTCTACGCCAGATCTTAAATCTATAGCTACTCTTATACCTTCTCTATTTGACTCATCTCTAATATCTCTTATTCCCTCTATTTTTTTTTCTCTAACGAGTTCTGCAATTCTTTCATTTAATGAAGATTTGTTTACTTGATATGGTATTGATGTAATAACCAATCTATCTCTTTTGTTTTTTAAATTTTCAACTGATATTTCTCCTCTTATCTTGAATGATCCACGTCCTGTTTTATATCCTTCTTTAATAATATTTTTTCCTATTATTATTCCTCCAGTTGGAAAATCAGGTCCCGGTATATGCTTCATTAATTCATTTATTTTGATATCTTTGTTATTGATCAAAGCAAGTGCTCCATTTATTACTTCGCCTAAATTATGAGGAGGAATACTCGTGGCCATACCGACCGCTATACCTCCAGCGCCATTTACAAGTAAATTGGGATATTGAGCTGGTAAAACAGAAGGTTCTTTTTCTGTTTCATCATAATTATTTTTAAATTCAACTGTATTTTTTTCTATATCATCTATCAAATATTGTGAAATCTTTGAAAGTCTTGTTTCTGTATATCTCATTGCTGCAGGAGGATCGCCGTCGATAGATCCAAAATTACCTTGCCCATCAATAAGAGGTAAACTCATTGAAAAATCTTGAACCATTCTTACAAGAGCATCATAAACTGCCTGATCTCCATGTGGATGGTATTTACCAATAACGTCTCCAACTATTCTTGCAGATTTTCTAAATTGTTTTGACCAATCGAAACCTCCTTTGTGCATTGCAAATATTATTCTTCTATGCACAGGTTTTAATCCATCTCTTACATCAGGAAGTGCTCTACTAATTATTACGCTCATTGCGTAAGATAAATATGATGAACTCATTTCATCATACATTGATATAGATTTTATATTTTGATTTTTAGAAATTTCGTCTTTTTGCATAAAAACTAAAATGGAATATCATCATCTAGTTCGTTTGGTGCTGACTGATGGTCTTGATTAAAGTTTTTATTTTCTTGAGACGATATAGAGCCTTGATTGCCACCACCTAGCATTGTTAATGAAGAATTGAAACCTTGAATAACAACTTCTGTTGAATATTTATCTTGTCCACTTTTTTCATCTTTCCATTTTCTTGTAGTTAATTGACCTTCTATATAAACTTGAGCACCTTTTTTCAAATATTGCTGAACCACATTTACAAGGCCTTCATTAAAAACAACTATTCTATGCCATTCAGTTTTTTCTTTTTTTTCACCTGAATTCTTGTCTTTCCATGTCTGGCTTGTTGCTAAACTCAATCTAGCAACACTTTTGCCATTAACCATTTGTTTGATTTCAGGGTCTGCGCCTAATCGACCTATTAATAATACTTTATTTAAACTTCCAGCCATATAAAATTAAATTTTTTGATTTGATTAATGTATATTTATAACACATTTTTACTTGAATATTAATTTAATTAAAATAAAGCAACAAAAATTATGCTTAAAAAGATAGTTATTAAAGGTGCAAAAGAACACAATTTAAAGAATATTTCTCTAGAAATTCCAAAGGACAAATTTATCGTCATTACTGGTCTATCAGGATCTGGAAAATCATCTTTGGCATTTGACACTATATATGCTGAGGGCCAAAGACGATATGTAGAAAGCTTATCTGCTTATGCAAGACAATTTTTAGATAAGATGAAAAAACCAAAAGTTGATTTGATAGAAGGTCTAAGCCCTGCAATCTCGATTGAACAGAAAAATACTTCAAAAAATCCAAGATCTACAGTTGCAACAGTAACGGAAATTTATGATTATATGAGAGTTTTGTATGCAAGAGCGGGAATTCCATATTCACCATTCACAGGAAAACCAATAACTTCGCAAACAATTTCTCAAATTGTTGATCAGATCAAAGAACTTCCAAAAAAATCTACAATATATTTGTATGCACCAGTAGTGCGTGGACGTAAGGGTGAATATAAGAAAGATATTTTGTCATATAAAAAAAGGGGTTTTAGAAAAATTAAAATTGATAACAAAATATATGAAATAGATAAAGTGCCAGAGCTAAATAAAAAAATTAAGCATGATATTTCAGTATTAGTTGATCGTATTATAATAAATTCTTCACTAGGTAATAGACTAGCCGAAAGTGTTGAAACAGCAATAAATTTAGCAAACGGATTATTGTTTGTAGAATATGAAAACGAAACATTGCCAAAAAAATTTAGAAAGGTAGAAAAAATTATTTTTTCAACAAAGTTCGCTTGTCCAGAAAGTGGTTTTACAATTGAAGAAATTGAGCCAAGACTATTTTCTTTTAATAGTCCCTATGGAGCATGTGAAGAATGTGATGGTATTGGTGTAAAATTAAATGTTGATCCAAATTTAGTAGTACCAAATGAAAAAAAAACAATCTTAGATGGTGCAATCTTACCATGGGCAAAGACAACAACGTTATATTATGCTCAGACATTATCATCTCTTTCTAAACATTATGGATTTTCGTTGGATCAAAAATGGGAAAAACTACCAAAAAAAATTAAGGATATTATTCTTTATGGTTCAGATGATGAAGAAATAAAATTTAGTTATGATGATGGGTATGAAAAATATTCTCACAAAAAAACTTTTGAAGGTGTAATAAATAATCTAGAGAGGAGATATTTAGAAACTGATAGTGATTGGAAAAGAGAAGAAATTTCTCAATATCAATCTGATTCAAAATGTGAAAGATGCAATGGATACAGATTAAAAGAGGAAGCATTGTGTGTAAAAATTGATGATCTAAATATTAGTGAAATAGCCGAAAAATCAATACTTGATGCTATACATTGGTTTAAATCATTAGAAAAAAAATTAGACAGCACAAGGTTAAAAATAGCTGAACATATATTGAAAGAAATAAATGAAAGACTAGATTTTTTACTTAATGTTGGTCTTGATTATTTAACTCTATCAAGAGAGTCTGGAACTTTGTCTGGGGGAGAATCTCAAAGAATAAGATTAGCATCACAAATAGGTTCTGGTCTAACAGGAGTTTTATATGTTCTGGATGAACCATCAATTGGTTTACATCAAAAAGATAACATTAAATTAATTAACGCCTTAAAAAGATTAAGAGATTTAGGAAACACTGTAATAGTCGTTGAACATGATACGGAGACAATGGAAAACGCAGATCATATAATTGATCTAGGACCTGAGGCCGGCAACAATGGTGGAGAAATTGTAGTTGAAGGAAGTTTACAGGATATTTCTAAAAGTGAAAAAAGTATTACTGGAAAATATTTATCTCACAAATATTATATCCCAATTCCAAAAAATAGAAGGTTAGCTAAAAATGGTAGATTTTTAGAAATTAATGGAGCAACTGGTAATAACCTTAAAAATGTTAACTTAAAGATTCCGCTAGGGAGTCTTACTTGTGTTACTGGTGTTTCAGGTAGTGGAAAATCTACGATGATATTACAAACATTATATAATGCTCTAAACCTTACTTTAAATAATAATAAATCACGAAAAATACCTAAACCATTTAAAGGATTTAAGGGTATAGAGTTAATAGATAAGGTAATTGATATTGATCAATCTCCTATAGGAAGAACACCTAGATCTAATCCAGCAACTTATACAGGTGCTTTTGGACCAATAAGAGATTGGTTTACAGCATTACCAGAGTCAAAAAGTAGAGGGTATAAGCCTGGTAGATTTTCTTTTAACGTTAAAGGAGGAAGGTGTGAAGCATGCGAAGGTGATGGTGTAATTACATATGAAATGCATTTTTTGCCTGATGTTTATATTCAATGTGATGAATGTAAGGGTACAAGATATAATAGAGAAACTTTGGAAGTAAAATTTAAAGAAAAAAGTATAGCAGATGTATTAAATATGACAGTAGATGAAGGTTGTGAATATTTTGAAAATATTTCAAATATTAGATCAAAATTATTAACATTAAAAAAAGTGGGACTTGGTTATATAAAAATTGGTCAACAAGCTACAACATTATCTGGTGGCGAAGCGCAAAGAATTAAGCTTGCGAAAGAATTATCAAAAAGATCTACTGGTCGAACCATGTATATTTTAGATGAACCTACAACTGGATTACACCAGCATGATATAAAAAAACTATTAGAAATTTTGCAAGCTTTTGTTGTGACTGGAAATTCAGTTGTGGTAATTGAACATAATCTAGATGTAATAAAAACAGCTGATTACATTGTAGATATGGGACCTGAAGGTGGAGTCAAAGGTGGACAAATAATCGCAGAAGGTAAACCCGAAGAAGTCTGTAATGTAAAAGAAAGTTATACTGGTCAATTTCTTAAACATATTTTGAACGATAAATTTAAAAAAATAGCTTAATAAAACATTTTTATTAGTGTATATATAAATTAGATGGCGGACTTTTTTGGATCATTATCAAAGGTTATTCATACCTCTATAATATTAGCGGTATTGTTGTTTTTATTTCTATCATTTGGAAATGGTGGCTTTGCTATTGATCAACTATTTTGGAGTTGGCTATTTAGGTATTTCCACGTTGTAGCTGGAATAATGTGGATCGGTTTACTGTATTATTTTAATTTTGTTCAAGTGCCAAATATGACTAAAATAACTGATGAACAAAAACCTGCTATTACAAAAGTTATAGCACCTTCAGCACTATTTTGGTTTAGATGGGCAGCATTTGTAACAGTTGTTACAGGTTTAATAGTTGCTTATCTAAATGGATATGTTCATGAAGCCATGACACTAGGAATAGGAAGCGGTGGTGGTAAATATACAGCGATAGGCATAGGAATGTGGCTAGGTTTAATTATGGCTTTTAATGTTTGGTTTATTATTTGGCCAAACCAAAAAAAAGTTTTGGGTATAGTGGATTCAACTCCTGAAGAAAAACCTGCTGCAGCAAAAAAGGCATTAATAGCATCAAGAACTAATACGCTTCTTTCTTTGCCAATGTTATTATCAATGGTAGCAGCGCAAAATTTATACTAATTTTTATTCTTTTTCTTCTTTTAAAATTGTACTTTGAGAAACATTAAGTCTAACTAAAATTGGGTTTGCTATATATATAGAAGAGTATGTTCCAACTATAACACCCAATATCATTGCAAACGAAAAACCTTTGAGTATTGCTCCTCCAAATATAAATATAGATAACAAAGCTAACAATGTTGTTGCAGATGTAATTATTGTTCTTGATAAAGTTTCATTTATTGAAATATTTGTAATCTCAAAAATTTTGATATCAGAATATTTTTTTAAATTTTCTCTTACCCTGTCAAAAATTACTACTGTATCATTCATAGAATAACCTACTATTGTAAGAACTGCGGCTACAATAGATAAATTAATTTCGAAATTTAATAATGAAAAAAATCCAAGTGTTATTAATACATCATGGAAAACTGCAGCTATAGCTCCAATACTAAATTGCCATTCAAACCTTATCCAAATATAAATTAGCATTGCACCTAGTGATAAAGCAATAGCAATTATACCAGATTTTAACAATTCACTACTAACTTTTGGTCCAACACTTTCTACTCTTCTGAATTCAAAAACATTTCCTATCTCATTTCTTAATTCAACTTTTATATTTTCTATGAAATTTTCTTCAATAGATTGTTTTTTTTCAAATTTAATAACGTAGTCATTTTCTTTTCCAAACTTTTTAACTGTTACATCCCCAAGATTTAAATTATTAAATGATTTTCTTAAATTAGAAATGCTTAAGGTGTTATCTAAACTTCTTAGTTCTATTAAAGTACCACCCTTAAAATCTACACCATAATTTAAACCTTTAAAAGTCAGCAAAATCAAAGAAATCAATATTAAAAATAAAGATAAAATATTAAATTTTTTATAAAATTTGTTGAAATGAATAATGTTTTTTTCCATTATATTAATTTCTCCTTATCTTTGTTTTTAATTACGTATAAAGCGGTTAATAACCGAGCAATAAAATAAACTGAAAACAGAGTTGTCAAAATTCCAACACCCAATGTTAGAGCAAAACCTTTGACTGGACCTGATCCTAAAATAAATAAGATAACAGCTGCGATTAAAGTTGTTATATTTGCATCTAAAATTGTTGTTTTTGATTTTACGTAACCACTATCAAAAGCTATTATTCTGTTATTTTCACCTTTAATTTCTTCTTTAATTCTTTCATAAATTAAAACGTTTGCGTCAACAGCCATACCAACAGTTAAAATTATTCCTGCTATACCAGGAAGTGTTAATGTGGCTTCAAATAATGTTAAAACTCCTATTAATAGAAATAAGTTGGTTACTAGAGTTATATTGGCAATAAATCCAAAAATTTTGTATTTAACTATCATAAAAAGAACAACTAAAATAAAACCGATTACTAATGATAATATTCCAGCATTTATAGAATCTTGTCCTAAGCCCGGTCCAACTGTTCTTTCTTCAATAATTTTCATTGGTGCTGGTAAGGCTCCAGATCTTAAAAGCAAAGCTAAATCTGTTGCTGATTGAAAAGTAAAATCACCAGTTATCTGACCTGCACCTCCAACAATTGGTTCGCTTATATTAGGAGCGCTAATAATTTTTCCATCTAAAATTATAGCCAATCTTTTTCCAACACCTGAGGATGTTGCTCGAGCAAACTTCTTAGCACCTACTCTATCAAGATTGAAAGTAACAACTGTTTGATTAGTTTGATTGTCCATACGTGGTTGAGCATCTACTAAATTATCACCACTTAATATTATTCTCTTGCTTATTATTGCTTCAGTGCCATCTTCAAACGGAATTTTCTCAGTTCCGAAACTTTCTTCTTCATTTAATGTAACAAATCTAAAAGTAAGATTGGCTGTTTTTCCCAATAAACTTTTAATTCTATCAGGGTTTTCCAAGCCTGGAAGCTCAACAAGTATCCTGTCATTTCCTCTTTTGAGTATGTTAGGTTCGTTTGTACCAATTTCATCAACTCTTCGTCTTACTATTTCAATTGCTTGATTTTGTGATGATGTTTTTAGTTGAACCAAACCATATTCAGAAAATTGTAATGTTATATTACTTGAAGACAAAACTTTTGTTTTTTCAACATCGAATTCATGAGTTTTAAATCTCTGAAAATAGGGATTAATTTCACTTTCTTTATCTGACAGCAAAGATAAAACTTTATCAATTGATTCGTCATCTATTGTAAAAGAAATTTTTTTATCATCGATTATTTTAAAATTAGTGGATCTAATATCATTATCTGAAAGAAATTTTTTAAGCGAAGAAAGTTTATTCTGTAATTTTTGAACTATTACAGGCTTATTATCTATTTCTAAAAGTAAATATGACCCACCTTGAAGATCTAATCCTAAATTAATATTTCTTTTAAAAAATTTATTATCAATATTAATAAAATTAGATATCGTAAAAAAGGAAACTATTATTGTAAAAATTAAAACTGAAATAATTTTTAATTTTGAAAAGTATAACACTTTATTTTAATGTTATTTTTTTGGCTCTGTATTATTTATTAATGATTGTATTCCTGTAGATTTAATAATTTCTACTTTAACATTTTCTGATATTAAAACTTCAACCTTATCGTTATCTACAACTCTTTCAATGGTTCCAACAATTCCACCTGAAGTAACAACTTTATCGCCCCTTTTTAGATTTTCTACCATAAGTTTATGTTCTTTAACTTTTTTTTGCTGTGGACGAATTAAAAAAAAGTAAAATATTACGAAAATTAAAATTAGCGGTATAAACTGTCCTATTCCTGATCCTGACATAAAATCCTTTGTAAATTAAAAGTTTTTTATACTATCTAACTTATTAAAACAACTCTAATTATTTGAAATTTTTTCTAGATTATTCATGTAGGGTTTTAGAACATCGGGTATTGATATTGATCCATCAGAATTTTGATAGTTTTCTAAGATTGCAATAAGTGTTCGTCCTACTGCTAAACCACTGCCATTTAATGTACCAACAAATTCAGTTTCATTATTTTTGTTTTTATATCTTGCTTTCATTCTTCTAGCTTGAAAAGTTCCACAAGAAGAGCAACTTGAAATTTCTCTGTATTTGTTTTCAGATGGTAGCCAGACTTCTATATCATAGGTTTTTTCAGCACTAAAACCCATGTCACCAGTTGACAGAATTATTTTTCTATAAGGCAATTTTAATTTATCTAAAATCATTGTTGCGCAGTTTGTCATTCTTTCAAGTTCATCAATACATTTATTATTTTCAACAATACTGACAAGTTCAACTTTATAAAATTGATGCTGTCTAATCATACCTTTTGTATCCTTTCCATAGCTGCCAGCTTCTTTTCTAAAACATGGGGTTAGCGCAACAAATCGCATTGGTAAGTCTTTAATATTAAGAATTTTATCTCTAACAATATTGGTTAATATAACTTCTGCTGTAGGAATTAGAAATTTTCTACCACTTTTTTCCTCAATTTTAATTTCGAATTGATCGTCTTCAAATTTTGGTAACTGGCCCGTTCCAAACATAGCATCATCATTTGCCATTAATGGTGGGGATATTTCTTTATATCCATTGACTTGTGTATGAGTATCTAACATAAAATTTGCTATTGCTCTTTCCAATAAAGCAAGCTTATCGTTAACAAAAACAAATCTGGCACCAGTCGTTTTTGTAGCCAAGTCAAAATCTAACATTTTTAAATTTTCACCTAATTCGTAATGAGATTTAGGATTGAAATTAAATTCTTTAATCTTTCCTGATTTTGTAATTTCTTTATTAAAACTTTCATCTAAACCAACAGGAACGTCTTGTAATGGTAAATTTGGAATTGAAGATAATACATCATCAAGTTTATTTTTAATCATAGATTGTTCTTTACTGATAGATAAAATTTTTTCAGAAATCTCTTTAGATTTGGCAAACAACGATTTGTCTTGTTTTTTTGATATATTTTTTTTTTCCTGCTCAAGTATTTCTTTTTCTTGAATTAATGATCTATTTTTTTTATCTAGAATTAATATTTGATCTAGATCTATAGAAATATTTCTTGATTTAATTAAATTTTTAAAATTATCAAAATTATTTCTTAAATCTTTAATGTTATGCATTTTTTTCTCTGTTTTTTTTCTCTATAAATTTTACAGAAATAATAGATAATTCATATAATAATAATAAAGGTATTGCTAAACCTATTTGTGTAACAGGATCAGGAGGAGTTAATAATGCAGCTGCTGCAAATATAATAACAATAACATATTTACGTCTTTCTTTTAAAAATTGTGAATCAACTACACCAATTCGTGCTAACAAACTTAAAACTACAGGCAATTGAAAACTTAGTCCAAATGCAAATATTAATTTCATTACTAATGACAAATATTCATTAACTTTTGCTTCTAGCTGAATGGGTAAGGCTGTATTTAATCCTGAACTTTCAAAAGATAAAAAAAATTTAATAGCTAAAGGCATTATTAAATAATAAACAAGCATGCCACCAAGTAAAAAAAGTATTGGTGTAACTACAAGATAAGGCATTATAGCTGATTTTTCATCCTCATAAAGACCTGGTGCAATAAACTTCCATATTTGAATTAAAATAATTGGACTAGTAAAAAAAAATGCTGCAAAAAAAGAAACCTTTAAATAAGTAAGAAAAGTTTCTTGCAGAGCTGTAAAAATGAGTCTTCTATTGGTGTCGTCATTTTTAACTGCTTGAGCATAAGGATCTACAAGAAATCCATAAATATACTCAGAAAAATAATAGCAAATAATAAAAAGTATTGATAAAAAAATTAATGAATGAATTAATCTTTTTCTAAGTTCAGTAAGATGACTGAAAAAACCTCCTTCAGTTTGATCTTTGCTCATCTTTTTCCTTTTGTTTCTTTATATTAGAATCTTCATTTAAATTTTTATCAATTGTGTCTTCGGTAATAGAGCTAACTTCATTTTGTACGTTGCTAACGTATCTTTTTACACTTCCAATCCAAGATCCAACTTTTTTTAACATTAATGGAAAATCTTTTGGTCCAACAACTATAATTGCTACTGCTACAATAATTAAAATTTCAAACCAGCCAATTGTTGGCATTTGAATTACTCTTTTTTATCTATATCTTGATTATCAGAGGTATCTTGATTTTCAGAGATATTTTTCTGAGTTCCCTCTTCATTAACATCAGAAGCCATACCTTTTTTAAAACTTTTTATTCCTTTTGCAACATCTCCCATAAGACTTGAAATTTTGCCTCTCCCAAAAAGAAGTACAACAAGTATAACTACGATTGCAATTTGCCAAAAACCTATGCTCATACAACTGTTATAAACATATTATATAATAATTAAAGTTTTTTTTATTTGTCCTCATCATTTTTAAGAGTACTATTTAACATTTCATCAATATCAGAGTATATATTTTCCTTTTTTTCCTCTTGTTCCTTATAGAATTTACCTGTTCCAAAAATATTTGAATCGACATTAGAAGTATCAATAAGACCTGCAGTACCTAGCTCATCTATAGTTGGAAGATCAGATAGTTTTTGTATATTAAAATGGCTTAGAAATTCTTCTGTAGTGCCGTACTGAATTGGTTTACCTGGAACATCTTTTCTACCTTGGGTTCTAACCCAATTTAATTCCATAAGAATCTCAAGTGTGTTTGTGCCAAAAGCAACTCCTCTTATTTCTTCTATCTCTGCCCTTGTAACTGGTTGATGATAAACAATAATTGCCAAAGTCTCTACTGCTGCTTTTGATAATTTTTTTTCTACTGTTTTTTGTTCAGACATTAATCCAGACAGACTTTCGGAAGTTCTAAAAGACCATTTATTAGAAATACAAACTAGATTAATACCTCTATTTTTGTAGATGTTTTCAAGTTTGTGAAGAATATTTAAAACATTAACTTTTTTAGCAATTTTAGACTCAATTGTATCTAAATCTAAAGGTTCAGCAGCAGCAAATAAAATTGCTTCTATCTCTTTTTCACCTTCGCTTAATGACGAAGGAAAGTTAACAATATTATCTTTTTTTAACTTTTTCATTTATTTTCTTTAATAAAAATATCATCAAATAAATTTGTCTGTTTTATTGATATATTACCTTCTTTAGCAAGTTCCAAAGAGCCTGCAAAAATTCCTGCTTTACCAGTTCGATTGAAATTACTTGATTTGGAAAAATTTTCTGGAAGTAAGTCATTAATATTCTTCCAATCACCTAATTTACCAAAAAATTCTTTAATTCTTTTTATTCCTTCTTCGGTAGTAAAAACTGGGAGTCGTGGAATATTCATTTTTTGAAATTCCCTAGACATAATAATTGACGAATAGGTTTTAAGAATTTCAAACATGGTTAGAGAGTATTTGGAACTATATATTGATTTTATTTTTCCTCGAATTCCTCTCATAAAAATATCTTTACCTAATCTTTTTCTTTTTAACATTTGATCTGATAACAATCTAATTAATTCAAGTTTTTTTAGTTGAAGTTTTAGTTTTTCTGCAACCTCTAATGCTTTAAACTCATCTTCGTCTGTTTCAGGTAACAATAATTTAGATTTTAAATAAGTTAGCCATATAGCCATTAATAAATACTCTGATGCTAAATCTAAATTAATTTTTTCTTTTGTTTTTATAAATTCAAGAAATTGATCAACAAGAAGCGTAATAGAAATTTTTTCAAGATCTACCTTTTGAGATTTTGCTAAGTCTAATAGAACTTCTAAAGGCCCGCTGTAATTACTAAGATTTACATTAAATGTCAGAGAATCATTCATAATTTCTATTATCTAATTATATTCATTAAATGCGATGTTTTTTTTATAACAAAGTTACTTAATAAAGGTGAATTTTTTGCAACAATCAACATTTCTTTAAAATTACCATTGCAATGCAAAACTAAATTGCAACCAGCATTAAAAGCACGAGTTGTATTTTCCGATATAGAATACTTTAAAGCCTTCATTGATATATCATCTGACATTATAATGTTTTTAAAGGCAATTTTTTTTCTAATTATATTCATAAGTTTTTTTGAATGTGTTGCCGAATTTTTTGTATCTATAGAATTATAAATTATATGGGCAGTCATAGCTAATAAAGCATCTTTTTTTTTAAATGGCAAAAAATCTACTTTATTTAATGATTTAAAATTATTTTTAACTATAGGTAGCTGTAAGTGGCTATCTACTTTGGATGGGCCATGTCCAGGGATATGTTTAATAATTGTACCTATATGATTTTCATGAAATTTTTTTATACATATATTGCCCATTTTGGAAACTAAAAAAGGGCTAGAAGAAAAAGATCTATTGCCAATAATTTTATTAGTAGACTTTCTTCTTACATCAAGAACGGGAACTGTATTTATGTTAATACCTAAAGTATTTAATAAGTAGGAAACCTGCTTTATATAGACATCATAATATATGTTAAATTTTTTTCTATCTTTTTTGTATAGGTTGCCAAAAAACTCAGCTGTAAATATTGAACTGTCTATAAATTTATTTAATCTAGATACTCTGCCTCCTTCTTCATCAATTAATATTGGATAATTTTTATCTTTAAATATACTTCTAATTTGAGACGTTAATTTTTGGGTTTGTAAAATTGTCTTTATATTTCTAGAAAACAATATGATGCCCCAAGGCTTATATTTTCTTAAAAAATAAACTTCATTTTGATTTAATTTTACACCTTTGATTCCAGTTATAAAACATCGTCTTCTATTAATCATTTTTTAATAATTTCCAAAAGTGGTACTTATTTTTATTTTTATCTTTTTCGTGCTCCACATATTCAACTACATTGTTAGTATCATTCCTGAGTAATATCAAACTATCTGAAAAATTGTCTATTCTTTCATCTATTATATTAAGAGATCTATATGATTTTCTTTTATGATCATCTGAAAAATAATATCTAGAAATAAAAAAAATAAAAAAAAATATTATAATTATATAAAAAACATATTTCAGTTCTTTTATCATTACATTTTTTCTGGAGTATTAACTCCTAATATATTCATGCCTAGTTTAATAGTATTAGAAATGATTTTTAAAAAAACTAATTTATCATCAGTTATTTTTTTATCTTTGTTAATAAATCTTTTATCAAGATCATCTTTACCTTTGTTCCAATAAGAGTGAAATTCTGATGAGAGTTCATATAAATAAACAGGTATTCTATGTGGTTCCAATTTATTTGATGCAGTTTCAATACATCTTGGCCATTCAGAAACTTTTTTTAAAATTTTTAATTCGTCTTCTTTATAATTATAATTTTGATCTTTTATTTTTAAGTCATCATTAATATTTAAATTACAATTTCTAAAAACTGAAGAAATTCTAGTATAACAATATTGTACATAATATAATGGATTGTCTTTAGATTTTTCTTTCACTTTAGAAAAATCAAAATCTAATTCAACTTCATTGCTCCTGCTAAGCATAATAAAACGAGTTGCGTCCTTACCTACTTCTTTGACAAGATCTTCAACCGTTATATAATCTCCTTTTCTCTTTGACATTTTGAAGGGTTTTCCATCTTTTATTAATTTAACCAGCTGACTTACTTTGCATGATAATTTATTTTTTTCACCAGAGATTGCTTCAACGACTGAGGAAATTCTTTTAATATATCCGGCGTGATCAGCACCTAAAATATTAATTAATTTATCAAAATTTCTATTAATTTTTGTATTGTGATAAGCAACGTCACTTGCAAAGTATGTCCAAGTTAAATCACTTTTTTGTAAAGCCCTATCTTTATCATCACCAAAATCTGTTGATCTAAATAATAATTGATCTCTTTCTGTCCAATTTTTTTTATCCTCACCTTCGGGAGCGTTAATTTTACCAGTATATACATGCTTAGATTTTATTAGTTTTTCAACTACTTTTTCAACCTCTTTATCATTAACTATATTTGTTTCGCTTACAAAGTTGTCATGATTAATACCAAGGTCATTTAAGTTTTTTTTAATTAGCTTTAAAGATTCATTAATTGAAAGTTTTTTTAAATGATCTTCAATATCATTAAAATTTTCAAAATTAACGTTTTTATTATTTTTTATAATATTGCTTGCTATATCTATTAAATAATCACCTGGATATAGATCAGGATTATCTAATGGAAAATTCTCATTATATAATTTTTCTCTAATCCGTAAATAAACAGAATAGTTGAAATGGGAAATCTGATTACCATAGTCATTTACGTAATACTCTTTCTTAACAATATTATTATTAAATTTTAATATATTTGAAATTACATCACCTAGTATTGCACCCCTGCAGTGTCCAACATGCAAAGGGCCAGTCGGATTTGCAGAAACAAATTCTACTAAATATTTTTTTTTATCTTTGTTAGATGCACCATATTTATAGGATATATTAATTAATTTATTAGCAAAATTATTCCAATAGTCTTTATTAAATTTAATATTAATAAAACCAGGTTTTGCAAATGAAATTTCTTCAATGTGGGTATCTTCTTTTTTTAATAAATCTATTATGGTTTCAGCTATAATATTTGGAGATTTATTGTTAACCTTTGATAGAACCATTGAAACATTTGTTGATACATCAAAATCAATATTGGGTGGAGTTGAATCAACATTAATACCATTTAATTTTTCAGGAAGAATTAATAACCTATTTTTTTCTGCCTTTTTTATAATTGTTAATACCTTATCTTTGTATTCTTCAAATATATTCATTTTAATGATTTATAAATATTTATTGCAAATCGATCAGTCATTCCAGAAATATAGTCAGCTATAGATCTGTATTTATTATGTTTAATTGGTAAAAATGTCAAAAATTTTCTAGGATTTTTTGATATTGATTTAAATAGCTTTGCGATTATTATTTTTCCTTCACTATTCTTTTTTAAAACCCTGCTATTTTTGTACATTTTTGATCTCAAAAAATATCTAATTTCATTTATTATATTTTCATAATTCGATGAAAAACAAATAAGTTTATTTTCGCAGTTATAAACATCGTTCAACTTATTAATTTTATTAAATTTAAAATTTATTAAAGAATTTTTTATTAGGTCTTTTACCATAAGATTTATGGAGTCTCTTACCATCTGATAAATTAAAATCTTTTTATCAGTTTTGATTTTAGTAGAATATTTTTTTAATATTTCATTAAAAAAAGAAATTTCTTTAAGTTCATGAAGTGTAAAAATACCAGCGCTATATCCATCTTGTATATCATGATTGTTGTAAGCAATATCGTCAGAAATTGAAGCAATCTGAGCTTCTAATGAAGGAAACCTTTTTAAATTAATTTTATTCTTTAAATTTTTAATTCCAATCAAGTTATTAATTACTGTATTATCTGTATAGGGTCCGTTATGTTTTAAAAGTCCATCTAAAGTTTCTAAAGTTAAATTTAAACCTTTAAATTTTACATATTTATTTTCTATAAACATTACTATTCTTAAAGTCTGAAGATTATGATCAAATCCACCATGTTCATTCATGCATTCATTTAATGCTTCCTCTCCAGCGTGTCCAAAAGGGGTATGACCAAGATCATGGGCAAGGCTTAAAGTTTCGGTTAAATCATCATTTAAATTTAAATAGCGAGATATTGTTCTTGCAATTTGTGCAACCTCGATTGAATGAGTAATTCTAGTTCTATAGTGGTCACCTTCAGTATTAACAAAAACTTGTGTTTTGTGTTTTAACCTTCGAAATGCTGCACTATGAATAATTCTGTCTCTATCTCTTTGAAACGGGGATCTATATGCAGAATTAGGCTCGTTTATAAGCCTACCTTTGCTTTTAATAATACCTAATTTTTTATAATTTTTCATTCTTTAAAAATGACAATTTAATATTATATTAGTAATATCAGTCTTAGATGATGATTAAAGAAATTAAATTTACCGATAATGCATTAAAACAGATTAATGCAATGCTATCTAAAAAAGATAAGGGATCTTTTTTTAGAATCGCTATTAAAGGTGGTGGTTGTTCTGGTTTTCAGTATGATTTTTCATTTGATAATAAACAAGATGAAGATGATCTTAAACATGAAAACATATTAATAGACAAAAAATCAGCTGAACTATTAAAAGGATCTGAAGTTGATTATGTTAAAGAATTAATCGGAGATAATTTCAAAATCAGTAATCCACAAAGTAAATCCTCTTGTGGTTGTGGTGTTTCTTTCTCACTTTAATGATCATCAGTTCCTGGAATGTTAATTCAGTAAGAGCTCGTATTGAAAATATAAAAGAATATTTAAATAAATTTTCACCAGACATATTGATGATGCAGGAAATTAAAACTCTTGATGAAACTTACCCTTACGATGATATTAAAACTCTTAAGTATGAAAATTATGTTTTCGGACAAAAAAGCTATAATGGAGTAGCAATAATTTCAAAGAAAAAGTTGGATGGTATTAAAAATGATATATTTAAAGATAAAAATAAACAATCAAGAATAATATCTGCTGAAATAAAACATAAAAAAAAAACTATAACATTAATTAATATTTATACACCTAACGGAAACCCTGTTGATACAGAAAAATATACATATAAACTTTATTGGTTAGATAGTTTAATTAAAAAATTAAAATCAATATCTAAACAAAATGAAAATATAATTATTGGAGGTGATTTTAATATAATTCCTTCAGCAGAAGATGTGCACAATCCAAAGAGTTATGAAAACGATGCTTTATTTAGATTAGAGATAAGAAAAAAATTAAGAGAGTTAATAAATTTAGGTTTTCATGATGCATATAGATTTATTCATCCGGATAAAGAAGGCTATACTTTTTGGGATTATACAAGTGGTGCTTGGCAAAAAAACAATGGTATGAGAATTGATCATTTTTTAGTTTCAAGTTCTTTAATTGATGCCGTTAAAGATGTTAAAATAAATAAATTTCCTCGTGGAAGACAAAAACCATCTGATCATACGCCTATTGAAATTGAATTAGCTTAAAGATTTAATTTTATTAACAAGTTCTTCGTTTATATTTCTTGGACCTTTGTCTTGTCTATTTTTATGTCTTCTTTCACCTGGAAGTCTTACACCTTCCATTGATTTCATTTTATCAAAAAATTCATTTGAATGTTTATTCCAATCATTTTCTGATAACTTGTCAGGGGATATTGCTAATATGAATTCGCCACCACTTGGTGGACCACCGTCGTTGTTATCTTTAGCAGCTGTCTCATAGCTAAAATTATCACCTACTAGAGCTCCCGCTAGTAATTCGACCATCATGGCTATACCTGAGCCCTTATAGCCTCCAAAGGGCAGTAATACACCTCCATCAGCTATTTCTCCAGGGTCAGTGGTATCTTTTCCATCTTTTGTTAAACCAGTACCTAATGGAACTTTGTGCCCTTCTCTTTTAGCAACTTGAACTTCACCCATAGCCATTGAAGCTGTAGCCATATCATAAACAACTGGAGTTTTTCCTGGTCGTGGCCATGCAAATGAAATTGGATTAGTTCCAAATAATGGTTTTGTAGCTCCCGCTGGTGCAACAGCAGGCTTGTAAGATGTACATGCAAAAGCAACTAATCCTTGCTCTGCTATCATTTCTGTTTCAGGCCACATAGCAGCCATATGATGTGAATTATTAATAGCTAAAACTGCTACTCCATTTTCTTTAGCAGCTTTTACTAATTCTGGAATACCTTTGTTTAAAACTACTGGAGCTAAACAATTATTGCCTAAAACTTTTATTACGCTAGGTGATATTTTTTTAACTTCTGGTTTACCTTTGCCATTTATTTTGCCACTTTTTAGACCTGTAACGTAAGCAGGTAATCTAAATAAACCATGAGATAATGAACCATCTCTTTCAGCTTTCATTATTAAATCTGAGAGAATAGACGCTGTTTCATCATCACATCCATTAGCTAGTAATGTTTTTTTAGCTAGATCAAAGATTTCATCTAAACTAAGGGAAATTGTACTCATCCCTTTATTAGATATTATTTATTACAAAAGATCAATTTTAAATTAACAGCCTTTAAAAGATTTAGACATGTTCTTGATCAAATCAAAATATAAATCTTTACCTGGTTCTAGAGTTGCTCCTAATGGATCTAGAACACCAGTTTTTATATTCATATCTTTTGCAACTGCATTTATAATATCAGGGTTAAATTGAGGCTCTGAAAATATACAGCTAACTTTATCATGCTCAATTATTACTCTAATTTCAGATAATTGTTCTGCTCCTGGCATAACGTCTGTATTAACTGTAAATGCACCCAGTACATTTACATTAAATCTCTCTTCAAAATATTGATAGGCATCATGAAAAACAATAGATTTAAAATCTTTATTAAGATCAGATTTTACTTTTTTCAAAAGTTTATCTAAATCTTTTTCAGCGTTTTTTAAATTCTTTTTATAAGTTGATGCATTTTTTTCATCGTTTTCTATTAAATGCTCAACCATTTCATTTAATATTACTTTTGCATTTTCTGGATCTAACCAAATATGAGGGTCGTATTCACCATGTGCGTGACCTTCATGGCCATCTTCGTCATGTCCGTGATCATCGTGATCATCTTCTTTATGACCATCTTCTTCATGTTTATGGTCATCGTGGTCATCTTCTTTGTGACCATCTTCTTCATGTTTATGGTCATCATGGTCGTCTTCTTTATGACCATCTTCTTCATGTTTATGTTCATCATCATGATCATCTTCTTTGTGACCATCTTCATCGTGCCCATGATCATCATGACCATCAAAAATATTTCTTTCTCTAAATTTTAATTTATTTAACCCTTTTATTTCCATTAGCTCAATTTTTTCAGCTTTTTTGGCAATTGATTTTAATGGTTTTTCTAAAAAATTTTCTAGGTCTTCACCTACATAAAATATGATATCTGCTTCTTGTAACATTTTTGCATGTGAAGGCTTTAGTGCAAAGCCGTGTGGTGAAGAATATCCATCAACTATCAAATCAGGTTTACCGATGCCATCCATAAGATAACTAGCTAGCGAATGTATTGGTTTAATAGATGCAACCACTTTTAGATCAGCATTTGCCGGTGTAAAAATAGTCAAGAATGATAGTATAGATAAGATAAATGTTATTTTTTTTAGACTTTTCATAGGTTAAGTATTAATTGGTTGTTATAATATAACATTATGTAATAATATAACATTAGAAAGTCAAGCAGTAAAATGGGAACAAATAGTAACACGTTAGTGAAGTTAAAAAATGCAGGTTATCAGCAAAATGATAAGTGGCTTGTTAAAGGTGTATCACTAGAGGTTGAAAAAGGTAAAATTGTAACACTTATAGGCCCTAATGGTTCTGGAAAAAGTACAACAGCAAAAATTGCTTTAGGTATTTATAAAAAATTTGATGGTGAAGTTGAAAAATATACTAACAAAATTGGTTATGTTCCTCAAAAAGTTTCTATAGATTGGACATTACCATTAAGAGTTAGAGATTTTATGGTTTTAACTGAAGATCTTAAAGAAGAGGCAATAGATGAGGCTTTATCTTTGACGGGTGTAGTGCACTTAAAACATAAAAACTTAGGTAATTTATCTGGAGGTGAGTTTCAGAGAGTTTTGCTCGCTAGAGCTATTTCAAAAAAACCAGAATTACTAGTACTTGATGAACCTGTCCAAGGAGTAGATTTCACTGGCGAAATTGCCTTGTATGAATTGATAAAAAAAATATCTGAGGAACTTAATTGTGGAATTTTATTAATATCTCATGATTTACATACTGTAATGAGTGCAACTGATCATGTGGTTTGTTTAAATGGTCATGTCTGTTGCTCTGGTTCACCTAGTGATGTAGCAAAAAATAATGAGTATAAAGCTTTGTTTGGTGAACAAGCTGCTCAAACCCTTTCAATTTATGAACATAAACATGATCATGTTCATTCACATGAAGGAGAAATAAAAAAAAATTAAATGTTTGATGATTTTTTTATAAGAGCTTTAGTAGCAGGAATTGGTGTTGCTTTTGTAACAGGTCCTCTTGGATGTTTTGTTGTTTGGAGAAGATTATCTTATTTTGGAGATACACTAGCTCATTCAGCATTGCTCGGTGTTACAATGGCATATTCTTTTGAATTTAATATTGCTATTTCAGTTTTTATAATTTCATCTGTAATTGCTTTAATTTTAATTCAACTTCAAAGAAAAACAAATCTTCCAGGCGATGCTCTACTCGGTCTTTTAGCTCACTCCTCTTTAGCAGTAGGATTAGTAGTAGTTGGATTTTTAACGTTTATTAGATTTGATATTATGGGATTATTATTTGGAGATATATTAGCAGTAACAGTTAATGATTTAATTATTATTTGGGTTGGTGGTGCATTAATTTTATTAGTATTAAAATTAATTTGGAAACCTTTATTCGCATCAACAGTAAATTACGAACTAGCAGAAGCTGAAGGATTAAATCCAGATAGAGCAAAAGCAATATTTACAATTTTAATGGCTGCAATTATTGCAATTTCTATAAAAATGGTTGGACTGTTGTTAATTACTGGAATGTTAATTATTCCAGCTGCAATGGCCAGAAACATCTCTGACAATCCACAAAAAATGGTATTATTTTCAATTATTGGAGGCTTACTATCAGTAGTAATAGGACTGTTTTCTTCACTGGAGTTTAATACTGCATCAGGACCTTCAATAATAACAGCATCTTTAGTTCTATTTATACTTTCATTATTAAAAATAAAACAATCCATTCAATTGAAAAACTAATGGACAACTGGTAAAATATAAAAAATGCAAAAACAAACTTTACTAACAAAAAATCAGCAAATTATTTTTGATTTAATTGATAAATCTCCTGAACCAATGAAAGCTTATTCAATACTTTTTAATGTTCAAAAAAAAGGTATTAAAGCTCCTCTGCAAGTTTATCGAGCATTAGATAAGCTAGTTGAAATAGGAAAAATTCATAAAATTGAGAGTAGAAATGCTTTTATTGCGTGTCATAATTCAAGTTGTCAGGTAGCAAAAGCTACAGCGTTTTCTATCTGTGAGATTTGTGAAAAAGTAACAGAAATAAGTAGCGCAGGTCTTTCTAAATACTTAGCTAATTTCAAAGACAAAGATGGTATGAAATATAGTAAATACAATCTTGAGTTTTTTGGATTATGCAAAAAGTGTAGATAAGTTTTTATCTAAAATTTAAATAAAACAAGCTGAAAGGAAAACGTATGTTTATTAAAAAATATCTTAAATGGATAAGCACATTTCTAGTTTTGGTTGGTATTCTATTAACAAACCTAAATATATATCCATTAAATATATACTTTCACGGATTAGGTGTTGTTGGATGGACTATCGCTGGATTTATTAGTAAAGACAGAGCGATACTTACTAACTTTGGACTACAAATACCATTGTTCTTAATAGGAATTTATAAAATAATTATCTAAATTAAAGAATAACCTGAGGCTCTGACTGTTCGAATTAACTCTTTTTTACCCTCAATATTAATTGATTGTCTTAGTCTTCGTATATGAACGTCAATAGTTCTGCTTTCTACGTTTACATTATTAGGCCAAACTGTTTCTAAAATTTGATCTCGTGAATAAACTCTTTTGGGATTTGTTAAAAAAAACTCTAACAATCTAAATTCTGTAGGGCCAAGTTGAATTTCTTTATCTGATCTAAAAACTCTTTTTTCTGTTCTATCTAATTTCAAATCTTCAAATATTAATTCATTTGCAACAACTTTAGGATCAGATCTTCTCAGAACTGCTTTTATTCGAGCAGATAGCTCATTAAAACTGAATGGTTTTGTGACATAATCATCTACACCGCTTTCAAGACCTTTTATCTTATCTTCTTCCTCACCTTTGGCAGTAAGCATGATGATAGGAAGGCTCTTAAAATTACTGTCTCTTCTAATATTTTTACAGATATCTATCCCTGATAAATCTGGTAGCATCCAATCTAATAATAATAAATTAGGTTCAAATTTTTTTAATTCTTTTAAACCTTCATTTCCGTTCAATGATGAAGAGACAACAAAACCCTCTTTTTCTAAGTTATGTTGAACTAATTGTATTATTGAAGCTTCATCTTCAATAATAAAAATTTTACCTTTCATCCGCTTATTCTTGGGTTACCTTACCTTTTGGTCTTCTACCTTTTAAATATTCACCTTTGACTAAATAACAGATGGTTTCGGCTATGTTTGTTATATGATCACCAGCTCTTTCTAAATTTTTTGTAGCAAAAATTAAATGAGTTGAAAAATCTAAATTTTTTTTATCCTTAGATAAGAAATCAATTACACTTTCCATTGCAATATAAGTCAAATCATCAACTTGTTCATCTTTTTCCCAAACTTCTTTTGCCTTATCAAAATTTTTGTTTACATAACTATCAAGAACATCATTTAATTGTTTCATAACAAGCTCTCCAAGTCTTTTCAAATTTCCTAATAATTCATCGGGTAAATCTAAAGGTAAAGGCTTAACTTTTTTTGCATTACTCTTTGAGAGATCTCCTATTCTTTCTAAATCTTGTGAAATTTTTAATGAACTTATGGTTTCTCTTAAATCAATTGCCATAGGTGCTCTTTTAACAAGTAAATTCATTATTTGTGTATCTATTCTAGATCTAAATTTATTAATTTCTTCATCACTTTTAATAATTTTATCAATTGAGTCTTTATCAACTTTAATTACTGCATCCATTGCATCACTCAATTGAGACTCTGTTAGGCTTCCCATTTTGATTAAAGAGTCTTTAAGGAATTGTAATTCCTCTTCATAAGACTTTACTGTATGCTCATTACTCATAATTTATCCAAATCTACCTGTAATATAGTCTTGTGTCATTTTATTGTCAGGATTTTTAAAAATTTTCTCAGTTTTTCCAACTTCAATTAATTTTCCTAGGTGAAAAAACCCTGTTTTTTGTGAAACACGTACAGCCTGAGCCATTGAGTGTGTCACTATTACAATCGTATAAGTTTTTTTTAATTCATCAATTAATTCTTCAATTTTTGCAGTAGCAATTGGGTCTAGAGCTGAGCATGGTTCATCCATTAAGATCACTTCAGGATTAACAGATATAGCTCTCGCTATACAAAGTCTTTGTTGTTGTCCACCAGATAAACTTGTACCTGGCTCATCAAGTCTATCTTTAACTTCTTCCCACAAAGCAGATTTTTTTAGACTGTTTTCAACAATTTGATCTAATTCACTTTTGGTTTCACCTTTTCCATGAATTTTAGGACCATAAGAAATGTTATCATATATACTTTTTGGAAAAGGATTTGGTTTTTGAAAAACCATTCCAACTCTTTCTCTTAATGATACAACGTCTAAATTTTTATCGTTAATTTCTACTCCGTCCATTTCAATATTGCCAGTGACTTTACAAATATCAATAACATCATTCATTCTGTTAATGCATCTTATGAAGGTAGATTTACCGCAACCAGATGGACCAATTAATGCTGTCACTTCTTTTTCATTCAAATCTAAATTGACATCATATAAAGCTTGTTTATTACCGTAATAAACATTTAAATTTTTTGATTTTATTTTAATACTACTCATTTAGTTCCATCGTTTTTCAAATTTTTGTCTTAGGTATACAGCGATAAAATTCATTACAATTAAAAAGCTTAAAAGCATCATAATAGTTGCTGAAGTTTTTTCAACAAAACCCCTTTCTGCAGACTCAGACCACAAATATACTTGAACAGGTAACGAAGATGAAGGATCAACTGGGCTTGTAGGTATATCGACTACAAATGCCACCATTCCAATTAATATAAGTGGAGCGGTTTCACCTAATGCTTGAGCTAGTCCAATTATAGTTCCTGATAAAGTGCCTGGTAGTGCTAACGGTACCACATGATGAAAAACAGATTGAAATTTAGAAGCACCAACTGCTAGTGCACCCTCTCTTATTGAAGGTGGAACAGCTTTTAATGAAGCTCTACATGGAATAATAATTCTTGGTAAGGTCATTAACGCTAAAGTTATTCCAGCAACTAATGGAGTTGATCTTGGTAATTGGATAGTTGCCAGCAAAATTTGTAGAGCAAGTAAACCGTAAACAATAGATGGCACTGCTGCTAAATTATTTATATTAATTTCAATAAAATCTGTAATTTTATTTTTTGGAGCGAACTCTTCCAAGTAAATAGATGCTAGAACAGCCACTGGAAAAGCTAGTAATAAACAAATTAAAATACTATAAAATGATCCAACTAAAGCTCCACCTATACCTGCTAGTTCTGGATCTCTAGAGTCACCATTGTTAAAGAAATAATTGTTAAAATTTTTACTTATCTTTTTATTTTCAACAAAATAATCATAAATAACTAATTGAAAGTCAGAAATTCTTCTTCTTTCTTCAGGTAAATCTCTTGGATAATTACCTTTATGTAATTGATCAATGTCATCAGAGGCTGTTAAATCTAATGTAATTGTTTTACCTATTAAGCTATTATCATTTAAAAAAGCTTTTTTAATCTCAATTTCAGCATCACCACTAAATAGTTTTAATAATTCATCTTCCTCATCTCTATCTTTTGCTGGATAAGCCTTTATTAAATTTTCAATCATTATATCGTAAAAATCAGCTTCCATTATTTCCTCTTTGGATGAACCATTTTGAATTTCTAGTAATTCCTGATCAAAGAAAACTTCAGTGGTGATTACAGTTTTTTTAAAGGCTGAACTTCCTTTTGAGAAAATATTTTGAACTAGAATAACAACAAATAACAAAGCAACAAAAATAGATGTTAATCCGTAAAATCTAAATCTTTTTTCCGCACGGTGTCTTTTTTTTAATCTTTCTTCTTTAGTCATACTTTTCTCTATATTTTTTGACTGCTCTTTGAGCGATATAATTCAATATTAATGTTGCAATAAATAATGTAAGTCCCAAAGCAAAAGCAGATTGAGTTTTAGGACTATCAAATTCTTGGTCACCTACTAGAATCATAACTATTTGAGTTGTGATAGTTGTAGTAGACTCTAAAGGGTTAATTGTAAGATTTGCTGCAAGGCCAGCTGCCATAACAACTATCATTGTTTCACCTATCGCTCTTGATACTGCTAATAGAACTGATCCTATTATCCCTGGAAGAGCAGCAGGTATTACGACTTGTTTAATAGTTTCTGATTTAGTGGCTCCTACTGCATATGAACCGTCTCTTAATGATTGCGGGACAGAATTAATTACATCATCAGATAGAGATGAAACATAAGGAATAATCATTATTCCCATAATTAATCCTGCAGCTAAAGCGCTCTCGGATGAAACAGTTAATCCTAAATTTTCACCTACTTGTCTAAAAAAAGGTCCAACAGTTAATGCAGCAAAGAATCCATAAACTACAGTTGGTATTCCTGCTAAAATTTCAATAATTGGTTTTGAAATTCTTCTAACTTTAATTGAAGCATATTCAGCCATGTAAATTCCCGAAAATAAACCAATAGGAACAGCCACTAACATCGCAATAAAAGCTATAAAAGATGTTCCTGCAATCAATGGAATAAAACCAAAAGCATCTTTTAACTCTTCAAATTCAGCATCAGTTATTGATGAGGCATCTCTAACGAAGGCTCTTTGAGGACTCCAATTTGTACCAAATAGATAATCAAAAATATTAATGACTGAAAAAAACTTTATACTTTCAAAAAGTAGTGAAAATATTATTCCGAGAGTGGTTAAAATAGCTATTAAAGAAGATACAAACAATAAACCCTTTAAAATAACTTCCACATCGTCTCTAGCTTTATTGTTATTTTTTATTTTTTTTAAAGAGTAAATAACTGAGGCTATAATTATTCCAAAAATTAAAACTACTTTTGAATTTGTAAAAAGATTTATAAATTTTGCATAAGCAAGAGCACTTTCTCTTAATATACTGTCTATATCTCCAAAATAAGTACCTAAATGAATAGCCTTAATTTTTTCATATATTAAATTTGCTTCATTTTTATCACTAAAAATTGCACCCTGATTTGCAGCTGTTTCAATAATTATAGATTTAATGATTACGGGTTCAAATAATGACCAGACCAATAAAAATACTAATGCTGGTATTGAACACCATAAAACAAGATAGTATCCATAAAATTTTGGTAGTGCATTTAATTTGATATTATCTTTGATAGAAATTGTTTTAGTTTTTGATTTTCCATAGAAGAACAAAGAGATGGAAAATATAGTAATTAAAAATATTAGAACGATGTTCATTCGTCCTGAGTGATATATTCTTAATGTTACAGAAATATTACAAATTAAATCTAAGATTGAATCAATAAAAAGGCCAGTTATTACTGACCTTTTTTTTGGCGATAAATTAAAGTTATTTTAACTTGATTGTATTCAGATCTACTGCAGCAGTTCTAGTAACTTTGTATTTATCTGAAGCTAAAGGAACAAGTCCTATTTCAGCTAAATAACCTCTGTTACTCATTGCTTTTTTAGAAGTAAATTCTTTCAGAAACTCTTTAATGCCAGGAATTACACCAATATGAGCTTTTTTTACATAAAAGAACAATGGTCTTGCAATTGGATAAGAATAATCCTGGATACCCTCTAGTGATGGCTGAACACCGTTAACAGATGATGCTTTGATCTTATCTTTGTTGGCAACTAAATAACTATAACCAAAAAAACCAAATGCATCAGGATTAGAAGAAAGTTTTTGAACAATTAAAGTGTCATTTTCACCAGCTTCAACAGCGTATCCATCTTCTCTAATTTTAGCACATTCTTTTTTAGCCTTTTTACCTTCAGCATCATAAAGAGATTTGGCTGTTTTAGTGCATCCTTTAACCATAACTAATGAATTCCATGCATCTCTAGTACCTGATGTTGGAGGTGCAACCAATATTTCAATTTTTTTATTTGGAAGACTAACATCTATATCACTCCAATTTTTATATGGATTTTCAACAAGTTTTCCATCAATGTCTACTTTAAGTGCTAAAGCTCTCCATAATTGTTCTTTTGTGAAGTCTGCATCTGGAGCATCTACTGAATGTGCAAATGAAATACCATCATTACCAACTACTATTTCTATAATTTCAGTAACTCCATTTTTCTCACATAGAGCTTTTTCTTTTGTTTTAATTGCTCTTGATGCATTTGTTATATCAGGATGATTTGCTCCTACACCTGCGCAGAACAATTTCATTCCTCCACCAGTTCCTGTACTTTCGATTACTGGTGTCTTGAATTTTCCACCTTTACCAAACTTTTCGGCTACAACTGTAGCATAAGGGTAAACAGTAGAAGAACCCACAATCTTTATTTGATCTCTTGCATAACTCGTTGTTTTAAAACTAAGAACTAAAAGAAACCCTAATAAAATTTTTACTAATCTATTCATATTTCTCCTTTTTTAGATTCGTTATGCATCAATATTTAAATCTGAATTTTAAATATTTTATTAAAGGAAAGTTAAAGTTTTATTACAAAAGCTAACTTTATAGTTGAATTAAATTGAATTAAATTTCAAATCTATAGTAGTTCCTTGATTTTCCTGACTATTGATAATCATTTCACCTCTATGTTGAGAAACTAGATGCTTAACAATTGCAAGTCCTAAGCCGGTTCCGCCAACGCTTCGACTTTTGCTAGGATCAACGGTGAAAAATCTTTCTGTTATTCTATGAATAAATTCTTTAGGAATTCCTATGCCTTGATCTGATATAGAGACAATATTTATATCTCCCTCTTTTTTCGTAGCAATTTTAATTTCTTTACCCTTCTCGCTATACTTAATTGAATTATCAATAAGGTTGGTGAAAATTTCAATTAATTTGTCCCTATCACCAATGATCTTGAAATTATCAGTTTTTTGTAAATTTAGATTTATATTTTTTTTTTTAACTATATTTTCATAAGTCTTAATTACGTAACTAAGTACTTCTATCAAATCTATTTCATGTGTTGGTCTTATATGCTCTTGTAGTTCAATCTTAGAAAGAGATAACAAATCCCTAATTAAATTTTCCATTCTTTCTGATTGAGATGTCATTACTGGTAACAAATTAGTAACTTCAGAATTCCTCTTTAAATCTGTATTATTTTCAAAGGTCTCAAGACCCATTTTAATAGATTGCAGTGGAGTTCTAAGTTCGTGAGAAACATTAGCTACAAAGTCTGATTTCAATTGTTGAAATTTATAGAATTCGGTTAAATCTCTCATAAAAAGAAGACAAGATGGCTGGTCGAAGAATAAATTATGATTGTCTTGGTAAATTGTTACATTCATTCTAAGAACTGAAGGGTTTCGTAGCTCTATTTCAAGATCATTAGAATTTTTTCCATCAAAAGCTTTCTCAATTGAACTTAAAAGGTCGGGATTTCTTAAAAATCCACTTATATTTTTATTTAACTTTGTTTGAAATCTTTTACTGGCTGAACTATTGCTAAATATTATTTCCTTGGATTTGTTTAGAATTATTATTCCTTCTGGAATGTAATTTAAAAGATTATAAATAGTTTCTCTATATTTCTTGCTATCGTCTTCATCTAACTTATTATCTTCAATCTTAACTTCAGTATTAATACCTAATACTCTTTCTTTTTTTAAAAGAAAAAATAACAAAACAGCTATTATGATTAACAAAACAAATGTTAAAAGTTCCATATAAAATTATCTCATTCAAATGTTACAGATTTGTTAAAATATCTAAGAACTTACTTTTCCTAGATAATTTACAAGAATAACACCTATAATTATTAAGATTAAACCAATAGTTCCATAAATATTAGGCAATTGATTATATTTTAAAATACCAAAGATCGTTACTGCGGTAATTGTTAATCCTCCATATGTTGCATAAGTAAAACCAACAGGAATTATATTCATTGCTTTGGATAAACAAAATAAACATAAAACGATTGAGACTACACAAAATATTGTTGGAAAAACATTTGTAAAACCATTGGTAGTTTTTAAAAACCCATTAGCAGAAATTCCAAGTATAATTGCAAAAAATAAATAGATGTATCCTGATGAAAAATTCATCAGAATATATTATTTTATTTTTGATCTAATAAAAGCAGAAAGATGGTCTATAATAAAGATTGTTGCAAAAATAAGTATAATTATTGCTGATACTCTTTCATACTCAAACATCCTGAAAGATGATTGTAGTTCATACCCTATTCCACCAGCTCCAACGATTCCTAACATTGTAGCCATTCTAACGTTTCTATCTAATATATATAAATTGTTTGCAACAAAAGATGGTAAGATCTGAGGTATAACGCCGAATGATATTATTTGGCTTTTAGATGCACCAGATGATTTAAGAGCATCTATTGGTCCCTTATTTATATGTTCAATATCTTCAGCATAAAATTTTGCTAAAAAACCCATTGTGTGCAAACCTAGAGCAAGCACACCTGGCATCGCACCAAATCCAATTGCAATAACTAAAATCATTGCAATAATAAATTCAGGTATTGCTCTAAAGAAAATAACTATAGTTTTACAGATTATATAAACAAAATAATTGGGAGCTAAATTTCTTGCTGAAAATAAACCTAATGGAATAGATAAAACAATAGCTATAAAAGTACCCAGAAAAGCAATTTCAATAGTTTCAAACATTGCATAAATTAGTTCATTTAAATTGCTAAAATCTGGTGGAAGCATTCTTGATAAAATATCCCCAAAATACTTTGAGGAATCGGTCATTAATTTAATGAAATCAATTTCCAGGTCTTTAACTATAAATACTAAAATAAAACAAAATAAAACTATAGAAATGAGTGTTTTCCAAGACCATTGGGGTTTTAAATAACTCTCGAGATTTTTATCTTTATTATTAACTTTTAGCTCTAAAATATTCTTTTCCATATTAAACGTATATTTTTTCTAAATTTGATTTGTTTATATTTTCAGATTTTTCATCAAATATAATTTTTCCGTCTAAAAGACCTACTAATCTATCAGAATACTTTTTTGCCAAATCAACTTGATGAAGATTGCATAAAATTGTTGTACCAAAATCTTTATTAATTTTTTTTAATAATGATAAGATTACATTTGCTGCTTTAGGGTCTAAACTAGCAACAGGTTCATCTGCTAAAAGCAATAGCGGTTGTTTAATAATGGCCCTTGCAATTCCAACTCTTTGTCTTTGACCACCTGATAATTCGTCTGATCTATTATAAGATTTTTCAAGCAAACCAACAGTTTCAAGAGCTTTCAAAGCTTTAATTTTTTGATCTTTTTTAAATAAATAAAATAATGATAAAAATTTATTACTTGAATTTAAAAGGCCAGTTAAAACATTATTTATTGCTGATAGATTGTTAACCAAATTAAATTCTTGGAAAATCATTCCTGTTTTTTTTTGAACATTGGAAGTTGAATTATTATCTACTTGCTTATTATTGAAATATATTTCCCCGCTGCTTATTGTTTCAAGACCATTGATAGTTCTTAATAATGTTGTCTTACCTGATCCGCTAGGTCCTAAAATACTTACAAATTCACCTTTATTAATTTTTAAATTAACACCTTTTAAAGCAGGACTGCCATTTTCAAACGTTTTTTTAAGATCGTTTATTTCAAGCATAGTATTTTTATTTTAACTTTTATTCTTTTTTAATAGTTCAATGACTTCTCTTAGAACATTATAATCTGAATCTTTTACTTCCATATAATGAGACATTTTTCCACCATAACCAGCAATTTCACCGTGATTATGTGCATCTAAAACTGCTTCTTTTATTTTAATTCTATCTTCTTTAGGAATTAATTTAGAGAATGCTAAAGGTGGTGGTGGAACTCTATCTGATTTATGAATAATTCTTACGTCACTTAATTTAATTGTTCCATCTTCTAATCTTGCTTCAAAGTTTCTAGAACTCATTCCACAGACATCAGATTGATTGTTTAATACCGCTAATAGACAAGCATCATGGCTTCCAGCATAAAAAACATTTTTAAAATGATCTTTGTTTTTTATAGATAGATCAATTTTACTTAATTCTACTTGAGGTATAAGATCACCGCTTGTTGAACCAATACTGTTTAAAGATAAAATCTTACCTTTAACATCTTTAAATGTTTTTATTTCGCTTTCATTTTTAACAACAAAATAAGTATAATAACCTGCATCCTTTTCTCCTGGTCTAACACCTGCTGCAAAAGCTTCAGCTTGCGCTATCTCAGCTGCCTTAACGTATGTTTTGCCACCATACCATGCTATGTGAGCTCTACCTGCCCTCATTGCTTCAACAGCAGCATTATAATCAGTTACTTTAATTGTATCTATATTGAAGCCTGTAAGTTTTTCAGTGATTGAAATTAAACTTTTATAATCGCTTTCATCACCTTTTTCACTAGCAGGAACAAATACCATTTTATATGTTTTTGTTTCTGCATTTAGGCTTCCACTAAATAAAACTAGTAATATAACTAATATTGCTTTTTTTATCATAATTTGTCCTTTGGTTATCATTAACTTTGTTCGCATACAAGTTAATTATTATGATAAAAGAA
>CACENP010000012.1 GCA_902560815.1 uncultured Pelagibacteraceae bacterium
CCACTTTCAAAAATTGTTTTTAAAACTAATGGATGAGGATTTGTTTTTACAGCGTATAAAACACTTCCAGGAAATTTATTTAGAAAAAACTTTGATGCTAATTGTATAGATTTTTTTCTTATACAATATACCGGTTCATTTGGTTTCAGTTGATTTACTAACTTTTCAACTGTTTTAAATTTTTGCATATAAACCCCTCAAAAAAAATTTAACAAAAAAAATCTGCATATCAGCTATGCAGTTTTCATAAATTCAGCATTTATGGGATATGATCACTAATGTAAAGTAAATAATGCCATTGAAATTGATTAATTAATTCCTATATAAATTCTATGGTTACAGCAGATAATATTAAAAATATTAGTGAATTTGAGGATAAATCACTACTCATAGTTGATGACGACAATCCATTTAGAGAAAGGTTGGCAAGGGCTATGGAAAAAAAAGGATTTAAAGTCTTACAAGCCGAAGGTGTAAAAAGAGGTATAGATACTGTTAAGAAAGAAACTCCAGCTTTTGCAGTTGTTGACCTAAGGTTAGGTGATGGAAATGGACTAGAGGTTGTAAAAGAAATTCAAAATTCAAATTCAAAAAGTAGGGTAGTAATGCTAACTGGCTATGGAAACATTCCGACAGCAGTTGCAGCAATTAAACAAGGTGCAATAGATTATTTATCAAAACCAGCTGATGCAGATGATGTTGAAAGAGCGTTGTTGGCAGATCCGAACAAAAAAGCTGCTCCACCAGAAAATCCAATGTCAGCAGATCGAGTTAAATGGGAGCATATACATCGTGTTTTTGAGCTTTGTAATAGAAATGTTTCAGAGACAGCAAGAAGACTTAAAATGCATAGAAGAACTCTTCAAAGAATACTCTCTAAGAGATCACCTAAATAAATTTTCTTAACTTTAAAATATTTTTAGCTAGTAAAGTCAAAATAGTAATTTTAAACAGTTCTGCTAGCAAAAAAGGAGTTACTCCTAGGCTTATAATTGGTTTATCCCAACCTATTAAATTACCTAGCCAAAAAATTCCCAATATATAAATTGTTGAAACAGAAATTAATAATTTAATAAAATTACTTAAAATATTTCCTTTAAATTTAAAATATCCTGCTAAAAAAGTTGCAAATAAAAAACCAATTAAGTATCCCATGGTAGGACCAGTAAAATATATTAGGCCAACACCTTTCTCGGGTGAATTAGAAAAAACTGGCAATCCAATAATTCCTTCTAGCAAATATAAACTAACTGTTGCTAAACCAACTTTGTAGCCAAATGACATTCCTAAAAAAAGCACTACAAAAGTTTGCATTGTCATTGGAACTGGATAAAAAGGAATTTTAATTTTAGATGATATAGTTAAAAGGATTGAACCTAAAAATATTACTAAAATATATTTTAATATTTTTAAATTTTGAGATTTAACTACTTCCATAAGTTTATATTACTACTGTTAAGCTTAATTATCTAGTTTTTTGTTAATCTTAAAAATACATCTTCTAAATCACCATCGTCTGTTGAAATATCCAGTAAATCAATATTTTGTTCATTTATAAACTTTATTATTTCATTAATATTTAGAGAATTCTTTTCATAAGAGACTTTAAGTTCATTAATTTTATTCGATAATATATTTATAGACTTTAAAGAATTATTATCAATATTGACTTTTTTATTTACAGTAAATTTTACAATTTTTGTTTTAATTCTTTTTAGTAAATTTTCTGTAGTATCCAAAGCAACTAAATTACCTTTATTTAATATACCAATTCGATCGCACATTTGTTCTGCTTCGTTTAAATAATGAGTAGTTAAAATTATTGTTACACCTTGTTTATTAAGTTGTTTTATATTATTCCAAAGATTACTTCTCAACTCTACATCAACACCTGCAGTAGGCTCATCTAAAATAATTATTGGTGGTTTGTGAACTAATGCTTTTGCAACTAACAAGCGTCTTTTCATCCCACCAGACAATGCCCTAGTATAACTTTGAGTTTGTTTGTCTAAAGAAACAAGTTTTAAAATAGTTTCTGTAATTCTATCTTTTTTTTTGATTCCATACATTCCTGCTTGAAGTTCCAAAATATTCCATGGAGTAAAAAATGGATCAACATTTACTTCTTGAGGAACAATTCCTATAGATGCTCTAACTTGTCTAGGATTTATATCTAAATTAAAACCCCAAACATTAATCTCCCCAGAAGTCTTTATAGTTGTACCAGCTAAAATATTTATAAAAGTACTTTTGCCAGCCCCATTAGGACCCAGGAGACCAAATATTTCTCCTTCTTTCACTTCTAAGTTTAAATTATTAATAGCATGTACTGATTTTGAACTATTCTTCGAGTAGGTTTTATTTAAATCTTTTACATATAAAACGTTTTTTTTATTCATTGATCGTTATACATTTATAACATTAGAATAAATTAAGATAACATTATTTTATGAATAAAATAAAAAACACAGATCACTTTTACCTTATAGATGGTTCTGGATATATATTTAGAGCATACTATGCTCTTCCTCCTCTATCTAGAAAAAGTGATGGTATGCCAACCGGAGCTGTAAGTGGATTTTGCAGTATGTTATTTAAATTACTAGAAGACTCTAAATCAGATGAGAATAAACATAAGCCAACTCATTTTGCAGTAATTTTTGATTCAGCAAGAAAAAATTTTAGAAATGAAATATATTCTGAATACAAAGCAAATAGATCAGATGCACCTGAAGATTTAATACCTCAGTTTGAATTTATTAGAAAATCAGTAAAAGCGTTTAACCTACCTTCAATTGAGTTGATAAATTATGAGGCTGACGATCTTATTGCAACTTACTCAGAACAAATTTTAAAACAAGGAGCAAAAGTAACTATTGTTTCATCAGATAAAGATTTAATGCAACTATATAAGAAAAATATTAGAATTTATGACCCAATGAAAAATAAATTTATATCAAACGAAGATATAAATAATAAATTTGGAGTTAACTCAGATAAAGTGATTGATGTACAAGCTTTAGCAGGGGACAGTAGTGATAATGTCCCGGGAGTTCCTGGAATAGGAGTAAAAACTGCTGCAGAATTAATTAACCAATATGGAAATTTAGAAAATTTATTAAAAAATGCAGATAAGATAAAACAAAACAAGAGAAGAGAAACATTAATCCAAAATAAAGATAAAGCAATTATTAGTAAAAAATTAGTTACTCTTAAAAAAGACGTTCCAGTAAAAAATCAAATTTCAGAATTCGAACTAAAAGAAATAGACAAAAATAAATTATATAACTTTCTTAGAGAAATGGAATTTAATAGATTGATGAGTTCTGTTATTTCAACTTATGGAGAAATAGAATTTTCAAGTAAGACAAAATTTTCTGATAAAGAGGAAAAAAAACAGAAAATTTCTAAAAAAAACTATGAGTTAATAGAAAAATTAGAAGATATAGATAAATGGCTAAATGATGCTGAAGAAAGTGGAGAGATTGCTGTTGATACTGAAACAAGCTCTTTAGATCCTCATCAAGCAAAATTAATAGGTATTTCTTTTTCTACAAAAATTGGTAAGGCATGTTACATTCCTATAGGTCACACCAAAGGCAATAATCTCGAAGAAAAAAAAGTTATTAATAAAATTAAGCCAATTTTAGAAGATAAAAGTATAAAAAAAATTGGTCAAAATATTAAATTCGATTTCATAATTTTTTTTCATAGAGGAATAAATATGAATTCAATGGAAGATACAATGCTTATGTCTTATGTTTTAGATGCAGGAAAAAATAGGCATAATATGGATGTGTTATCAAAAATTCATCTTGACCATAAAACAATAGGATTTAAAGATATTGTAGGAACTGGAAAAAAACAGATTAATTTTAGCGAAGTAAAAATTGATATAGCCAAAGACTATGCCTCGGAAGATGCTGATATAACTTTTAGATTATATAAAGTTTTTTCTAAAAATATAAAATTAGAAAAATTATTTAATATCTATGAGATTTTTGAAAAACCACTTATTAAAATTTTGGCAATAATGGAAATTTACGGTATTAAAGTAGATCAAAAATTTCTTCAACTCCTTTCAAATAAATTTGAAAAAAAAATTAATAATTTAGAAAAAGAAATTTATAAAATTACAAAAAAAGAATTTAAAATTGGTTCTACAAAGCAACTTGGAGAAGTAATGTACAACGAAATGAAAATTTCTTCATTAAAAAAAACTAAAAAAGGTAGTTATGCTACTAGCGCACAGGTATTAGAAGATCTTGCCTTTAAAGGACACAAACTTCCAAAACTAGTTTTAGATTGGAGGCAAGTAACAAAACTAAAAAATACTTATTCTGATTCTTTGCAAGAACACATTAATCCTAAAACAAAAAGAGTGCATACCTCATTCTTGCTAGCAGCAACTTCAACAGGAAGATTGGCCTCAAGTGATCCAAACTTGCAGAATATTCCAATAAAATCTGAAGATGGAAAAGAAATCAGAAGAGCCTTTGTAGCAGAAAAAAATAGCAAGTTAATTTCAGCAGATTATAATCAAATCGAAATGCGAATTCTGGCAGATTTGGCAGATGTAAAAGAGTTAAAAAAAGCTTTTAAAAATAAAGAAGATATTCACTCACTTACCGCAAGTCAGGTTTTTAATACCAATATTAAAAAAGTTAATCCAGACATGAGAAGAAAAGCAAAAGCTATAAATTTTGGAATAATTTATGGTATTTCACAGTATGGATTAGCAAAACAAATTGGTGTTTCTAATATTGAGGCTGCAGAATTTTTAAATTCTTATTTCTTAAAATTTCCAGAAATTAAAGACTACATGGAGTCCACAATCAAATTTTGTAGAAAGAGTGGTTATGTAAATAATATTTTTGGAAGAAGAACTCATATAACTGGAATTAATGATAAAAATTTTAATACAAGAAACTTTCAGGAGAGAGCTGCGATTAATGCTCCAATACAAGGTTCAGCTTCTGAAATAATGAGAATGGCCATGATTAGGATTAGTCAAAAATTAGAAGAAATTAAGGAGTCAAATTGTAAAATACTATTACAAATTCATGACGAGTTAATATTTGAAGTTAAAAAAGAATATATTGATAAATACTCAAAAATTATTCAAGAACAAATGTCTAGTGTGAAAAATAGCGATCTACACTCTTTCTCAATACCATTGCTAGTAGACATTAATGTTGGTAATAATTGGGGAGATCTTCATTAATCTTGAAGTATTGCCCAAATTAGAACAATTTAGTATTTTTAACTAAATTATGAAAGAAACAATTGCATTAATTGATGATGATAGAAATATACTAACCAGCTTAAGTATTGCTCTGGAAAAAGAAGGTTTTAAAATTCAAACTTATTTGGACGGAGAAAGTGCTCTAATAGGCCTTGCAAGAACACCTCCTGATTTAGCAGTTATTGATATAAAAATGCCGAAAATGGATGGTGAAGAATTACTAAAAAAATTAAGAAAAAAAACTTCTTTACCTGTAATTTTTTTAACATCAAAAGATGATGAAATAGATGAGTTGTTAGGATTAAAATTAGGTGCAGATGATTTTATAAAAAAATCTGGGGGATTTTCAATAAAAGTACTAATTGAAAGAATAAGAGTACAGCTAAGAAAAAAGAATGCAAGCAACATAGAGGAAATAAAAAATGTAATCAGTCATGGAAAATTACGCTTAGATCCTTCGCAACTAGAATGTGAGTGGGATGGAAAACAATTACCTGATAAACTTACAACAACTGAATTTTTAATTGTTCAAGAACTTGCAAAAAGACCAGGCATTATTAAGGAAAGATCACAATTGATGGATATCGCTTACAGAGAAGATACTGATATTGAAGATAGGACAATAGATAGTCATGTAAAAAGAATTAGAAAAAAATTTAAAAAAGTTGATAATAATTTTTCTGCTATAGAGACTAGATATGGAAGTGGCTATCGCTGGAATGTAAATTAATGTTAAGCAGTTTTATAAAAAATATTTCTATACTTAAAAAATTCTTATTTATTAACCTTATTATTTTTGTAATTTTTGGAAGTTTAACAGTAGTTTATCTAAAAGGAATACAGCCAAATTTAATTAATAAAAAAACATCAAACCATATTAATATTATTAATAATACAATTGATCATATAAGAAGATTAAAAATTCAATTCAACGAAGATGATATAAGAAAATTTTTATTTTCAACAAGATTTCTTTTTCAGAATCTAGATCGAGTTATGATATTTGATAATAAATTCGAATTGATAGGTGATACTGATACGCTAGATTTAGATCCAAGATCATTTAGTCAAAGATTAGATATTATTGAAATGAACATTCAAGACAAAGATAACAAATCAGAAAAAAAAAAAATTATTCAAAAAAATAAAAATAAACTTAAATCTTTTTCTGAAATAATTATAGATTATTCTAAATCATCTGATTTTGGCAAACCATATACTTTTACTCAAGAAAATTATAATCAATTTTTATTAATTACAATTAAAAATATTAATGATGGTGAAAATAATGTTGGTTACTTAGCCATTAGTGAAAAAGCAAACGATATTAGAAGTGCTATAAATGAGAGAAAAATATTCGTTTTTAGAACTGCTCTAGTAGTTGCAATTGTGATTTTAATTTTTTCGTTAGTTTTAAATAAATATTTTTTAAAGCCAATTAAAACATTAGTTAATTTTACTAAATCAATTAAAGAAAAAAATAAACAAAAAATAGATATTCAAACTGTAAAAAATAGAAATGATGAAATAGGAATTCTTTCTAATTCTTTGGATGAAATGACAAATGAATTAAATAATAGGATTAATGCTGCAGAGAATTTTTCAACAGATTTAGTGCATGAAATTAGAAATCCTTTAGCCTCTTTAAAAAGTGCATCTGAAATAATTTCTGAAACTACGGATAAAGTTCAAAGAAAGAAATTGGTAGATATACTGTTACATGATGTAGAAAGAATTGAAAGACTAATAACTGACTATTCTCAAATGCTTAAAGATGAAGTTGCAATAACAAACGAACAAATGAAAAAAATTGATTTAAAATTAATAGCAACATCAGTAGTAGATGATTTTAATAGTATTCATAATTCAAAAAATGGAATTAAAATTCAATTAAATTCGAACGGATCAATTAATTATAATATTTTAGGAATAGAAAATAGAATCGAACAAATAATTGCAAATTTACTTGATAATTCAATTTCTTTTAGTAGAGAAAATCAAATAATCAAAGTTGTACTTTCAAAAGATAAAAAAGAAAAAAATGTCATTTTAAGTGTTATTGATGAAGGGGAAGGCTTTAAAGAAAATGATACAAGCAAAATTTTTAAAAGATTTTATAGCAATCGACCAAATAAATTTGGTGAACATTCGGGATTAGGATTAAATATCGTTAAAAATCTAGTTGAGTTACATAATGGTAAAATTTCCGCCTCAAATAATATGGGTCAAAAAGGCGCAATAATTGAAATAATTTTTCCAAAAGTTTAATCATTATTAGTTGATAAAATTTTATAAAGTTGTTAAAAGGCGTTCTTCATGAGTGATTATAAAGTTAAAGATATATCCCAAGCGGAATTTGGAAGAAAAGAAATCTCCCTAGCAGAAACTGAAATGCCTGGACTAATGGCATTAAGAAAAGAGTATAAAGGAAAAAGTCCTCTAAAAGGTGCGAGAATTTTAGGTTGTCTTCATATGACTATTCAAACCGCAGTTCTTATTGAAACTCTTGTAGATTTAGGAGCAGAAGTGAGATGGTCTTCATGTAATATTTTTTCAACACAGGATCATGCAGCAGCAGCTATTGCTAAGGTAGGAATACCGGTTTTTGCATGGAAAGGTGAAACCGAAGAGGAATATTGGTGGTGTGTAAAACAAACAATTGAGGGAAAAAAAGACTGGAAACCAAATATGATCCTTGATGACGGTGGTGATTTAACCGCACTTATGCATAAAGATTACAAAGATTTATTAAAAGATATCAAAGGATTGTCAGAGGAAACAACAACAGGAGTATTAGCGTTGAAAAAGATGGAAGCACAGGGAACATTGTTAGTTCCAGCAATTAATGTAAATGATTCTGTAACAAAGTCTAAATTTGATAATCTATATGGTTGTAGAGAAAGTTTAGTTGATGGAATAAAAAGAGCCACAGATGTAATGATGTCAGGAAAAGTTGCAATTGTTGCTGGATTTGGTGATGTGGGAAAAGGAAGTGCTGCATCTTTAAGACAAAGTGGAGCAAGAGTTATGGTTACAGAAACTGATCCAATATGTGCTCTACAAGCTGCAATGGAAGGTTATGAAGTTGTACTAATGGACGAAATGATTAAAGAGGCGGACATTGTTGTTACAGCCACAGGAAACAAAGACATAGTAACTGCTGATCATATGAGAGATATGAAAGATAGAGCTATACTTTGTAATATTGGACACTTCGATAATGAAATTCAAGTTGAAGCATTAAAAAATTATAAATGGGACGAAATTAAACCACAAGTTCACGAAATAACTTTGCCAAGTAAAAAAAGAATAATATTGCTTGCAGAAGGAAGACTAGTTAACTTAGGATGTGCTACTGGACATCCAAGTTTTGTAATGAGCGCTTCATTTACCAACCAGGTAACTGCTCAGATAGAACTATGGAATAATTCAGATAAGTACGAAAAGAAAGTTTACGTTCTACCAAAACATCTTGATGAAAAAGTAGCTAGATTACACTTGGAAAAAGTAGGTGCAAAACTTACAAAAATGTCTAAAGACCAGGCAGACTATATTAGTGTAACACCTGATGGACCTTACAAACCAGATGCTTATCGCTACTAAAAGTAGCAAAATCGATATCAGTTTAGAAAAAAAAACAGAATCTATATCTAAAAGATTTTCAAATTTAATTAGAAAAGGAGATATCATTTATTTCTATGGTGAGATAGGAGTGGGCAAAACAACATTTATTAAATATTTAATTAATAATTTACAAAGTAAAAAAAGAATCAAACAAACGGAAATTCCAAGTCCAACTTTTAACATTGTAAATGAATATAAAATTGGTGAAATTACTATAAATCACTATGATTTATTTAAAATTAAAGATCCAAAAGAGCTCTTTAACATTGGTATATTTGAAGATAATTCAGAAAAAGTTACCTTGGTTGAATGGCCAGAAATAATTTTTGATAAACCAGAGAAAATAATTAAATTATATTTTACTTATGAAGATGATTTTAAAAGAAGAAACTTAGAAATCTTTTCAGAGCATAGAAAAGAAATAATAAATGAATTTAAATAAACTAAAAATTTTATCTGGGGATGCTTCCTTTAGAAAATTTTACAGACATAAAAATAATATTGTTGTGCTTAGTAAAAAAGATACTAAAAAAAATCTGTTAATTTATGATGCTGTTAATAAGATTTTTATTAAAAACAAAATTAGGGCACCAAAATTAATTAAAGAAAATTATAAATTAAAATATATTCAAATTGAAGATTTTGGAAATACAACTGTTTATCAAAAATTAAAAAAAAATAATAAAAGTAAAATAATTTATTATAAAAAAATTATTAAATTATTAAATACTATACAAAAAATAAAAACAAAAAGAATAAAAACATTTCTAGGTTCTACATACAAAGTGCCAAAATATTCAAAAAAAATTCTTTTGGATGAAGCTAAGTTATTTTTAGATTGGTACATTCCAAAAAAAATAAAAAAAAAAAATCAAACTTTACTAAAAAAAAAATTAATTTTAGTTTTAAAGAGTTTAATTAATAAAATTAAATTTGATAACAAGACATTTGTTCATAGAGATTTTCATGTTTCAAATTTAATGATTAAAAATAAAAAAATATGTATTATAGATAGTCAAGACGCGATTTTTGGAAATATGGCTTATGATCTTGCCTCACTAATAGATGATGTGAGACTCAAAACTACTACAAGGTTTAAACAAGATATTTTTGAAGAATACATTAAAGCAAAGAAAAAAATGAACATTGAGAACTTTAAAAATGATTTTGAAATTTTATCAGTTTTAAGAAACTTAAAAATAATTGGAATTTTTACTAGATTATCAATTAGAGACAACAAGAATAATTATTTAAAATTAATACCTTATGCATGGAAATTAATTGAACAAAGAACAGAAAAAAATAAAAAATTTATAGAACTTAAAACTATTTTAGATAAATATTTTTCAAAAAAAAAAAGAAATAAATATGAGAATTAGTACTGCATTAATTTTATGCGCAGGTTATGGAAAACGTTTAAATCCAATAACTTTAAAAACTCCAAAACCTTTAATTGAAATTAATGAAATAACTTTATTAGAAAATTCAATAAATTTTTTAAAAAAATTAGGGGTAAAAAATATAAAAATTAATACTTTCTATCTTCATGATCAGATTCAAAGTTTTATTTTAAATTATAAATCAAACTTAAATATTCAAGTTTTTAATGATGGCAATGAAATTCTAGATACAGGTGGCGGTATTTTAAATATAATTAATAGTTCAGATGAAGATGATTTTATTGTTTTAAATCCAGATACTTTATGGGGTGATAATTATTTGGAAACAACATTAAATATGATTAGCTACTATTTTGAAAAAAAAGTAAAAAATTTATTAATGATAGTTAATAAAGAAAATAGCTTTGATAAAAGAATGAGAGGTGATTTTTCATTAAGTGATCAACTACTATTAAAAAATAAAGAAAATAACTTTATATATACAGGCCTGCAAATTATTAATAAAAGTTTATTTAAAAATGAAAAGGTTATTCCATTTTCAGTTTCTAAGATTTGGGATCATGCAATAAAAAATAAAATTTTGCATGGATTTGAAACTAAAGAGCATTTTATTCATTTAACTGATATGGAGATATATAATAAATTAGTTAAAAATAATTAAATCATTAGATCTTTTTTTATCTAAATATGAAGCTTCTTTAACTTTTTTATTATTATCAAATTTAATTAACAAAGGATTTCCAGTTGGAATTTCTAGTTTTGAAATTTTTTCATTATCTATATTAAATAAATGTTTACATAAAGCTCTAATCGAATTTCCATGAGCTGCAATAATTACATTTTTATTTAGCTTATCTGAGATATTTTTCTCAAAATAAGGAATTACTCTTTCATAAGTGTCCTTTAAAGATTCAGTGTCAGGAATTTTATCTTTTGGTATATTTTTATAAATTTCAATATTAATAGGATGGTAAGGGTTATTTTTGCTTAATGGTTCTGGTCTAATATCCCAGGATCTCCTGAATTTTAAAACTTTATCTTCTCCTAAATTTTTTTTCATTTCATCTTTATTAAGACCAGTTAAAGCACCATAATGTCTTTCATTAAGCTCCCAGGCTTTAATAACTTTATCATTTTTAATTCTTAAAGTATTTAAAATTAAACTTAGAGTTTCAATTGCTCTTTTTTGGTAAGAGCAAAAAAAATAATCTAAATTTAAATTAAGTTCTTTAATAAGTTCACCAGATTTACAAGCTTCTAATTTTCCATTTGGTGCTAATTCAACATCTACCCATCCTGTAAATTTTTTTTGCAAATTCCACTCACTTTGACCATGTCTTACTAAAATTAAATGACTCATAGTTTAAATTTAATTATAAGATAAATTAACAAATGATAAAAATAATATTTCATCTTTTAAACATTATATTTGTATTTTTATATATTTATCCAGGTAGTTTATTGGGTTTTTTAATTTATAAAGATATTTTGAAGCAACCACAAATATCAGCTGATTTTTTTGCACTATCATCAAATCATGTATATGCTTTTCTCTTATTGTCTTCATTGGGCTTAATAAGCTACCTTAAGAACTTAAAAATAATTATTTTTTATTTAATTTTAAGTTCCATAAGTCTTGAATTATTACATTTATTTATACCAAACAGATCATTTCAATTTTCTGACTTATTTGGTAATATTGTTGGAGTTTTAGTACCTATTTTTATATTAATTTTATTTAATTTTTGGAGAAAAAAATGAGTTCATTTGATGAAAGAAAAAAAGGTTTTGAAAAAAAGTTTGCACATGATCAAGAACTTCAATTTAAAGTAAGCGCTAGAAGAAATAAGTATATTGGGCAATGGGCCTCTAAAATTCTTGGTTATGATGAGGAAAAAGAAAAAGAATATATTCTATCTGTAATTAAAGCTGATTTTGCTGAGGCAGGAGACGAAGATGTTTTTAGGAAAATAAAAGAAGATTTAAAGAATCATAACATGCCTGACGAAGATATTAGAAATAAAATGAATGAGCTTAATGAAAAAGCTAAAGCTGAATTCATTTAGTCTATCAGTGATACTTAATAAAAAATTAATATTTATATTATTTTTTTTTTTAATTTCTGCTTGTTCATCTATCCCTAAAAATACTACTGATGGCTGTTCAATATTTTCTGAAAGATATTTTTGGTATAAGCATGTTAAAAAAACAGAAAAAAAATGGGGAACACCTGTTCATTTACAATTGGCATTTATAAAAATGGAGTCCGATTTTGATTGGCTTGCAAAACCGAAAAGATTAAAATTATTTAAAGTTATTCCTTATAAAAGACCCTCTAGTTCATTCGGCTATTCTCAAGCAGTCAAGGGCACTTGGGAGCAATACAAAAAAGAAAATAATAAGCCATTAGCTACCAGAGCAAGATTTAAAGATAGTGTTGATTTTATTGGCTGGTATACAAATAAAACTTCACAAATATTAAAAATATCAAAAAAAGATGTTTTTAGACAATATATTGCATATCATGAAGGTTGGGGAAATTACAAAAATTATAAAAGTAATAATAAAGTTATATTAATTGCAAAAAAAGTAGAAAAACAATCTTCAAAATATAAAAATCAACTTTCAAAATGCCAAAAAGTATTAAGTACTAATAAATATATTATATTTTAACGAAGCTCTTTTTTTAATTCTATATCTATAGCATCTATTCTTTTAGTGTTTCTTGCTAAAGATAAGTACATTGTTGGAGTTACATAAAGCGTGAAGAATGTAGAAATTATCATTCCACCTAAAATTGTTGAACCAACCGCTAATCTAGAACCTTCACCAGCTCCAGGACCAATATTTCCAATTACTAAAGGCATCATTGCGATCATAGTACTTAGAGAGGTCATGATAATTGGTCTGAATCTTATACTACAAGCTTCTTTAACTGCTGTTTCAATATTTTTTCCAGTTGTTCTAATTTGATTAGCATAATCAACTATTAAAATACTGTTTTTAGTTGATATACCAATAAGTATAACCAATGCAATTTGTGAAAAGATATTTATTGAACTATTTAGAAATAAAATAAAAACCAATCCACCAAAAATTGCCAAAGGAACAGTCAGAATAATTATAAATGGATGGATAAATGAGTTAAATGTTGCTGCCATAACAAGGTATGCCGTTAATAGTGCTAAAGCAAATATTATAAAAAGTTCATTGCTTGTTTCTTTGATTTCCTCTGACTTACCTTTCCAAGTAATTTGACTTTTAGGAGAAACTTCAGTCATAATACTTTCTAAGAATTTAATTGCTTCTGAAAGAGTATAATTTTCTGAAATATTAGCTGAAATAGTGACAGCTCTTTGTCTGTTATATCTAGACAATTCTTTTGCTGTCCCTTCTTCAACAAAATTTACTAGGTTGGTTAATGATATTAGTTTTCCTGTTGTATCTGATCTTACAAAAATTTTTGAAATTCCTTCTTTATTTCTTCTATCTGATAAATATTGCTGTAATATTATTGGATATTCCTTTCCCAATCTATTAAATGTTGTAACTCTTTTACCTCCATAAAGTGTTTCTAAACTTTTACCAACTGTTTCAGTAGAAACGCCCAAATCTTTTGCTTTATTTTTATTAATTATAAGTTTTACTTCAGGTTTATTTCTAGAATAGTCCGACTCTATTCTTGATAAATTTCTATTTCCTCTTAATTTTCTAATTACTTCATTTTGAATACTTTCTAATTCTTCATAAGTGCTTCCATAAATAACCATTTGAACGGGTTTATTATAACTAGAAACTCTTATTGATTGAGGAGATATTGGAAAAGCTACAGCTTGGGGTACTGTAACGATTTTACCGATAGCTTGCCTCATGACTGTTTGAGAATCTTGTTTTCTATTTTTCCAATGATCTAGTAAAGCAATAATTATAAAACTATTATATGAAGTAGCTGAACTTCCGAAACCAGGAACTCTCATAATAAAACGTGAATAAGGACTATCTTCAGCTTGCAATAATGGAATGAGTCTTTTTTCAATAACTTGAGCTTTTTCTTGTGTGTACTCAAAAGAACTTCCTTCGTCAGTGAAACCAATGACTAGATAAGCTCCTCTATCCTCCATTGGTAATAATTCTTTTTTTGAAAAATTAAATAACAAAACTGAAGCTATAATTATAAATATAATAAAAATAGATGTAGTTTTTGTTTTTTTAATTAACACCTCTAGTGTTTCCTGATAAAATTTTGAAAAACCTAAGAAAAATTTTTCAAATTTTCGTATTATAAAATTTTTATTATTTTTCTTACTTAAAAATTTACTTCCAAGCATTGGAGATAAAGTTAAAGCAACAAAAGATGATACAACAATAGAAAACGATAAAGCTATCGCAGTTTCTCTAAATAGAGTTCCAGAAATACCTTCAATAAATATTAATGGCAAGAAAACAGCAATAAGAATTAATGTAGTAGCGATTATTGCAAATGTAATTTGTTTAGATCCTTTATATGCTGCAACAAGAGGATTTTCTCCACTCTCTATTCTTCTGTAAATAGCATCTGTCATAATTACAGAGTCATCAGTTATTATACCAATCGCCAATATAAAACTTAAAAGGACAAAAATATTTATCGATAGTCCAAATATGTAAATCCCAAGAAACGAAGCTATTAAACTAACAGGCAAAGCTATTGCCGGAACAATTACAGCTTTTAAATTTCCTAAAAATAAGTAAATAATTATTACAACTAAAACAAAAGCAATTATAAGAGTTTTGTATACCTCATTAATTGCCGCTCCAATATAAGTAGCTCTATTAAATGCCACTTCTAGCTCTAGCCCTTCAGGCAAGGATTTATTTACCTCTGCTATTTTTTTCTTAATTTCTTTAGAAAGTTCTACAGTTGAAGCTCCGCTTCTAGCATAAATTCCAATACCAACAGTCTTTAAATTTAATTGGTCTTTTCTTTGTGCTTTAAATAAAGTTTTTTCTGAAACTGGACCAAACTCTATGTTTGCAATATCAGACAATACTACGACTTTTTTATTAGTTTTTTTAATTGGAAGTTGTTTGATTGATTCTATGCTATTATAGGATTTATCTAGATTTAAGGTTAAATCGATATTATTTGCCTCAAGCGTACCTGCTGGCAATCTAATATTTTCACCTCGCAGAGCTCTTTCAACTTCCTGAACAGTTAAATCATTTGCCGCTAATTTAATAGGATCTACCCACACTCTAATACTTAACTCTCTAAGTCCACCAACCAAAATTCTACCTACATTCTTTACACTTGAAAAAGTATCTACTAAATATCTTTCGGCATAATCACCAAGTTCTAAATCGCTCCAAGTAGAAGATGAAAGTGCTAACCACATTGTTGTGGTAAAACCTGCTGCCTGCTTAAGTATTTGTGGTGGATCTGACTCAGAAGGCAAGTTATCAACAACTCTTGCAACTCTTTCTCTTATATCATTAGCTGCATTATCTAAATCAATACTTGTTTCAAATTCAACTTTTATGGTGCTTCTTCCATTTGAAGATTTAGAATCAATATTTTTAATTCCTTCTGCGCCACCAATCACATCTTCTAAAACCTGCGTTACTTCTTGATCAATTATAGGAGCAGAAGCAGATGCATAATCAACTTGTACCTGTACTACTGGAGGCTGAAGACCAGATGGAAGTTCTCTTACTGGTAATTTCCAAAAAACAAAAAGTCCAAATACAATTAAAATTAAAGACATTACCCATGAAACAACAGGTCTTCTAATGCTTAATTCAGTTATGAACATTTAATTAAGTTTTTTTCTTCCAATCAGACTCACTATTTTTTGATCCTTTTTCAATAGGTTTAATTTTACTTCTTGGGTAAACTTTTTTAATCCCTCAGCAACAATTATATCTCCAATGTTTAATCCAGATAAAACTTCAATATTACTTTCTTGTCTTATTCCAATTTTTATTTCAGTTTTATTTACAACGTTATCTTTTGATACTTTATAGACGTAAGATTTTTCACCTTCCATCATTACACTAGTATCTGGTATACTAAGAGAATTTCTCAAATTAAATTTTACGCTTACCTCAAGTAAAGAACCTGATATTAATTCTAGATTTGTATTAGGTATTTTAACTCTTGTTAATAAACTCCTGGTTTCAGCATTTATTCTACTAGATATAAAATCAACTTCTCCAAAAAAAATTTTATTTTTATAGCTAGAAACTTTTACTTCTATAGGCAGACCTTTTTTAATAACAGAAGAATAATTTTCAGGAATTTTAATATCAGAATATATAATTGAATTATCATCCAAAGTTATAATAAATGTACTATCAGAAACAAATATATCATCAGTTAAACCGGTGTATCCCAAAACACCATTAAAGGGGGCTAAAATATTTCCACTTTTTAACTTAACAATTACATCACCTTTTTTTACATAATTATTAAGATTTAAATCTCCAATTAAATCCTCTTTTTTTATTCTGAAAGATTTTGTTTTATTTGATACCGCAGTTCCAAATGTTTCAATTTTTTCTGAAAATTCTTTTTTTTCTACTTGTGTTACTATAATTCCTGGGGGAGGTCTTTTACCAAATTTTTTTTGAAAATGTTTTCCAATCATAGTTCTTGCAATAATTACTGAAGCTATAATTAAAAAGAAGACAATTATTATTGAAATTACTTTTGTTGATCTTTTCATATTTTAATTTTTCCGTATTCTGCCCAAGAACCATCGTATATAGTTGGCATATATTTATTATTTATTAAAGAATATGCAAGTGCCAAAACAGAAGCAGTTACCCCAGAACCACAAGAAAATACAATATTTGTTGTTATTTCCTCTCCTAAAATATTTTTAAATATATTTAAAATTTCATTCTCATTTTTAAATGTATTATCATCATTAATTAAATTTCTAAAAGGCAAACACATAGATTTTGGAATTGATCCACTTCTTAAACCTTTTCGTGGCTCCTTTGCTTTGCCTTCAAACCTTTCTTTGCTCCTTGCATCAATAACTATAAATTTTTTACTGATAATATTTTCATTAATTTGAGCTATATTTTTAACTAAATTTTTTCTATTCAATGCATTATATTTAGTTGGATTAACTTTTGTAATTATATTTGTTGTTGGTTTATTTTCAGACTTCCATTTTTTTAGCCCACCATTTAAAACGTGAACTAGTTTTTCATTATGACCAAAGTATATAAAATTGTACCAACATCTGCATGAACTTAATACGTCCGAATTATCATAAATTACTATTTTATCATCTTTTAGTATTCCCATTTTAGAAATAATTTTTTCCCAATCTTTGGAAGTTGTAAGCATATGTGGCAAATCTATTGTTTGATCTGAATTTTTGTCCAAATCAAAAAATATTGCATTTTCTATATGTTCTTCCAAATATTCTTTATACCCATCCCTCTTCTCATTTGGCATATGCCAAGAGCAGTCAATTATTTTAATATTATTAATATTTTTTATAACCCAATCTGTACTTACTAGAGACATAATTAAATTATTTTTCTAAATATTTTTGATGATAATCTTCAGCTTTACAGTAATTATTTATTTTTGATAATTTTGTAACAACTTTACCAGAAAATTTTTTATTTTTTTCTTCAATAATTTTTTGAGCAATTTTCAATTGATTTTCATTTATATAAAATATTTCACTTCTATATTGTGTACCAATATCAGGACCTTGAGCATTCTGCGTTGTAGGGTCATGAATCTCAAAAAAATATTGTAAAATTTTTTCATATGAAATTTTTTTTGGATCAAATTCTAACCTTACAACTTCAGCATGATTAGTGTTTCCAGAACAAACTTTCTCATATGTTGTTGTGGTACTATTTCCTCCACAGTAACCAACTTCTGTTTTTATAATTCCTTCAAGTTTCCCAAATTTAATTTCTGGTCCCCAAAAACATCCTAATGCTAATACTGCTATTTCCATTGATTATTGTTTTAATTAATCTAAAGTTATTCTTATGCTTTCCAAAAATCAATTAGGCTTTTTGTACATGTTTATGTCTGTTTGTGCATTTTCTATAATGGATTTAGTTGTAAAATGGTCGGATTCATATCCATTGGGACAAGTAATATTTTTTAGGGGTTTTTTTGGTGTGCTGCTTTACTTTTTAATTATGCCAAGAGATAGAATTAAAAATTTTTATTATACTAAAAGACCAGGATTACATTTTTTAAGATGTTTTTTTGGTTTAATTGCACTTTTAGCAATATTTACTGCATTAAGAAACCTACCTTTAGCAACTGTGGTTAGCATTTCATTTGCTGCTCCAATTTTTACTACTATTTTATCAATTTTTTTACTTAGTGAAAAAGTTGGATTGTTTAGATGGTTAGCAGTCATAGTTGGTTTTATTGGAATAGTAATCATTACAGAGCCAGGCTTCACATCACTAAATATTTATTTTATTTATCCATTAATTTTTTGTTTGGGTATGTCTTATGTAGCTATTACTATAAGACAATTATCAACCTCAGAACCTGTTTGGTTAATTTCACTTTATTTTTCTGCCACTATAACTTTAGCAAGTTTTTTCACTATACCTTACGGCTGGATTATGCCTGATACAAAAGATCTAATGTTATTGATGTCAATTGGAGTATTAGGCGGAGCAGCAAATTTATGGTTGAGTCAATCATATAAGTTTTCAGAAGTTTCATTAGTAACACCTTTAAAATATTTAGCTTTAGTTTTTGCAATAATATTTGGATATTTTATTTGGAATGAAGTGCCCTCAATAAAAACTTTGATCGGTGCTTTCCTTGTTATAACCTCATCTATAATTATTTTTAGAAGAGAAATTACTTTAAAAAAACAAGTTACGATTCCAAGACATGACTAAGCCGCCTAAATATTGGAATAAAGCAAAAAAGTATTTATCCAAAAAAGACAAAGTGATGAAAACTTTAATCTTTAAGTATAGAGATAAAACTTTAACCACAAGAAAAGATATTTTTTACTCTTTATGCAAAAGTATAATTGGTCAGCAAATAAGTGTTGCAGCTGCAAACTCAGTTTTTAAAAAATTTAAAGCTGCTTGTAATGGTAAAATTAATCCTAGAATAGTAAAAAAAATTACTATTCAAAAACTTAAAAAATGTGGACTTAGTAGGCAAAAGGCAAAAGGTATTAAAGAACTTTCAATTAAATTTTCAAGCAAATCATTTAATCCTAATCTAATAAAAAAAATGAATGATGAAGAGGCAATTTTGTATCTTTCAACTTTAAGGCAAATTGGAAGATGGTCTGCTGAAATGATATTGCTCTTTACCTTTAATAGAGAAAATATATGGCCTGTTCAAGATATAGGATTGCTCAGAGCTATATCAAATAATTATAAAAAAAAGTATTTTCCTCCAATTAAATATGTAAATTTTTTAAGAAAAAAATTTTCACCCTATTGTTCTGTTGCGACGTGGTATTTGTGGCGCTCAATTGATAATGAGCCTATCCAATACTAAATTCTATATTTTAATCTAACCATTCTTTATAATTTTCTTTATTTTCTTTTAAATAAACTGGCAATTTGTCTATACTGTAATTGACTAGTTTACTTCCACTCCCAACTTTATTGACTGTCTTATCAACTTTTAAGTCATAAATTGCCTGTTTATTCTTAATTATACTATCTATTTGATCTAAGCTTAATGGCTCTTCATCAAATTCTCTATGATGTAAATATGATTTTAGTTTATGTTCTATTTCTTTAGGAGATTTAATATTTGAAAAATGCCAACCTCCATTTTTAATAAATTTAATACTATTATATTTAATTTTTGAAAAAATTATATCCAATCTAAATAAAGAATATTTTTTATCCTTAATATTTCTTAACCATTGAGGGCTTAAAAGGTCTTTTTTTCTACAACCTTTAGTTCCAGACCAAATCATGTTTGGTAATTTTAAATCAAACTTGTAGTAAAACATGTCTTGTTGAAACATTAAAATTTTTTCTTTCAAATTATCTAAATTTATTTCTTCAAGATTTGGGATTTCATCAACATCAGAAATTAGTATTAAATCTTCAGACCTTGCATTTTGTAAACCATTTAAAATATAATCTCTTTGTCCGTTTTCTCTTTTGGCGGCATTGAGAATATATTTTCTTGATTTTTCAGCTTCATTATCATTTTCATAAATAGCTTCAATTCCAACAGGTTCTTCATCAAAGGTTAAATAAATTATTTTATCTTTAAATTTATCAAATTTTTTATGATCAAATTTTAAGTTTCTTTTATCACCTCTGTGTGTAAAAGAGCTTTCTACAATAACAAAATAATCAACATATTTGTCTAAAGTATTTAATCTTAAATCTAGAACAACCTCTTCATCAAAATACATAAAACAGTCAAAAATTTTCATAGTTATATTTAATTTACACTATTGATACTTGCTACAAAAAAATATCTTTAGTAGATTAATAATTGAGTTAATTATTACTAAATTTAAGTAAATTATGAAATATTATAATTATTTTTTTGCAACAATATTTATATTATTCACTGAAACTTTGTGTGCTAATGAAATATTAGATCTAGGAAAAAATATTTTTTTAGAAAAAGGTAACTGTGCCACTTGTCATTCTTTAAATGATGCTGGATCGATTGCTGAGATTGGACCAAATTTAAACTTAATCAAGCCAGACGTTGGAAGAGTAGTTATGGCAGTAACAAATGGTATTGGAATAATGCCGGCATACGAAGGCATACTTACATCTGAAGAGATTGAAGCAGTCGCTGTATATATTTCAGAAAAATCAAATTAATAAATTTATTTTATAATTTCTTCTAGCCTGAAAGTCGCAATTTTTTTTACTTGTTTTTTTGCCTCAACAAACTCTTCATCTAATGAATTTTTAATTCTTTCTCTAAAATAATTTAAAATTTTATTTTTATTTTTTCCTTTTACAGCAATAATAAATGGAAAATTAAATTTTTTTTTATATTTTATATTCAATTTTTTAAATTCATCAAACTCCTCAGGAGTACACTGTTTTAAGTTAGCTTTACTTTGCTCAACTTCTGAGTCTGCAGTTAATTTTTTTTCGACAGCAAGTTCTGGATGTAAATTTAGAATTTCTAGTATAGTTTTATTGTCACTATTTTCATAGATACCAATTATTTCTGAAACAAAAGACTCTAAATTTTTGAATGGTTTTTTATCAAATACTTTCTCACTTATCCATTTTGATTTTTCAAATACATTTCCAAAAATTGATAAAAATTCAGATTTATCAAGACTATTAATTTTTTTAATATCGATCATTTTGCAAATTTATATTAGTTGTTATTTATTAATTACTCAATATTGTATATAAATATTTTATCGTATGACAAAATTAACAACTCATGTTTTAGATATTTATTCAGGCAAACCAGGCGCTGGAATAAAAGTAGAATTGTATTATTTCAATAACAATAAAAGAGAAATGAAAAAAACGATAACATTAAATGAAGATGGAAGAACTGATAAACCATTACTTGAGGGCGAAGATTTTTTGAAAGGTAAATATGAGTTAGTTTTTTTTATTGGAGACTATTTTAAAAATATAACTAAATCAGGTGAATTACCTTTTTTAGATGATGTGGCTATTAGATTTGGTATTTCAAATTCAAAAGAACATTATCATGTTCCCTTACTCGTTTCTCCATGGAGCTATTCTACTTATAGAGGTTCATAAGTGATTACTAATAAAGTTCAATTTATTTATGAAAATAAATTAATTGAATTAGAAAATCCTGACCCAAACCAAACTATACTTAGCTTTATAAGAGATAGGTTAAAAAAAACTGGTACCAAAGAGGGATGTGCAGAAGGTGGATGTGGCGCTTGCACAATAGTTTTAGGAGAATTAGAAAATAAAAAAATAAAATATAAGGCAATTAATTCCTGCATATCTTTCACACCTACTTTACATGGAAAACAACTCATAGTTGTTGAGAATTTAGTTTCACAAGATGGTTCTTATCATCCCGTTCAAGAGGCAATGGTAAAATATCATGCATCTCAATGTGGATTTTGTACACCAGGTTTCGTTATGTCCATCTTTGCAATGTCAAAAAATAAAAATAATAATAATGATATCAAAGATGCAATATCTGGAAATTTATGCAGATGCACTGGATATAGACCCATTATTGATGCAGCAAAAAATATAAAAAAAAATTACTCTGATGAATTCTATAAAAATAGTAAAACAACTATAAATCTTTTAAAAAAAATTCACTCTAAAAGCATAATTATTGAGAGTAAAAATAAAAAATATTTCGCACCTAAAACATTAAACGAATTAAGGAAAGTAATTCAAAAAAATCCAGATTCTGATTTTTTAAGTGGTGGTACCGATTTATCATTAAAAGTTACTAAGGATAGACAGGAAATAAAAAAGATTATTAATTTAAACAATATAAAAGAGCTTAATTTTATTAAAATAAAAAATAATGAAATTATTTTTGGTTCTACAACTCCTCTTATCCAGGTTGAAAAATTTATTTTAAAATATTATCCAGACTTTAATAATATATTAAGAAGATATGGTTCTGTTCAAATAAGAAACGTTGGAACAATAGGAGGAAATATAGCCACTGCTTCTCCAATAGGAGATACTTTGCCTCTACTTTTATCTTTGAATGCGAAAATAATAATTCAAACAAAAAAAGGCAATAAGCAAATTTTACTTAATAACTTTTTCATCAAATATAGAAAAACAAAATTAAAAAAAGGGGAATTTATAAAATCAATCATTATTCCTATTTATAAAAACTATAATTTTAAAGCTTATAAAATATCAAAGAGATTTGATGATGATATCTCATCTGTTTGTGCTTCTTTCAACTTTAAAATTAAAGATCAAAGAATTCATGATGTAGCTATTGCCTATGGAGGTATGGCAGAAATTCCAAAAAGAGCAAAGAATTGTGAGAATTTTTTGAAAAATTCAAAATTTTCAGAAGACATATTTGAAAAAGCAAAAGATTTATTAAAAAGAGATTTTAACCCTATTTCTGACATGAGGGCCTCAAAACAATATAGATTGGAAGTTGCTGAAAACTTATTAATAAAATTTTTTATAGAAACCAAAACTAAAAAATTATTTAGAGTTTACGAATGAAAAATAGCAGTAATCATATAAGTGAATTAAGACCTCATGATAGTGCATATAAGCATGTAAGTGGCGCTGCTGAGTATACTGACGATATAAAAGAACCACATGATACTCTTTTTGGAGCAATAGGATGGAGTAAAAAAGCTCATGCAAAAATAAAAAAAATTGATTTAAATGAAGTAATTAATAGCAAAGGTGTAGTTTCAGTGGTTAATTATTTAGATATACCAGGCCGTAACGATGTTGGGCCAGTTTTTGACGGTGACCCAATTTTTGTAAAAGATAAAGTTGAGTTTTTTGGACAACCAATATTTGCAGTTGCAGCAACTAGTATTGAATTAGCAAGAAAAGCAGTCTTAAAAGCTAAAATACATTATGTAGAATATAAACCAATTGTAACTCTTAAAGATTCATTAAATAAAAAAAATTTACTTTTTGACGTAAGAAAAATTAATAAAGGAAATGCCCAAAAAAAAATTTTGAAATCAAAACATACTTTAAAAGGAAATTTTACTACAGGTAGTCAAGAACATTTTTATCTAGAAGGTCAGGTTGCGTTTGTAATTCCTAAAGAAGATAATGAAATGATAGTTTATAGCTCTACTCAACATCCATCCGAAACCCAGCTGCTTATTGGAAAAATGCTTAATCAAAAAAGTAATTCCATTACGGTTCTTGTTAGAAGAATAGGCGGAGGTTTTGGTGGAAAAGAAACAAATTTTATGACTTCAGCAATATGTTCACTTCTAGCGCATAAGACAAAAAAACCAGTTAAACTGAGATTAGATAGAGATGATGATATTATTTTAACTGGTAAGAGACATGAATTTTTTTCAGATTATGAAGTTGGATTTAATGACAAAGGAATAATTCAAGGACTTAAAATAAAATTAGCTTCAAAATGTGGGATGTCACCAGATTTATCGTATGCAATAAATGAGAGAGCGCTACTTCACATAGATAACGCATATTTTTTATCAGATTTACAAGTAGAAAATTATCTGTGTAAAACAAATACATCGACATCTACAGCTTTTAGAGGTTTTGGTGGCAATCAAGGAATGATGGCTATTGAAAATATCATAGACAATATATCTAGATTTTTAAATAAGGATCCTTTGGAAGTAAGAAAAAATAATTTTTATAAAAAAAATAAAAAAAATACTACCCACTACGGTATGAAAATCCAAGATAATATAATTAATGAACTATTTGAAAAGTTAGCACGAGATGCAAAATATTTAAAACGAAAAAATGAGATTAAAAAATTTAATATTAAAAATAAAATAAAAAAAAAAGGAATTGCAATTACACCTGTAAAATTTGGAATATCTTTTACAACAATACATTTAAACCAAGCAGGCGCATTGGTTCATCTTTATACTGATGGAAGCGTTTATTTAAATCATGGAGGTATAGAAATGGGTCAGGGTACCCATACAAAAATTGCACAGGTTGTAGCAAATTCATTGGGATTGCCATATGAAAAGGTAAAAATTTCATCGACAAATACTACGAAGGTACCAAATACTTCTGCAAGTGCCGCTTCCTCAACTACTGACTTAAATGCAGCTGCTGCACTTAATGCTACGAATAAGATAAAAAAAAATTTAGAAAAATTTACTAAGGATAAATATAAGATATTCAGTAAAGAAGAACCAATATATAAAAATGAATCTATTATATTTGGAAATAGATCTTTTGAATTTAAAAAGATAGTAATGGAGGCATACTTAAATCGGGTTTCACTTTCCTCTTCAGGTTTTTACTCAACTCCAAAAATTAAATTTAATAAAAAAAAATTTACCGGAAGACCATTTTATTATTTTTGTTATGGAGCAGCAGTGTCAGAGGTTACAATCGACACTTTAACAGGTGAAAATATTATAGAAAGAGTGGATATATTGCATGATGCAGGAAATGCAATAAATCCAGCGATTGAACTTGGGCAGATTGAAGGAGGATTTGTACAAGGTCAAGGGTGGTTAACTATGGAAGAAGTAAAATGGAATGACAATGGAAAGATAACTACTTTTTCTCCTTCGACTTATAAAATTCCAGCAGTAAGCGATATACCAAAAAAATTTAATGTAGAAATTTATAAAGAAGGAAAAAATGTTGAAGATGTTGTAAATAAATCAAAAACAACAGGTGAACCTCCTTTGATGCTTGCTATGAGCGTATTTTTTGCAATTAAAGACGCAATATCATCTGTATCAAATTATAAAAAAACACCAAAATTAGATGCCCCAGCTACAGCTGAAAATATACTGTTAAGTATTAAAGGACTTAAAAAAAATTAATTATGAGCCAAAAAAATATTTTTATGATGAGAGCAATTGAGCTTTCAATTGAAAGTGCAAAATCTAAGGGCGGTCCATTTGGCTCTGTTGTTGTGAAAAATAACAATATTATCGCAGAAGGCTCTAATAAAGTAACAATGAATAATGATCCAACTGCGCATGGAGAAATTGTTGCAATTAGAGATGCGTGCCAAAAATTGAATACTTTTGATCTTTCTGGATGCGATTTATATTCAAGCTGTGAACCATGTCCAATGTGTTTATCTGCAATATATTGGTCGAGAATTAAAAATGTTTTTTATGCAAACACCAGAATAGACGCTATGGCCATAGATTTCGACGATTCATTTATTTATTCTGAGATTAATAAAGATTTAGAAAATAGAAAAATTAAAATGCATCAAATGCATAGAGATGAAGCTTTAGAAGCATTTAAAATTTGGGAAAATAAAGAAGACAAAATTAAATATTAATGGAAATTTTATCCTACTCAATGAAATGGATTGAACTCACTTTAAGATGGGGCCATGTACTATTTGCAATATTATGGGTAGGAAATAGTTTTTTATTTAATTATTTAGATAACAAGCTAAATAAAAATATTTCTAGCAGAGATGTTGATGCTGAAGGATATTTAATGCACTCTGGTTATTATTATAAATTAACAAGATTAAAAAGTTCTCCCCCAGTTAATTATTTGAGAAGTTTAGTTATTTTTAAATGGCAAAGTTATCTTACATTTATTACTGGAATTTTATTACTAGCAGTTATTTACTACTATAGACCGGAAATATTAATGGTTGATAAAAAAGTTTTAAATATGCTTCCTTCAACTGCAATAATACTTTCTATCTTTTCTTTAGTTGTATCTTGGTTGATTTATGATTTTTTGTGTAAGTCAAATCTTATTAAAAACGATGTTTTATTTATTTCAATAATTTTCATTTTACTTATGTTGTTATCATATGGGTTTACTCAAATGTATGGTGCAAAATTTGCATTTTTAAGTGTTGGTTTGGTGATAGGCACAAACATGTTTGGAAATGTATTTACAGTAATTATTCCAAACCAAATGAACATAATTAATAGCAGTAAAAGAAATAAAAAATTTGACCTGAGTTTATCCTTATCTGCCAAACAAAGGTCTATTCATAATAATTATTCAACTTTTTTAGTTTTATTTATAATGCTGTCGGGCCACTATAGTTTCCTAGTTTATCATAAATATAATTGGTTAATTTTATGCGTGATAGCAGTTATATCGGTCTTAGCTAGACATTATTTTAATTTAAGAGGAAGAAACATTCACAGGTTGTATATTTTAATAACATCTATTGCATCCTTAATTTTACTTGCAGTTTTAATTTTAATTTTTAAAAGTTAAACTATATAAATTATGTCAGAAAAATTAATTGTAAGCTGGGATCAATATAACGAAACTGTCGAAAAGCTTGCAATTCAAATAGATAAAAGCGGATACAAGCCAACAATATTAATTGGTATTATGCGTGGAGCAGCACCAATGATAGATGTCTTAAGTCGAGTATTTAAACTTAAATGTGCTTACTTAGCAGTTGAATCTTATAGTGGTAAAGGAGTAGAGGACGAACAAGGTGATATTGTATTTTCTAGAGAAATGAGTTCGATAGCACCAAGTATGGGAGGCAGAATTTTACTTTGTGATGATTTATCTGATACAGGAATCACTTTTAATAAAAGCATTGATTGGCTAAAAGCTTATGGACCGATAAAAGGAAAAATTGAAGATATCAAAACAGCTACACTTTGGAAAAAACAAAAATCATCATTTGAACCTGATTTTTGTGCAGTAAAATTAAAAGACAATCCTTGGATAGTTCAACCATTTGAGATTTACGAAGAAATAAGGATTGAAGAAATAAAAAAGAAACACCAAAAATAAAAAGGGCGACCCTAAAGCCGCCCAATTTCAAAATTATTTAACTTTTTAACCTACCAAGAAACTAACTACACTTAGTGCAGCAATAACCCATATTGCCGGACTAGTCTCATTAAATTTTCCAGTACAAATCTTAATTGCAGCATACGAAACAAATGCTAAAGCTATTCCATTTGAAATAGAATAAGTAAATGGCATTGCTATCATAGCAAGAACAGCAGGGCCTGCTTCTGCAGCATCGTCCCAACTAATGTCTGTTATATTTCTCACAAACAGAGTTGCAATATAAATTAAAGCAGCAGCATCAACTTCTTTTGGAAGAGATGTTGCAAGCGGACTGAAGAATAAACATAACAAGAAACCAATTCCAATAACAAGCGAAGTCATTCCCGTTCTTCCTCCAACTTTTACTCCAGCAGCACTCTCAACATATGAAGTAACTGTAGAAGTACCCATTACAGCTCCTGCAACAGTTGATACACTGTCTGATAGCATTGCTTTATCGATATCTTTAATTTTTCCATCAGAACCAACTTTTCCAGCTACGTTTGCAACACTAGTTAATGTTCCAGCAGTATCAAAAAAGTCGATAAAAAATAATGTAAAAATTACTGTTACCATCGATGCGCTCAGCGCAGCACCTAAATCAAAAGTCATTAGATGTGTCATTGGTGGCGGAGAAGAAACAACTCCGTTGAAGTTTCCTAATCCAGTTACCCAAGCTATTGCACTAAAGACAAGGATACCAATTATTATATTTCCTCTAATATTCATTTTCTCCATTACAATCATTGAAACAAATGCACCTGCACCTAGCAATAACATAGGGTTAGAAACATCACCTAGTCTTACCAACACAACAGGATCATCTGCGGTTAAACCCATAAGTTGAAAACCGATGATTGCAAGAAAAAGACCAATACCAGCTCCAATTCCAAGTTTTAAACTTTTTGGAATAGAGTTTATTAGCCAAGCTCTTAGTGGCGTTAATGAAATTATTAAGAAGACTACACCTGCAACCAAAACAGCACCAAGTGCTTCTGCTGGCGTATTTCCCATTCCCAAACAAACACCATAAGCGATAAATGCATTTATCCCCATTCCTGGTGCAAGTCCAATGGGCCAAGTTTTAGCGTAAAATGCACAGATGAAACATGCTAAAGCTGCCGCTAAAGCTGTCGCTGTGAAAACACCACCAAAATCAAACCCACCGTCGGCAAGTATGACAGGATTTAAAAACATTATATAAGCCATTGTCAAGAACGTCGACACTCCTGCAGTGACTTCTGTTTTAAAATCTGTCTTATGTTTTTTATAGTTAAAGTAGTTATCTAACATTAGACCTCCATTTTTCCGTACAATATTAGATTCGATTTGAAAAATCTTACTGTAAGTCATCTAAAAAGCTTGATTTTGTTACTAATTTGCTAATTTTTACAACTTCAAAGTTAATCTTTTGACACAATTCACTGATATGATTTTTTTTATGAAATTTAGATTCGTAATAATTTTATTTTCGATTTTATTGTTATCATCTGGTTGTGAGACAATAAAAAAAAAATCTGACGAAGTTGCAGAAAAAGAAAATGAAAGATATGGACAGTTTGTTGGAAAAGAAGTTAATGAACTAAAGTTGGAACTGGGAGCTCCTACAGAGGATTTTATAAATGAATTAGGAAATGAAATTTTGGTTTATAAAACAAAAAAATATGGAATTCCATGTGAAAGAAAATTTGAAATAAACGCTACAGGAACAATTGTAGGATTTACTTCTAGCGGATGTATTTAAATAATTAAAGTTTTAAATTTACCTTATAAGTCAAGAAATATATCTTAAAAAATAAATTATTTTAAAACTTGTGGGGATTTCTCCCCACAAGCAAGGTTTAACACTTATTTGATTTCGATAAGTTTTTTCTTTTTATACTCCGGCACAATTCTTTCACAAGCTATTGTCAAAAGACCATCTTTAAGCTCTGCACCACCTACTTTTACATCATCTGCAATTGTAAATGATCTAACAAATTGTCTTTGAGAAATACCCTTATGAATAATCTCACCGTCTTCATTTTTGTCTTCAGACTTATTAACTTGTTTTGTTCTTACAGTTAATAAATTGTCTTCAAACTCAACCTCAACATCCTTTTTATTAAAACCGGCAAGAGCAACTTCTATTGCATATTTATCTTTCCCGTCCTTTCTTATGTTGTATGGTGGATAGTTTGATTGCATACTCAAACCTCCATTTCCCAACATACTTTCAAATTGGTCAAACATATCGTCAAAACCAATTGAAAAAGGTCTTAATGAGTTGAATATAGATAGATCCTTACTTGTCATTATATCCTCCTTTGTTAGCAAGGTTATTTTATGTAAGCCCCATTAGGCGACTTACAAAACTTATATGGGTATTAATTTTATATTTTCAAGAAATTTTATCTGAAATTTTTAAAGCAAATGCATAATCAATTGCAATCTCTTCTATAGCACCATCTCTTCCAGATTTTCCTCCATGACCAGCATTCATTTCAGTTTTTAATAATAATAAATTATTATCAGTTTTATAATCTCTTAATTTTGCAGTGAATTTTGCTGGTTCATCAAATAAAACTCTATTATCACTTAAACTAGTTGTAATTAATATATGCGGATAATCCATTTTTTTTATATTGTTATAAGGCGCATATGAATAAATATAATCAAAATGATCTTTATTTTCTTTTGCATTCCCAAATTCATCAAATTCTCCAACAGTTAACGGTAAAGAGTGATCAAGATTGGTGGTAAGTGAGTCGACAAATGGCACTGCCATAATTATTCCTAAAAATAATTCAGGCGATTGATTAACAACTGCTCCCATTAATAATCCACCAGCAGAACCTCCCATTCCAATTATTTGTCCTTTAGAAGTATATTTTTTTTCAATTAAATATTTGCCTACAGCAATATAGTCTTCAAAGGTGTTTTTTTTCTTCAAAAGTTTTCCTTCTTTCCACCACTTCATTCCTCTTTCCATTCCACCTCTTATGTGTGCTGTGACCCAAATAATATCTCTATCAATTAAACTTAATCTTGTTGATGAAAATGTTGGGGACATAGAATTTC
>CACENP010000013.1 GCA_902560815.1 uncultured Pelagibacteraceae bacterium
AATTTAGTATTTATGCAATTTGAACAAATTTCTAAAGAAAAAAGAATAAATTTACCAAAACCTTCTGTTGATACAGGAATGGGTTTGGAAAGAATTGCAGCTTTACTACAAGGCACACATGATAATTATGAAACAGATCATTTTAAAAAATTAATAAATTCAATTTCAGAAGCAGTTAAAGTTAAACCTGATCAAAAAAATGTTTCTAGTTTTAGGGTAATTGCAGATCATTTGAGAGCAAGTTCGTTTTTAATTGCAGAAGGTGTCTTACCATCAAACGAGGGAAGAGGCTATGTATTAAGAAGAATTATGAGAAGAGGGATGAGACATTCTCATTTACTAGGATCGAAACAACCAATTTTTTATAATATTTTTAAAACGTTAATGGATGAGATGTCAGGAAACTATCCCGAACTTGTAAGAGCAGAGTCTTTAATTAAAGAAACTTTAAAAACAGAAGAAGAAAAATTTTTAGTTTTATTAGAAAGAGGGATGAAAATTCTAAATGATGAAATTTCAAAAATCGATAAAGTTTTACCTGGTGAGGTAGCTTTTAAATTATATGATACTTATGGATTTCCTCTAGACTTAACTGAAGATATTTTAAAAAATAAGTCATTAAAAATAGATAATAAAAAATTTAAAACTTTAATGAATGAAAGCAAAGAACTTGCTAAGAAAAATTGGAAAGGGTCAGGCGATAGTTCAATCAATAAGATATGGTTTGAAATTAAGGATAGATTAGGCCCATCAGAATTTTTAGGTTATGAAACTGATCATGCTGAAGGAAAGATTTTGTCATTATTAAAAGATAACAAAGAAGTAAAAAGCTTATCCAGTAATGATGAAGGTATGATAATTACAAATCAAACACCTTTTTATGGAGAATCTGGAGGCCAAGTTGGAGACACCGGAGAAATTACCTCTGTAGATTTTAAATTTGAAGTACATGATGTTCAAAAGCAGCTAGGAGACTTATTTGTTCATTATGGCAGAGTAACTCAAGGTTCTATTAAAGTGAATGATAATGTTGAAATGAAAATTGATATAAATAGAAGAAACGATGTTAGAGCTTATCATTCCGCAACTCACTTATTACATGAGTCATTGAGAAGAGTTCTTGGTACTCACGTTACTCAAAAAGGATCCTTAGTTGAACCAGATAGATTAAGATTTGATTTTAGTCATATGAAGCCCATTTCGAATGATGAAATAAAAAAAATTGAAAATTTTGTAAATTCAATGGTTGAAAAAAAATCTGAAGTAAAAACAAGAATTATGACCCCAAAAGAAGCTGTTGATAACGGTGCATTAGCCCTTTTTGGTGAAAAATATGGAGATGAAGTTAGAGTTTTATCAATGGGTAGTGAAAAAGACCGTTACTTTTCAACAGAATTGTGCGGTGGAACTCATGTAAGAAATACAGGTGATATAGGAAAATTTAAAATTATTAGCCAATCTTCTATAGCAGCAGGAGTGAGAAGAGTTGAAGCTTTAAGGAATAAACAGCTACAAGAATATTTAAATAAAAAGGAAAAACTTAGTGACCTTGAAAATGAGAAAATTGAAGAAACAATTAAAGATTTATCTCAAAAAATAATTAAATTAGGAGGAAAACCCAATATTACTGGTGATAATCATCAAACTTTAATTAAAGACTTATCAAGACATTATGAGCAACTTTTGGTCAAATCAACTTTAAGCGATAAATCAAAAAATATCATTAATGATGAAACTATAAATAATATCAAAGTTAGATTTCAAAAAGTAATTGATTTACCTCCTAAAGATTTAAGGAAACTAGTTGATAATGGAAAAAAAGAACTAACCGAAGGTGTTATAGTTATTTTTGCAATTAAAGATGAAAAAATTGGATTAGCAATTGGTGTTACTGAAAATCTTACAAAAAAATACGATGCAGTTAAATTGATTAAAATTGGATCTGAAATTATTGGAGGAAAAGGCGGAGGAGGAAGGTCTGATTTTGCTCAAGCAGGTGGAATTGATAGCTCCAAAATTGATAATGCTATCAATAAAATTAAATCTTTAATTTAGCTTATTTTTAAGATTTCCATCAATTACATCTAGAAATTGATTTGTTGTAAGATATTTGCTTGAAGGTCCAACTAGAATTGCTAAATCTTTTGTCATTAAGCCACTTTCAACTGTTTCAATACAAACTTTTTCTAAAGTTTTTACGAACTTTTTAAGTTCTTCGTTATTATCCATTTTTCCTCTGTGATAAAGACCTCTTGCCCATGCAAATATAGATGCTATGGGGTTTGTTGAAGTTTCTTTTCCTTGCTGGTGTAGCCTATAATGTCTAGTAACAGTTCCGTGTGCAGCTTCAGCTTCTATAGTATTTCCATCAGGTGTCATTAAAACACTACTCATAAGACCCAAAGACCCAAATCCTTGTGCAACTGTATCAGATTGTACATCTCCATCATAATTTTTACAGGCCCAAATATAGTTTCCATTCCATTTCATAGCACATGCGACCATGTCATCTATGAGCCTATGCTCATAAGTTATCTCTCTTTCTTTAAATTTATCTTTAAATTCTTTATCAAAAACTTCTTGGAATAAATCTTTAAATCGACCGTCATAATTTTTTAATATCGTATTTTTTGTTGAAAGATAAACAGGCCATTTTCTATTAAGACCATAATTCATACAAGCTCTAGCAAAATCTTTAATTGATTGATCCAAGTTATACATTGATAGTGCAACACCAGGTCCTGGAAAATTAAATACCTCAAACTCTTTTTTTTCATTTCCATCTTCTGAAGTCCATTTTAATTCCAATTTTCCTTTACCTGGAACTTTAAAATCCGTAGCTCTATACTGATCTCCAAATGCATGTCTGCCTATACAAATCGGATTAGTCCAACTTGGAACTAATTTAGGAATATTTTTACATATTATTGGTTCTCTAAAAACTGTTCCTCCTAAAATATTTCTTATTGTTCCATTAGGCGATCTCCACATTTTTTTTAGATTAAATTCTTTTACTCTTGCTTCATCTGGAGTGATAGTTGCACATTTAATTCCTACGCCATTTTTTTTTATTGCTTTTGCGCAATCTATTGTAATTTGGTCGTTAGTAGCATCTCTGCTTTTCATTCCTAAGTCATAATATTCAATCCCCAAATCTAAATATTGTAGAATTAATTTTTTTTTGATGAACTCCCATATGACTCTAGTCATTTCGTCACCATCAAGTTCAACAATTGGGTTTTTTACCTTAATTTTGCTCATATTTAGATGTATCTAAGTAATTGAATTTCGAGTTTTTATATACATATTAACCTAAAAATTATCAAAAGAAATAAATATGCTAGACAAAATTTTTCCAAAAATGCACACAGAAGGATATAAATTTTTAGTTATATTCATAGCTGCAACTATTGTTTTATATTTTATTCACGGATTCCTAGGCTTTGTTGGTTTTGTACTTTCAATTTGGGTTTACTATTTTTTTAGGGACCCTGATAGAGTTTCAATTGATGACGATAATTACTTAACAAGCCCAGCTGATGGGTTAGTTTTACAAGTGCTTGAAACAGATGGACCAAAAGAACTTGAACTTGAAAATAAAAAATTTACTAAGATAAGTATTTTTATGAATGTGTTTGACTGCCATGTAAACAGAACTCCTTGTGCAGGAAAAATTTCACAAATTGTTTACAAAGCTGGAAAATTTTTTAATGCTTCTCTTGATAAAGCAAGCGAAGAAAATGAAAGAAATTATTATAAAGTTCAAAATAGTTCTGGGGAAGATATTATTGTAGTTCAAATTGCTGGATTGATTGCTAGAAGAATTGTTAACGAATCTCACGAAGGACAAGAGCTTAAACAGGGAGAAAGAATTGGAATGATAAGATTTGGCAGTAGGGCTGATATTTATTTTGAAAATTATAAACCATTGGTAAAAGTTAATCAAAAAACTATTGCAGGAGAAACTTTAATAGCAAAAAAATAATAAATGGAACAACAAAATAAAAATTTTAAGCTTGTAAGCAATAAAAAGACAAGAGTAATTTTACCAAATATGTTTACTCTTATTGGAGTGTGTATTGGTCTAAGTTCAATTAAATTTGCTTTTGATGAAAAATTTACTCTATCAATAATTGCAATAATAGTAGCCGCAATTATTGATGGATTGGATGGTAGAATCGCAAGACTTATACAAGGAACATCAAAGGTAGGAAAAGAATTAGATTCATTAACAGATGTAATTAGTTTTGGAGTTGCTCCCGCATTTATAATGTATTTCTGGAAACTAAATGAACTAGGAAGGATTGGCTGGTTGATTTGTTTGATTTACGTTGTTTGTGTAGCTTTAAGATTAGCAAGGTTTAATGTGAATTCAGGCAAAGAGCCATCTTGGAGAGATAATTTTTTTGAGGGAGTTCCATCACCAGCAGGAGGAGTTCTAGTTTTGATGCCATTGATTTATAGTTTAAGCGATATTCAAATTTTTAATGTTAATTATAATTTTTTTGTTCCAATATTATTTGTAACAGTTTCAATTTTATTGATAAGCAAAGCCCCCACATATGCACTAAAAAAAATATCTGTTCCTAGAAATATGACTATATTTCTTTTACTTGCAGTAGTTTCTTATTTTGGTTTACTGTTAATTTATACTTTTAATGCGATAGTAATATCAGGATTGATTTATTTTATTATGATACCTGTTAGTTTTATTCATTACAATAAATTGAGTAAAAACTTAAAAGAACAAAATATTTCAAATGAGGAACACGAAGATATTTTATAGATGAAAAATAACACAATAGTTTCTTTAGCAGATTCAAACTATTTTGATTTATTAAATGAATTAGTAGATTCAATTTTAAAATTTCCCGAAGGTAAAGAAGTAGATATATGTATACTTGATGCAGGATTATCAGATGAACAAAAAAAAATTCTATCAAATAAAGTTAACCAAATTAAAAAAGCAGAATGGGATATAGAAGTTCCTGGTTATAAAGTGGGGCAAAAAGAATGGTTAAAAAGTCAAGTATCAAGAGCTTTTTTGCCAAAATATTTTCCTGGATACAAAAAATATTTGTGGATCGATTGCGATGCATGGGTACAAGAATGGTCATCTGTTGAGCTTTATTTTAAAGCTTGTGAGAATGGTAAATTAGGAATAACACAAACAATAGGGCCAGGTTACAGAATAATGTCAAAAGTAAAATGGTTATTTGGTAAAATTGCAGTTATTAAATCTCAAAATTTTAAACATGCTATTAGTTCCAAGATAGGAATTGAAAATGCTAGAAAACTTGCTTTTGCTCCACACATAAATATTGGAGTTTTTTCTTTAGAGGAAAACTCTTCTTGTTGGAAAAATTGGCAAAAAAATTTAACAAAAACTTTAAGTTCAGGAAAAATTTTTGGGTCGGAAGGTTTAGCAATTAATATAAGCGTCTATATTGACGAAATAGAAACAGAATTTCTTCCACTAAATTGTAATTGGATTGCTAGTAATTTATTGCCAAAGTATGATGAACAAAGCCAATCTTTCGTTGAACCATTTTTACCAAATACCAAAATTGGAATTATACATCTTGCCGCAGGATTATGGAAAGATGGTAAAGATATGAGAATAGATAAAAGTGTTGAAATAGATATTAAAACTTTATCTAACAAAACTATTTCTAAAAGTTTAAGGTTTAATAATTAATTGAAAAAAAATAAAACTTCTAAAAATTGGATCAATAGACAAAGAAGAGATATTTATGTTAGAAAATCAAAAGTAGAAGGATATAGATCAAGAGCAGTTTATAAACTTGAAGAAATAAATCAAAAATTTAATATATTTTATAATGGAGCTTCTATTTTGGATCTCGGGGCTGCCCCTGGAAGCTGGTCACAGTATATATCAAAGAATTATAAAAATATTAAATTAGCATCAATAGATTTAAATAAATTTGATCAAATTGAAAATACATTTCAAATCGTTGGTGATTTTACAGAAAATATTTATAAACAAAAAATCTTAAATTTTTTTAAAGGTAAGATTGATATAGTTATTTCTGATATGGCAGTAAACACTACAGGAAACAAAAATCTAGATTCGATCCAAACAAGTGAATTATGCCTTGATGCCATGAGGTTTTCTAAAGAAGTTTTAAAAAAAAATGGAAAATTTGTGTCTAAAATTTTTATAGGCTCTACATTTAACGAAATTATTGACGAATCCAAAAAAATATTTAAAAAAAATAAAGTTTTTAAGCCTGGTGCAAGCAGAAAAGAATCTAAGGAAAGTTTTATAGTCTGCTCCATGCTACGTTAGTTACTCTTTTTTTTTTAGAAGAATCGTATATACAAGGACATGGACCCCATAAAAGAAGCTCTCACATACGATGATGTTTTGCTTACACCAAAATATTCAGAAATTCTTCCCTCAGATACTAAAATAGAAACAAAATTATCAAATAATTTAAGCCTTAAAATACCTATAATTTCTTCTGCAATGGACACAGTAACTGAATCAAGCATGGCTATTCAAATTGCAAGACTAGGAGGAATAGGAGTTATTCATAGAAATTTAGATATAAAAAATCAAATATTTGAAATCAAAAAAGTTAAATCTAAAAACTTGAAAGTAGGAGCTGCTGTAGGTGCGGGTCCACTCGAAATTAAAAGAGCTGAGGCTTTACTAAAAGAAAAAATTGATTTAATTGTAGTTGATACCGCACACGGACATACAAAAAAAGTATCTGAAATAATAAAAAAAATAAAAAAATTAAAATCAAAAAAAACTACTTTATGTGCAGGAAATATTGCCACAACAGAAGCGGCTAAATTTTTATCTAAATTGGGTGTTGATGTAGTTAAAGTTGGCATAGGGCCTGGATCAATTTGTACCACTAGACTTGTTGCAGGTATTGGAGTTCCTCAGTTGAGTGCAATCTTAGCTGCAAAAAAAGGTTTAGGTAAAAAAAAAATTACTCTTGTTGCTGACGGTGGAATTAAATTTTCAGGTGACATATCAAAAGCATTAGCAGCTGGAGCAGACGCTGTAATGATAGGGTCACTATTTGCTGGGACAAATGAGTCTCCAGGAAAATTAATAAAAAAAAATGGTAAATATTTTAAAAGTTTTAGAGGTATGGGATCAATAGGTGCAATGAATAAAGGATCAGCTGATAGATACTTTCAAAAAAAACAAAAAGATCCATCCAAGTATGTACCCGAGGGAGTAGAAGGTCTGGTAAAATATAAAGGACCAGTCGAAAAAATTATTTATCAACTGATTGGGGGTCTAAAATCCTCAATGGGATACTTAGGTTCAAAAAAAATAAAAGATTTAAGAAGCAAACCAAAGTTTGTTAAAATTACTAAAGCTGGTTTTTATGAAAGTATGGTACATAATATAGATAAGATTTTAAAATAAAATATATGCAAAAAATAACAAAATATTTATTAATAATTTTCATTTTTATAAATTTCAAAACTTTTGCCAAAGAAAACTTTTTTCAAGAAGCAAAAGTCTTATTCGATAAAGGAAAAATTGAAGAGTCAAAGTTCTTATTTCAAAGAAATATAGTTTTTAATCCAAAGGATTCTGAATCTTATTTATATTTAGCAAAAATATTTGAAAAAGAAGAGAACGAGGCCGAAAAGGAAAAAAATATAAATTCAACACTATTGTTAGAACCGGATAATGAAGAAGCAATCTATATGTTGATAGATATTAAATTAGAAAAATCAGATATAAAAAAAGTAGAAGAACTTAGAGAGAAATTTAAAGTTATTTGCAACTCTCTATGCTCTAAGATTGATTCTATAGACGAAAGATTAAGCAATATTGATGTTAAAAATGAGTCTTGAAGAAAATCTTTCTAAGATTTTAATCATAGATTATGGATCACAATTTACACAACTAATAGCAAGAAGAATTAGGGAACTTGGGGTTTATTCAAAAATAATTAGTCACAATAAAATCAAATTAAGCGACATATTAAATAATAATGTAAGAGGTTTAATTTTATCAGGTGGACCATTAAATGTTTATCAATCTAGTAAAATAAAATTTGATAAAAGAATTTTAAATTTAGGGATTCCAATTTTAGGAATATGTTTTGGACATCAAATATTATCTCAAAATCTAGGTGGAAAAGTTAAAAAATCTAAATATAGAGAATTTGGTTTAGCTACGATTAAAAAAAAAAATAAAAGTTTATTAACTAGAGATTTTTTTAATAGTAATAATGCATGCAATGTTTGGATGAGTCACTCTGACGAAGTTTCTAAACTCCCAAAAGATTTTTCGGTTATTGCATCAACAAAAAATTCAAAATTTGCAATGATTGAAAATTTTAATAAAAAGTTATTTGGAATACAATTTCATCCAGAAGTTACACATACTAAAAATGGAAAAAAAATATTAAGAAATTTTGTTTTTTCTATTTGTAAATTAAAAAGAAATTGGTCACCAAAGCGACAAAAATCAAAATTAATTAATGAAGTTAAAATACAAGTAAAAAATTCAAAAGTAATTTGTGCTTTATCAGGAGGTGTAGATAGCAGCGTGGTTGCAAAATTATTAAAAGAAGCGATAGGAAAAAATTTGGTATGTATATTTGTTAATACAGGCTTACTAAGAAAAAATGAGGAAAAACAGGTAATAAATACTTTTAAAAAAAGATTTAAAATTAATCTTATTTATGTCAATGCAAAAAATATATTCTTATCCAAACTTAAAAACGTATCTGACCCAGAAAAAAAGAGAAAAATAATTGGAAACTTATTTATCAAAATTTTTGAAAAACAAGCAAAGAAAATAAAAAAAATAAAATTTTTAGCTCAAGGAACTCTTTATCCCGATCTAATAGAAAGTAAATCTGTTACTGGTAGCCAAACTTCAAAAATAAAATCACATCATAATGTTGGCGGTTTGCCAAAAAAAATGAAACTAAAATTAGTAGAGCCATTAAAATATTTATTTAAAGACGAGGTTAGAAAACTTGGTTTAGAAATAAAACTAGGAAAAGAAATTGTTTTCAGACATCCTTTTCCTGGACCAGGACTTGCTATAAGAATGCCAGGAATCATTACAGATAAAAAAATAAAAATTCTTCAAGAAGCAGATCAAATTTATATAACAGAATTAAAAAAACATAATCTATATAATAAAATTTGGCAGGCTTATGCAGCTTTGCTGCCAGTTAAAACTGTTGGAGTAATGGGTGATAACAGAACTTATGAATATATATGTTTGTTAAGAGCAATTACTTCCGAAGATGGTATGACAGCTGACTTTTTTAATTTTGATAAGAAATTTATGCAACTTGTATCAAATAAAATTATTAATAATACAAGAGGTATAAATAGAGTAGTCTACGACGTAACGTCAAAACCACCGAGTACTATTGAACTAGAATGATTTCTAAGATTAAAAAAATATTAAATAAAAAAAATAAATCGAAAATTATATGCATAACAGCATATTCAAAGAATGTTGCTGAAGCAATTGATCCGTATACCGATATTATATTAGTAGGGGATTCATTAGGTTCAGTTCTTTATAACTACACCACAACTAGAAAAGTAACCTTAGAACAAATGTTGGAACATTCTAAAAGTACCAGATTAGGTATTAAAAGTAGTTTAATGGTTGTTGATATGCCATACAAAACTTATCCAAATAAAAAAAAAGCACTTAAAAATGCAAAAAAAATTATGCAAGAAACTAAATGTGATGCTGTTAAACTTGAAGGTGGATCATCAATTATTAAAATAGTTGATCACTTAGTTAAAAATAAAATTCCTGTAATGGGTCATTTGGGAATATTACCTCAAAGTGTTAAAGGAAAATTTAAATTTAAAGGAAAAAAAATTAAAGAGAGAAATAAAATTTTTAATGATGCTAAGTTACTTCAAGACAAAGGTGTATTTTCTATTGTGTTAGAATGTGTAGAAACAACACTTGCAAAACAAATCACTAAATCATTGAAAATCCCAACTATTGGTATTGGTTCTTCACATCATTGTGATGGACAGGTTTTAGTTTTAGATGATTTAATTGGGTTAAACGAAACAAAAATAAAATTTGTTAAAAAATTTGGTAATATAAAAAAAAATATTCGCAAAGCTGTAAATAAATTTAAAAAAGAAGTACTAGGTAAAAAGTACCCTACAAAAAAATATTCTTATTAGAAATATTTTAAAAAATTTTCATTTATTTTTAAAATTTCTAAGTCTGCAAGACCACCAATTATTAATTGAACAGCTACTAATAAAATAAAGATTAAACCTACATAAACTATCCAAATATGTTTTTGAATATAGCTGGCAAGATAAGTAGCTAGAGCTCCAGTAAGAACAACAGATAAGATAAGACCAAATATCATAAATCCAAAATAGCCTTTAGCTGCACCAACCACCCCAATCACATTATCAAAGCTAATCATTATGTCTGCAAACAAAACTTTATAAACACTTTGTATAAAAGATGGTTCTTTAGATTTTTTGGTTGGTGATTTTATCTTTTTAATTTCAAAGAGGTCTTTTCTCAAATCATTTACTATCCAAATTAAAAGTAGACCACCTAGTATTTTTACAAAGTAGAATTTAAATAAATGAGTAGCAAAAATAGCAAATATAATCTTAAATACTAAAGCACCAGCTACGCCCCAATATATTATTTTTTTTCTATTTTTTGGAATAAAATTAGCTGAAATGACACCAATTATTATTGCATTATCTGCTGTTAAGATAATCGTAATAAAAATAATTTGAGCTAATATAAGTAATTCTTGTAACAAAGTAGAAATATAATATTCGATATTTAAAATTATTCAATTAAAAGTAGTATAATTTTTTTATTGATAAATTATTTAATACATTATGAAATAAGATAAAAAAAAATGGAGGACAAATGAAGTTCATGAAATATTTAATAAGTGTTTTAGTTTCATTAATTTTGTCAATTAACATTGCTATTGCAGAAAAATGGGACATGGCTCTTGCTTATGGAGCTGGGAATTTTCATTCTGCTAATGCAACTGAATTTGCAAAAAATGTAACTGAAAAAAGCGGAGGAAAACTAACAATAGTTACTCATCCTGGAGGATCTCTTTTTAAAGGTGGAGAAATTTTTAGAGCTGTAAGAACAGGACAAGCTCAAATAGGTGAAAGATTTATGTCAGCTTTAGGTAAAGAAGATCCATTACTCGAGGTAGATTCACAACCTTTCTTAGCAACATCTTATGATGATGCAATGAAGCTTTACAATGCATCAAAGCCAGAAATTGTAAAAGGCTTAGATGGAAAAGGTTTGGTATTTTTATATGCAGTACCTTGGCCTGCACAAGGTTTGTATAGTAAGAAAGCTATTAACAGTGTTAGTGATCTTAAAGGACTTAAGTTCAGAGCATACAATTCTGCAACAATTAGAATTGCCGAGCTAACAGGGATGGCGCCTACAAAAATCGAAGCTGCTGAAATTAGTCAGGCTTTTTCAACTGGAGCAGTAGAAAGTATGATTACATCACCGACTACAGGTAAAAATAGTAAAATTTGGGAAAATGGTGTTGGTTATTTTTATGATATTGCCGCATGGTTCCCAAAAAACATGGTGATTGTAAACAAAGATGCCTGGAACAAATTAGATTCAGCAACTAAAAAACTTGTTATGTCTGAAGCTGCAGTAGCAGAAAAAAAAGGTTGGGAATTATCTAAAAAAGGTAATGTAGCAGATAAAAAAGCTCTTGCAGATGCAGGTATGAAAGTTGGCAAAGTGAATTCGGCTTTAGAAAAACATTTTCAAAAAGTTGGAGCTACTATGGCTGATGAGTGGAAGACAAAAGCTGGCTCAAGAGGCGCTAGTGTACTTGCCGCATACAAATAAAATTAATATAATTAAAAAGGCCGTTTAATTAAACGGCCTTTTTATATGTCTAAACTAAATAATAATCTTAAAAATATTTATAAATTTTCTGGGCACGTTGCTGCTTTTTTTTTAATTTTGGTAGCTGTTTTTATTTTAATTGGAATAGCTTCAAGAATATTTGGTTTTTATATAAGAGGATTAGCAGAATATTCAGGGTATTGTATGGCAGCATCATCATTTTTTGCTTTATCTTACACATTTGTTGAAGGGGGCCATATAAGAATAACGCTTTTTTTAGAAAAAATTTATGGTTTAAAAAGAAAATATCTAGAAACCTGGTGTTTGATTATTGCTAGTTTTTTTTCAGGATACTTAGCATTTTATTTTGTTAAAATGCTTATTATTTCTTATAAATTTCAAGAGAGAAGTGAAGGGGCTGATGAAATATTAATCTGGATACCACAAACAAGCGTAGCAATAGGTTCGTCCGTTTTTTTTATATGCATTTTTCATAAATTTATTTTAACAATTTTAAATAAAGCCAATGGATGAAATTTTTTTAACAATTTTTTTTATAACCGTTTTGTTATTTTTTTTAGGAACTGGAATTTGGGTTGCAATAAGCATGATTGGAGTATCTGCAATAGGCATGATGCTTTTTACCTCAAGACCGGTTGGAGATGCAATGGCAACAACAATTTGGGGTACCTCATCTTCATGGACATTAACTGCTTTACCACTTTTTGTATGGATGGGAGAAATTCTATTCAGGACTAAATTATCTGAAAATTTATTTAAAGGTTTGTCTCCATGGATGCAAAAGTTACCTGGGGGACTAATCCATGTTAATGTTGTAGGTTGTGCACTTTTTGCAGCAATTTCAGGATCTTCAGCCGCTACAGTTGCAACAGTTGGAAAAATGTCGATTCCTGAACTTAGAAAAAGAAAGTACCCTGAAAAAATTTTACTTGGCAGTTTAGCTGGCTCAGGAACATTAGGTTTGCTGATACCACCTTCAATTATTTTAATTATCTACGGTGTGACAGTCCAAGAATCTATTGCAAAATTATTTATAGCCGGAATTATTCCTGGAATAATGGTAGCTTTAATTTTTATGTCATATGTAATCATTTGGTCATTAATAAATGATAAAATCATGCCAAAAGCATATGAAACATTTTCTTTTTTAGATAAAATTAAAAAATCAAAACAATTACTTCCTGTAATACTTTTAATACTTGGTGTGATTGGTTCAATATATACTGGTCTTGCAACAGCAACTGAAGCTGCTTCGTTAGGAGTTGTTGGGGCTCTAATTCTTTCTTACTTTCAAAAAAGTCTGAGTTTAAAAACTTTTAAAGAATCTTTATTGGGAGCAACAAAAACCTCTTGTATGATTGCTTTTATTTTAGCCGGTTCAACTTTTTTATCTTTAGCAATGGGTTTTACAGGTCTTCCGAGAAATTTAGCTATATGGATAGAAAGCATGCAGCTTTCTCCATATTTATTAATTTTTGTATTAATGATTTTTTATATTATTTTGGGAATGTTCCTTGATGGAATATCTGCTGTGGTTTTAACCATGGCAATAATAGAGCCTATGATTAGACAAGCAGGATTTGATATGATTTGGTTTGGTATATTTCTAGTAGTTGTAGTTGAAATGGCACAAATTACACCTCCAGTAGGGTTTAATCTTTTTGTTTTGCAAGGAATGGCAAATAAAGATATGGGATACATTGCAAGAAGTGCTTTCCCTTTATTTTTATTAATGATTTTAGCAGTTATAATGATAATTATTTTTCCTGAAATTGCTTTATGGCTACCAGAGCAAATGGTACAAAATTTAAATAATTAAGATTGTTTACTTTTCAAATAATAATCCAAAGTACAAATTTTGGGTTCATTAGAGGCAATTATTAAAAGTCCACCTGCTATTGATAAGTTTTTTAAAAGCGCCATAAATTGAGCCTGGCTTTCAAAATCGTTGTGAAAAATTACTGTAACAACTATAGTAAATATAAAAATTGCAACTGCAGAAATTCTTGTTTGATATCCAATAATTAATAATATTGGAAAAACTAATTCGAAAATTAACGATGGATAAAATAAAATTTCTGGAACACCATATTCTTCCATATAAAAAATAGTTTCTTCTTTAAATAAGAATTTTTTTATAGCTTCTACAATAAAAAGTGTGGAAATAAATATCCTTCCAAATGCTTCAACAATATGCATACAAATTTATAAATTAATTAATATTTAGATTTTTTAGTACCATCAATAATTTCTTTCAATTCCTGATACTCCTCACAATTACAACCTTTTAAGATTTCTAATCTTTCTTTTGCAAGTTCTATTCTATTAGTAGCAACGTAAAGCTCACCTAGATACTCATTTATACCTATATGGTCTGGCTCTATGGCTAAACCTTCAAGATAGTATTCTTCACCTTTTTCAAAATCTCCAAGTTTTCTTGTTGTAAATCCTAAGTAATTTAAAACATCAGCGTTATTTGGTTTTTTTTTATTAGATTTTAATAATAATTTAAGAGCTTTCTCATATCTTTTATTTGCTTTATCAACTTTACCTTTTTTCTCATATTTTTTTGCAAATTTAATTAATTTTACTGCTTTATCATAATTGGATGCTGTTTTTGAATCCGAAGAAGAACCAGCCGCATATGAACTATTAATTAATGTAAAGATTATAAATAAAGAAAAAAAAATTTTTTTCATACTTCAAATAAATTTTTTCATAATGTTTAAAGGTTTTAACTCAAGTCCATTTTCCACAAGATTTTTTTTAATTGAATTTGCTGTAGTTAAAGAACTTTCGTTATCACCATGTATACATACAGAGTCTATTTCACAAGGTATCTGTTTCCCGCTGTGACAATTTATAGCTTGGTTTTTTACCATAGTTAAAACATGTTTTTTTGCTTCTTCAGGATCTATAATTAAAGCATGTGGTTTCGCTCTCGAAACTAAATTGCCATCGTCTTCGTAGTTTCTATCTGCAAATATTTCGCAAGCAATATTCATATTTAGTTTTTTTGCAGCTGATTCCATTTTAGATCCTGTAGGTACTAAATAGATCAAATTTTTGTCTATTTCGTAAACTGCTTTTGCAATAATTGTAGCCAATTCAATATCTTCACATGCCATATTATTTAATGCACCATGAGGCTTAATATGAGTAACATTTTCTCCATGATTAGAGGCTATATTTTGCAAAATTACGTATTGATCAATAATTAGTTTTCTTATTTCAGAAGGATGTAAATTCATTCTCTTTCTTCCAAAATTTTCAGGATCATTAAAAGAAGGATGAGCACCAATACTTACTTGATTTTTTTTAGAAATTTTCACCACTTCATTCATCGATTGATCATCGCCGGCATGATATCCACAGGCAACATTAGCTGAGTTAACTATGTCTAATAACTTAGGGTCGTTATGGTTAGAGTGATGTTTTGATTTTTCACCTAAATCGCAATTTATATTAATTTCCATAATAATAATTATGAATTATAACATGACATGCTAAAAAATATATTAAATCTTGGTGACGCAGCTTTATATTGTGATTTTGGCAATGAAGTTAATAGAAAAACTAATTTACATGTTATTACGTATTTTAAAACTTTACAAAAATTAAATTTAAAAGGTATTACAAATATTACACCATCCTATAATAAATTAATTATTTCATACGATGTATCAATTATAAAATTTCAAGAATTAAAAGAAGAAATAAAAAATCTAAAATTAATTCAAATAAAAAATAATGAAGAGAAAATAGTTAAAATACCAGTCTGTCTAGATGATGAGTTTTCATTAGATTTAAACAGATTATCTGAGAAATTGAAAATTGAAAAAGATAAAATTATTCAAACTTTTCTGAAAAAAGAATATTTTTGTTACATGACAGGCTTTATTGCTGGTATGCCTTTTTTAGGAGATACAGATTCCAAAATAAGATTGCAAAGATTAGATACGCCAAGAGTAAAAGTTCCAAAAGGGTCTGTAGGGATAACTGAACAGTTTTGCAATATTTATACATTTGAAAGCCCAGGGGGATGGAACATTATAGGAAATACCCCAATAAAAGTTTTTGATAAATTTAATCAAAAAAATCCTGCAAAAATTAATCCAGGAGACAGGGTTGCATTTTATAAAATCAATAAAGATGAATATTTAAAATTTAATGAGTAAGGCTTTTTTTGAAATTATAAGACCAGGAATTCATTCTACATTACAAGATTTAGGTAGAAGTAATCAATACCATATAGGCATTCCCTTTAGTGGATCGATGGATAAAAGAAATTATTTAATTAGTAATAAATTATTAGGTAACAAACCTAATGAAGCTGTATTAGAATTTGCTTATCAAGGACCACAGATGAAACTCCATTCAGGAAAAGCAAGTGGTGTAATAACAGGAAATGTAAATTTTAATATTATTAGAAAGAATTCTAAAATTGATAAAGGAATTTGTTATGAAACATTTGAACTTAACGATGGTGACACACTAGATATAATGTCTACAAATAAATCAGTTTATGGATATTTTTCTATAAAAAATGGTTTTACTGGTGAATATTTTTGGGAAAGTTGCTCAATTAATACCAAGGCAAAAATTGGATCAAATAATGGAGAAAAATTTGAAGCTAAACAAAAAATTTATATTAACAAAAAAGAAAGTTTGTCAGATCATAAAAAAGTAAATTATTTAAATTCTAAAATTGAATATATAAGAGTTTTAAAAGGGACTAACTTTAATTTTTTTTCAAAAAAAGCAAAAGAGATATTTTTTTCTAGTGAATTTGAAGTTTCAAAACTTACTGATAGAATGGGAATGAGACTAGAAGGACCAAAGATTGAAAACTTCGTTGAAACAAATATCAAATCTGAAGGATTAATTAAAGGAGTTATTCAAGTGCCCACAGATGGCAATCCAATAATTATGCTGTCCGACCATGGTACAATTGGAGGTTATCCAAAAATTGCAGTAGTTATATCAGCTGACTATGATAGGTTAACTCAACTAACTCCAAGATCAAAAATCAAATTTAAATTAATTGAATTAAAAGAAGCAGAAAATCTTTATAAACTATATGAAATTGAAACTAAAAATATTTTAAATCAAATAAGATGAATTTTTTAAACAGGATACCGGGACCATTTTTGGTTTTTTTAGGCGCATGTACCTTAAGTTTTGGTGGTTTAATTGTTAAATCATTCGAAGGAGCAAATCTTTGGCAAATTTTATTTTGGAGATCAGTATTTTTTTCACTAGTTGTTTTAATTTTTTTAATTTCGAGTTATAAAAAAAATATTTTTAATTCAATATACAGAATAGGTTTGCCAGGTCTTTTTGGTGCTATAGTTCTTTCTAGTGGTTATGCAGGATATGTTTTTGCCATGTACAATACAACTGTTGCTAATGCTAATTTTATTATACAAACTCAAACAATATTTTTAGCTATTTTTGGTTATATATTTCTCAAGGAAAAAATATCCATCCTTACATTGGTCTCTATATTTATTGCCTTTAGTGGAATTTTTTTAATGCTTGGTGGCTCATTAACCACAGGGCAAATGCTTGGAAATATTGCTGCATTTGTTATGCCTATTTCTTTTGCAGTTTTAATACTAACTGTAAGAAAATACCCTAGCATCGATATGATACCATTACAATTAATCGCAGGAATCGGTGCCGTTTTAATAGGGTATTTACTTTCATCTAAAATTATAATTTCTACACATGACATATTTTTAGGATTTATAGCAGGCTTCTTTCAGGTAGGTTTAGGCTTTATATTTATAACAATAGGAGCAAAAACTACTCCTTCAGCTTTAGTTGGAATCATCATGTTAACTGAAGCAGTACTAGGACCTCTTTGGGCATGGTTATTTATAAATGAAACTCCACCTTTAGTTGTTTTGATAGGTGGTGCTATAGTCTTATCAGCTGTTTTATTACAATTTTTTAACCTTAAAATTGTAAAATAATTTTTTCTACAATTAAAATTTTTTTATATTTGTGATATAAATTAATTATGTCTTTAATTAAAGACTTATCAAAAGAAAAAAAACAAATAGACGTCCAAATTAAAAAAATAACCAAGGCAAGACTTAACGATAGAACTTCAAGTTCTTGGATTAGTTTAAGGGCATTAAAGAAAAAAAAATTAGCTCTTAAAGATCAAATTGCCTCAATAGCTAAAACACACTAATTTAGCTATTTAATTAGACTTTATTTGAAACTCAAACTATTAAATTAGTTGGAAGAGTATTATTTTCTGTGCTAAAAATATTTTAGTAAAGAAGCAAATTTTTATTTTAATACCTGGAGAAAACCACAAAAATTGATGAAGATAGCAGTAGTTGGATCAGGGATATCAGGTTTAAGTGCCGCCTATTATTTATCAGATAAACATCATGTAGATTTATTTGAAAAAGAAGACCATTTTGGTGGACACGCCCACACTATTAAAATTCAATATGAAGGTAAAAAAGAAGTAGCAGTTGATATAGGGTTTATGGTTTTTAATAAAAAAACATATCCCAACCTAATAAATTTTTTTATAGAAAATAATATTGAAATTGAAAAAAGCGATATGTCGTTTTCTGTATCAGTTAAGGATAGCAACATTGAATATTGTGGAAAAGGATTAAACGGCATTTTTTCAAATAGAAAAAATTTATTAAACATAAAGTTTATTAAAATGTTTTTTGAAATAATTAGTTTTTACAATAATTGTGAAAAACTTAACATTGGTAATAACGATCAAAGAACTCTAGGAGAATATTTAAAAAGTATAAAGTTGTCTGATTATTTTACTAATTATCATATAATACCAATGGTGTCTGCGATCTGGTCGATGCCACCCTATGAAGCTTCGCAAATGCCATTGAAATTTTTTATCAATTTTTTTAAAAATCATGGATTGTTTAAATTAAAAAATAGACCTCAATGGTATACTGTAGCCAAAAGGAGTAAAACTTATGTAGACAAAATAATTAATCAAATATCAGGAGAGCATTTTAAAAATTATCCAATTAATAATATTGAAAGAAATACACGAGGTATAAAAATATTTTATGGAGGAGAAAATGAATTTTTTAACTATGACAAAGTAGTAATAGCAACACATGCAGATGAAGCGCTAAAATTGATTGAAAAACCTACATTGAATGAATTGAAAATATTAAAAAACTTTAAATATAGGGAAAATCTAGCGATTATTCATACAGATCAATCCTTCATGCCAACAAATAGAAAAGCTTGGTGCTCCTGGAATTCGTCTTTGAATATAGATAATAATGATAAATCATCGGTTACATATTGGCTTAACCAGTTACAAAATTTAGATATTAACACAAATATTTTTTTAACTATCAATCCTTTTTCAAAAATACCAAAAAGTAAAATATTAAAAAAAGTTAATTTTACCCATCCTTATTATGACAAACATGCACTAGATCATCAAAATCAACTTAATTTAATCCAGAATAAGGAAAATATTTTATTTTGTGGAAGTTATTTTGGTTATGGATTTCATGAAGATGGATTAAAATCTTCCATTAAAATGATGAAAACCATTAATGATTAAAGAATCTTCAATTTATATTGGCAATGTAATCCATAAGCGATTTAAGCCTAAAGTTCATTTTTTTAAATATAAAGTTTTTTCAACATTATTAGATTTATCTGAGATTAATTTATTAGATAAATCTTTAAAAATTTTTTCATATAATAAATTTAATATTGTTAGTTTTTATGATGTTGATCATGGCCCAAGAGATGGTACTTCTTTAAAAAATTGGGTTATAAAAAGTCTTATAGAGAACCAAATAAATACAGAAGAAATTAAGATTAAACTTTTATGTTATCCTAGAATTTTTGGGTATGTTTTTAATCCTTTGAGTGTTTTTTTTATTTACAACAAAAAATCGGAATTAATATCAATTTTATATGAAGTTAAAAATACTTTTGGTGAACAGCATACATATATATTTAAAATAAATGAAAATGATAATTTAATTAAAAATACATGTAAAAAAAAATTTCACGTATCTCCATTTATTGAAATGAATTGTACGTATTTTTTTAAGATACTAAAGCCGGATAACAAAATTTCACTAATTATCGATCAATATGATGATGAAGGGAAGCTTCTTTACGCATCTCAGGATGGAAATAGAATTGATCTAAATAATAAAAACCTAATTTTATCTTATTTACGTCATCCATTAATGACCTTCAAAATTATTGCCGCAATACATTTTGAAGCATTTAAATTGTGGATTAAAGGCATTAAATTTGTGAAAAAAAAATTAAATATTAAAAATAATATAAGTACGGAAAATTAATGATCATAGATAAAGTTTCAGATTTAATAGTTTTTAAAACATTAAATAATATAAAACATGGTTTTTTAGAAATAACAAATTTCGATGGTGAAGTATTAAAATTTGGAGATATAAATGAAAAACTTAAAGCAAGAATAAAAATTAAACACCCAAGTTTAAATTATAATTTAATCAGAAATGGTAGTGTTGGTCTAGCAGAGAGTTACATGCAAGGTTATTTTGAAACTGATAATCTTTCAAATTTAATAGAGATTACTGCTAAAAATATAAAATTAATTTATAAGTTCTCTGGAATTTTAGATTTTTCTGCAATAAATTATTTAAAAAATAAAATTATTAAAAATACCAAAAAAAGAAGTAAAAAAAATATTGCTAAACACTATGATCTTGGAAACGATTTCTTTTCCTTATGGCTTGATGAAACTTTAACTTATTCAAGTGCAATATTTGAAAATGATAGCCAAAATTTATCAGACGCTCAAAATAACAAATATCAAAAATTAATTAATCTTCTAAAACCAAGAGATAACAGCAAAATTTTAGAGATTGGTTGTGGATGGGGAGGGTTTGCAGAATATTTAGGCAAAAATTACAATGTTAAATTAGATTGCATTACAATATCTAAAAAGCAATATGAATTTGCTAAAGAAAGAATATATAAAGCGGGCCTTAATGAAAAAGTTAATTTAGAGATTAAAGATTACAGAGATTTAAAAGGAAAATATGACTCAATAGCTTCAATTGAAATGATTGAGGCTGTAGGTCAGAATTATTTACAAAGCTATTTTAATACAATTAAAAAAAATCTCTCTACCCATGGTAATGCTGGAATACAAGCAATTACTATCGATGATAGTTTGTTTGATAGATACAAAAATAAACAAGACTTTATTCAAAAATATATCTTCCCTGGTGGCTTTTTGCCTTCAAAAAAAAGTTTGTATAAATACGCAAACGATAATGGATTAAAATTTAATGAATATAATTCTTATTCAAAACACTATTCCGATACTTTAATAATATGGAGAAAGGAGTTTATCAAAAAGTGGGATTTAATTAAGAAACAAGGATTTGATTTAAATTTTAAAAAAATGTGGGAATTTTATTTATCATATTGCGAAGCAGGATTTAAATCAAAAAATATAGATTTAATACAATTCTCTCTATGCAACAAATAAGAAAATGAAAATAATATTTGCATTAATCGTAACAATTTTATTAACTGGTTGTTCAGGAAATAATATGAAACCAACAGATTTTAAAGATCAAAAACCAAGATTAATTATAGAAGAGTATATGTCAGGCAACGTAAAAGCTTGGGGTATTTTACAAAATAGATCGGGTAAAGTAACAAGACAATTTTCTGCAGATCTTAATGGAACATGGGATGGTAAACAACTAATTTTAGATGAAAAGTTTATTTGGAATGATGGAGAAATCCAAACAAGACAGTGGAAAATTGATAAAATTGACGAACATAATTATGAAGGTACAGCAGGAGATGTTGTAGGAACAGCCAAAGGTTATTCATATGGACCAGCATTTAAATTTGAGTATGTTTTATTAGTACCAGTTAAAGGAAGAGAATTGAAAATTACTTTTGATGACTGGATATTCATGCAAGATGAAAAAGTTGCAATTAACAGAGCAACAATGACTAAGTTTGGTATAAAAGTTGCTGAACTTACAGTTGTTTTTGTTAAAGATTAATTTTTTTTTTGAAATTTTGTAAGTTTTCTCACTAAATAAAAGTAAATTTTACTTGGTAAAAGGCTAAACAACTTAAGGGTTAATGTAAGCTCTTTAGGAAAATGTATTTCAAAATTATTTTTATTTATTAAACCATCATAAATTTTATCAGCTGCAAATTCTGAAGTTTTTAAAAATGGCATTTTAAAATCATTTTTGTCTGTCATTGGTGTTTTAATAAAACCTGGAGAAACCAAGCAAACTCTTACATTGTGTCTTCCAAAGTCAAAATATAAGCTCTCAGCTAGATTGTTTAAAGCAGATTTAGAAGGACCATAACCTGTTGAATTAGGTAAGCCTCTATATCCAGCAATTGACGATACAATAGTAATTATACCGCTTTTCTTATTTTTTAAGTACTCCTCTGCAGCTTTAATGCTATTAACTGTTCCAAAGAAATTAACCTTAAAAACATTCTCTATTTCCTCTACATCAATATCTTTCTCTTTTCTAGGATTCCAAGTTCCAGTAGAAAAAAAACAGATGTCCACATTCCCATAATGACTTTTAATCTGTTCAAATATTTCTTTACATTTAGTTTTATCAGTAACATCTAATGGAAAAGATTTAATATTTTCATGAGATTCGGATATTTCTTTTAAAATATTTTCTCTTCTAGCAGAGATTGCAACATTCCAATTCTCATTCGCAAATTTCAATGCTAAAGCTTTACCAATCCCACTGCTTGCGCCAGTTATCCATATTACTTTTTTCATAATTTGAAACTATAACATATTTACATAGTTATATTTATGAATAAATTAAATTTATAATATTTATATATGGATGATGTTGTAATTATTGGAGGCGGCATAATTGGAGCAGCAAGTGCTTATTTTTTATCTAAGGAAGGAAGAAAAGTAAAAGTTATAGAAAGAGACCCAACATACAAAAATGCTTCTTTTCCATTATCTCTAGGGGGTTTTAGAAGACAATTTTTTCAAAAAGAGAATATTTTGCTTGGTAAATTTGCTAGAGAATTTATTTATCAAATACCAGAGTTGCTAAAAACGGATAAAAATCCTAACCCTACTGCAAGCATGGTCCCAAATGGATATTTATTAATGTTTGGGCCTGAGCATGCTGAAGAGCAATACAGAGCATTAGAAAATCATAAAGCTTGTGAAGCAGGAACCAAAAATATTAAAGGTTCTGAATTAACAAAAGTATTTCCATATATTAATAATGAAGGAATTGAAACAGCAACTTTCACAGATAACAAAAGTGAAGGTTGGATTGATCCATTTATGTTTCATAGCGCTTTAAAAAGCAAGGCTATAGAACTTGGAGCAGAGTTTATTAAAGGTGAAGTGAAAAGTATTTCAGAAATAAAAGCTAAAACTATTATTTCAGCAGCTGGGTGTTGGACAAAAGAATTGCTAGATGATATTCCAGTAGTTCCGCAAAAACATACTGTATTTAGAGTTAAGTGCCCAAAACATATTCCTGAAATGCCTTTAACTGGAGATTTGACAACAGGTGTTTATTGGAGGCCAGAGGGAAAAGAATATTTAGCCGGATCACCTCATTCTGTATTTGATGCAACAGATTTGGAGCCTGCATGGAATGATTTCGAAGAGCTAGTTTGGCCAGCTCTTGCAAAAAGAATTCCTGCGTTTGAGGAATTAAAATTAACTGGTGGATGGGCAGGATATTATGATTGTAATAAATTAGACAATAATGCTGTTGTTGGTAAGCACCCTAAATATGAAAATGTTTATTTAGCATCAGGTTTTACTGGCAGAGGATTAATGCAAGCTCCAGGAATAGGCAGAGCATTAACTGAATTAATTACAACTGGATCATATCAAACAATTGATATTAGTGATTTTGCTGTTGAAAGAGTTTTAGATAATAAGCTTAGGCCTGAACCTTACGTTTTATAATATTATTAAGTACCACAAAAAGTTTTATATTTTTTATCGCTAACTGGGGCAGGGGATTGATAATCAATATTTTCTTTTGTTTTTTCATATGGTTTTTCTAATACATTAATTAATTTTTTTAATGGAGATAAATCATTGTTATTTGCAGATTCTAATACTTCTTCAACTTTATGGTTTCTTGGAATAACTAAAGGATTAACTGACTTCATTAAAATTAAATACTTTTCAGGCGTATTATTATTCAGCTTTAATCTTTCCTTCCATCTTTCTTTCCATGTAAGAAAGTTTTCATCATTATAGATTTTATTGTGTTGAAAATTTTCATCCATTAAAAAACAAAATGTATTTGTATAGTCAGCTTTATTTTTGTGCATCCAAGTTAATAAATCTATTATTAAAACTTGATCTTTTTGATCTTGACCAAATAAACCTAATTTATCCCTCATCATATTAATCCATTTAGTCTCATAAATTTTGTCGAAACTATTTATTGCTTCAGTAGCAATCTCAATAGCTTTATCTTTTTTTGGATCAATAAGAGGTATTAAGCATTCCGCAAATCTTGCTAAGTTCCATTTAGTGATACTAGGTTGGTTAAAATAAGCGTATCTTCCTAGTTCATCTATAGAACTAAAAACAGTTTGTGGATCATAAGTATCCATAAAAGCACATGGGCCATAGTCAATTGTTTCACCGGAGATAGACATGTTGTCTGTGTTCATAACACCATGTATAAAACCAACTCTCATCCAATTAACCACCAAGTTAATTTGAAGTTCAATTAAAACTTTTAATAAATCTAGTGCTTTATTTTTAGAATTTTTAATATTTGGATAATGACGATTTATTGTGTAATCAACTAAAGTTCTTAGTTCACTTTCGTTATTTCTCATAGCAACATATTGAAATGTTCCAACTCTTAAATGACTAGAAGCAACCCTGGTTAGTATGGCACCTTGTAATATATTTTCTCTTACTACATCTTCACCAGTTTTAACTACTGCCAAACTTCTTGTTGTTGGTATATTTAGTGAATACATTGCTTCACTAATTATATATTCCCTTAACATTGGCCCTAGTGCAGCTCTACCATCACCATTTCTTGAAAAAGGTGTTTGTCCTGATCCTTTAAATTGAATATCAAATCTTTCATTATTTTTTGATATATGTTCACCCATCAAAACTGCTCGGCCATCTCCAAGCATAGTAAAATGACCAAATTGATGACCCGCATAAGCTTGCGCAATAGATTTAGATCCTTCAGGGAGTGAATTTCCTGAAAATAAATTTGATAATTCTTTTTTGCTAATTAAAGAAAAATTTAGTCCTAATTGTTTTCCCAATTTATCATTTAAAATTATTAATTCTGGTGATTTTACTGGAATAGGAGATATGTTAGAAATAAAAGGATCAGGTAACTTTGAATAAGTATTATCAAAGCGCCAACCAATGGTCATTTTAAATTAGCTTACTTCTGCTTGGTTTTCTTTTGGTTTAACTTCAGTTTTAAATTGATTAGATATTTTTTGAACTTCTACAGATGAAACTTTATATTCAGCACACATAGTTTCTTCATCTTTACCGTGTCCAGTCACCATGTTAACCATATGTTCAGGAAAATGAAATGTTGTAAAAACAATTCCTTCTTTAACTTTATCAGTCACTTCTACTTTTAAAGCTACTTCACCACGGCCAGAATAAAGTCTACCAATATCACCAGTATTTAAATCTCTTTTCTTAGCATCTTTAGGATGTATTAATAATACATCTTCCGAAACAATATTAATATTACTTGTACGTCTCGTCATTGTAGCAGCATTATAATGTTGAAGAACTCTACTTGTAGTTAGAATTAGTGGATAATCTTTTTGATTAGTTTCAATTTCAGTGGATTCCTTAAAATCAAAACTTTTTAGTCTACCTTTACCAAGTTTAAAAGTTTCTTTATGTAAAATTTGCGTATCAGTTCCATCTTCTTGAACAGGCCATTGTAAACCAAGTTTTCCAAGCCTTTCTCTTGTTACTCCTTTAAAGAATGGCACAACGTCCGCTATTTCTGCCAATACTTGATCAGCATCGTAAGTTGGCTGGTCAAATCCTAATTTTTGCATCATATCAGTAACAATAACACCATCTGGCTTTGTTCCTGGTAGTGGTGGAACTGCTTTATTAACTCTTTGAATTCTTCTTTCAGTGTTAGTAAATGTTCCATCTTTTTCTAAAAAAGTTGTTCCTGGTAATACTACAGTTGCAAGTTTTGCAGTTTCACTCATAAAAATTTCTTGAACTACTAATAACTCAAGAGAATTCATGGCATCCACTACATGAGCACTATTCGGGTCTGTTTGCACAATGTCTTCTCCAATTATCCAAACCGCTTTAACTTCTTTGTTGATAGCTGCATCAAACATCTGAGGAATTTTTAACCCAGCTTTTGTTGGATGAACTACTCCATATTTTTCTGTATAAAAATTTTGATTTTTTTTATCTGAAACTTCAAAATACCCTGCTCCCTGATGAGGCTGACATCCCATATCAGCTGCACCCTGTACATTATTTTGTCCTCTTAAAGGGTTAACCCCAACTCCTTTTCTTCCAATATTTCCAGTTATCATTGCAAGATCAGCAATTAGCATTACAGTTTTTGATCCTTGTTCTTGTTCAGTAACTCCAAGACCATGAAACTCCATTGAATTTTTTGCTGTAGCATAAGCAATAGCTGCCTCTTTAACCATTTGTTTATCCACACCCGCAACTTTTGCTAGTTGATCCATATCTTGTCTTTCAATTTCTTTTAAAAAATTATCAAAACCTTCAGTTCTATCTCTGACGAAGTCTTTATCATAAAGTTTTGACTTTATGATAAAATGCAACATCATATTTAATACAGCCACATTCGTTCCAGGTCTTAACTTAATATGATAATCAGCAAGTTTCGCAAGTTCAGTGGTAATAGGATCTAATACTATTAATTTTTTACCCTTCATTACTTGTTGTTTAATTTTTGCACCTGTTACAGGATGTGCATTTGTTGGATTAGCACCAATAACCATAAATAAATCTGCATGGTAAATGTCTTCTGTAGAATTTGTTGCCGCTCCAGTACCAAAAGTTTGTTGCATTCCCCAAGCGGTAGGCGAGTGACAAATTCTTGCACAACAATCAATATTATTAGTTCCAACTGCTGCTCTGATCATTTTCTGGAAAACATAATTTTCTTCATTAGTACATCTAGCTGAAGAAATACCAGCAACTGCGTCAGGACCATTTGCTTTTACAATTCTATTTAATTCTTTTTTAATAAAGTCATATGCCTCATCCCATGATGCCTCTTCAAATTTGCCATTTCTTTTAATTAATGGAGTTTTTAATCTATCTGGGTGATCATAAAAACCAAATGCATATCTACCTTTAATACATGTGTGTCCCGCATTTACCTCTGTTTCTTTTGGAGTATCTATTGCAATAACTTTTTTGTCTTTAATCGAAGCTTCTAAGTTACAACCAACACCACAATAAGAACATGTAGTTCTTACTTTTTCATCAACGGCAACCGATTTTGATTGAAACACATCTGATATTGCATCTGTCGGACATGTATGAGCGCAAGCACCACATGATACACAAGACGAGTCTCCAAACAACATATCGTTATCTGTTGTAATTTTAGATTCAAATCCTCTGCCGCTCATGGTCAAAACAAATGAACCTTGAATTTCATCACAAGCTCTTACACACCTTCCACAATTAATACAATTATCTAGATTCATTCTCATGTAATCATGAGATGTATCTTTAGGAATGCCCTTGTGTTGTTTTGGACTATTATATCTATGATCAGATATACCTAAGTCGTTAGCAACATCCTGAAGTTCACAATTATTATTTACTTCACAAGTTCCACATTCCATCGGATGATCTGTTAAAACTAATTCAACAATATTTTTTCTTAGATCTGTTAAATTTTCATTATTGGTAAAAATATGTTGATTTTCACCAACAGGAGTATGACATGAAGCTACTACTTTTGTTGGACCGTCTTTCTCTAAAGCGACTTCAACTGAACAAACTCTACAAGCCCCATATGGTGCTAGATTAGGATCATCACATAAAGTTGGTACCTTTTTTTCTCCAAGATAACTTTTTACAAATTTTAAAATAGAAGTATGTTTAGAACCAATTTCATATGGTTTTCCATCTATATAAGCAATTTTTCTTTTTTCTGAGCTCATTAATTTTCTTTTATCATATCATTTTTCATTTCATCTCCAAAATACTTTAGTATATTCATTATAGGAGTAGGTATTGCCCCACATAAGGCGCATAAACAACCTTTTTTCATTGTTACTAATAATTCATTAAGTAGTTTTAGAGGGATTTTGGATGTTTTATTTTTTAATTGATCAAACATTTCTTTTCCTCTGTAAGAGCCAAGTCTTCCTGGAAAACATTTTCCACATGATTCTTCTGCAGTAAATTCAAATAAATGATGAATATAATCAACCATAGGAAAATCTTTTGGTATACTTACTATACTTGCATGGCCCAACATAAAACCAGCTGCAGTAAATTCTTGAAAATCAAGGTTTAATTTTTCAACTTCTTTTATAGGTATCACTCCTCCTAAAGGTCCTCCAACTTGTAAAGCTTTTATCGGTTCTTTAAATCCTCCGCCTATATCATATAAAACTTTTTTCATTGGTGTTCCCATTTCAATTTCATAAACACCTGGATTATTAAAAAAACTGTCGAGACAAACTAACTTAGTACCAGCTGATTTTTTATTTCCTATGGCAGAAAATTTTTCGGATCCATTTATTAGAATTCCAGTTGCTGCTGCGAGCGTTTCTACATTATTAACAACAGTAGGTTTCTTATATAATCCTTCGGTAACAGGGAAGGGAGGTCTGACATCAACTTCAGCTCTTCTTCCTTCTATAGATGCGATCAATGCAGTTTCTTCTCCACATATATATGCTCCTTGACCAATACATATATTTAAATCAAAACAAAATTTTGTTCCAAGAATATTATTTCCAAGCAAGCCTTCATTTTTTAATAAATTAATTGAAGCATTTAAGGCTTCAATTGATTTAGGATATTCTCCCCTTATATATAAAACTCCTTCATCACTTCCAATAACATAGCCACAGATAATCATACCGAATATTACCTTTAAAGCTTGGTCTTCTAGTAAATATCTATCTGAATAAGCTCCAGAGTCACCTTCATCTGCATTACAAATAACATATTTTTTTTCTGATTTTGCTTTACTACAAAAGTCCCATTTCATTCCAGTCGGAAAACCAGCACCACCTCTACCAGTTAAATTTGAATCCAATAGAGATTTAATAATTTTTTGTTTGTCAACATTTATGAATTTTACTA
>CACENP010000014.1 GCA_902560815.1 uncultured Pelagibacteraceae bacterium
ATTATTAAAATGTTTAATGGAATTATATTTTACCAAGGAAAAGTACATAAAATATTTAAAAGAAAAAAAGGTATTAATTTATTTGTTAAATCTAACCTTTCATTAAAATCTAAAGATTTAGGTATATCTATATCTTGCGATGGTGTTTGCTTAACTTTAGTATCAAAAAAAAATAAAATTTTAGAATTTTATTTATCAAATGAAACCCTAGTTAGAAGCAAATTTAAAAAAATAACAAAGGGAGATTCGATTAACTTGGAACTTCCACTTAAAAAAGGACAAGATATATCAGGACATATATGTCAAGGGCATGTGGATTATGTTTCGAAAGTTAAAAAAATTAAATTAATTGATAAATCGTATCAAATGGAATTTTTAGCAAGCAATAAACAAAAAAAAAGTTTAATTGAAAAAGCTTCTATATTAATTAATGGAGTGTCTTTAACAATTTCCAAAATTACTAAAAATGGTTTTGAAGTTTGGATAATACCCCATACTTATAAATTGACAAATTTATCTAAGTTAAAAAAGAATAGTTTAGTAAATATTGAAATTGATATTTTATCAAAATATGTAAAAAAATATTTTAATGACAAATAATAAATTTAGCTCAATAGAATCTATAATTAAAATAGCAAGAAAAGGTGGAATGTATATTTTAGTTGATGATGAGAATAGAGAAAATGAAGGTGATTTAGTTTTTTGTTCATCAGATGTTAATCCAAAAAAAATTAATTTTATGGCAAAATACGGAAGAGGTTTGATTTGTTTAACCTTGGATAGTGTTCAAGCAAAAAAATTAGGATTATCATACATGTCTCCAATTAATGAATCTAGAAACCAGACTGCATTTACAATTTCTATAGAAGCGAAAAAAGGAGTAACAACCGGTATATCGGCACAGGATAGATCAAGAACAATTAAAGTTGCTACAAATAAAAATGTTCTAAAAAAAGATATTGTATCTCCCGGACATGTTTTTCCTATAATTTCAAAAGATGGTGGAGTGCTAGTTAGAGCGGGTCATACAGAAGCATCAGTAGATATCGCTAAGCTTGCTAAAAAAAATACTTCAGCAGTAATTTGTGAAATTATGGATGATGATGGAACTATGGCTCGTGGTGACAAGTTACATAATTTTGCAAAAAAATATAGGTTAAAAATTGGAAGAATCGATGACCTTATTGCTTATCGACTAAAAAAAGAAAAGTTAATTAAACTTAAAAAAAAATCTAATATAGAAGTTAAAGGAAAAAAATTTTTAATAAGAATTTATGAAAATTTATTAGATGGTTCTGAACATTTTGCACTTATAAAAGGAAAAATTAAAAAAGGAATAATACCTCGTGTTAGAGTTATATCTTCAAATGTTGTACAAAATTACTTATTAAATCAAAATTTACCAAATTCTTTTAACAATACTCTAAATCATTTCAAAAAATACAATAATTGTGTTCTTGTATTTATAAGAGATACTAATTTAAAATCTGTTACACAGACTTTACGTGATTATAAAAGCAAAGATTTTTATAAAAAAGGAAAGGATAAATTAATCAAGAACTATGGTATAGGAGCACAGATTATTAAATCTTTAAAGATAAAAAATATGATATTAGTGACGAGATCTAGAAAAAAAGTGGTTGGTCTTGATGGTTATGGAATTAAAATTACGAAGCAGGAAATAATTAAATGAAAAAAATTTTAATAGTATTAGCTGATTATTATGAGGATATATCTTTATCATTATTAAAAAGTGCGAAAAACGATTTAAATAATTTTTCTTTAAAAGTAATTAGAGTTCCAGGCGTCTTTGAAATTCCTATAACTATTTCAAAAAATATAAAAAAATACGACGCTTTTTTAGCTTTAGGCTGTGTTATAAAAGGTGAAACACCTCATTTTGATTTCATTTCAAGTGCGTCAACACAAGCAATAATGAATCTATCTGTGGAAAGTAAAAAACCAATAGGTAACGGTATTATTACTTGTTTAAATATAAAACAAGCAATGGCTAGAGGAAAAAAAGGAAAAGAAGCTGCTAGAGCAGTAATTTCAGTACTATCTCAATAATATGACCTTACAATACAGACCAAAAAATAATCCCAGAGTAATAGTAATCCAAAAACTTTATGGAAAATATTTTAATGAGGATGAAGATTTAACTTTTCCCAAGCATAGATTTAAAAAATTTATTAAAGATGTAGTTAATGGAACTATCGAAAGAGATGATGTAATTAGTGATGAAATATCAAATCATCTTAATGTAGATTTAGATTTAAAAAAGTTAGATAAAGTTTTTCAAGTTATAGTTAAAAGTGCTATATTTGAACTTTTATATAAACCAAAAATATCATCAAAAATTATTATAAACGAGTACTTAAAAGCTTCAAATTTTTTTATAGAAGACGGACAAACTAAATATTTAAATGCTTTACTGGACAAAATATCCAAGAAAATAAGAAATTCTAATGGATGAATTTGAATTAATAAAAAATTATTTTCAGAAAATTTCTAATAACAATCCAGGCGCAAAAGATTTAAACGATGATATATTTTTTAATAAGAATAAAAAATTAGCAGTATCCATTGACACTTATAATGAAGGTGTGCATTTTCCTAATTTTAAATACCCCAATTTAGTAATAAAAAAAGTTATAAGAGCATCAATTTCTGATTTGATATCAAAAGGAGTTAAACCCGTATATTATTTTATCTCTGGCTCTGGAAACAATAATAAATTTTCAAAAAAAAATTTAAAAATCATTTCAAAATCATTAAAACAAGAACAAAAAAAATATAGTTTAAAATTATCAGGTGGAGACACGACTAATTCAAATAAAGTTTCATTTTCTATAACAACTGTTGGTTTTTCAAATAAAATTGTTGAAAGAAATAAGGCGAAATTAAACGATGATATATATGTTACAGGAAATTTAGGTGATAGTTTTGTTGGCCTGAAAATAATCAAAAACAATATTAAAATGAATTCAAAATTAAAAAAATATTTTATTAATCAATATTATTGTCCAGATTTACCTTACAAGATTTGTAAAGAACTGCATAAATTTGCAAATACATCTATGGATATATCAGATGGTTTAATCTCTGATATGAATAAATTAATTAATAAACAAAAATTATCATTTAATATTAATGTTAACAAAATTCCAATTTCTAAAAATTTAAAAACTTATTTAAAAAAATGTAAAAATGTAAAAACTAAATACATATTTAAAGGAGACGACTATCAAATATTATTTACAGCCCCACAAAAAAAACGATCCTTAATTAAATTAATTGGAGAAAGAATGAATCAAAAATTCACATTAATTGGTAAAATTAATAACAGTTATAAAAAAAATTCTATATATCTGGACAATAAACCTCTAAATCTGAGCAAATTTCAAGGTTATTCACATAAGTTTTGATAAGTTAAATATTGCCTTTTATTTCTTTTTTTGTAATGTCCGATTTTTAATATTTACAAATTAACTAACAATTAAAGGAATTATGGAAGCTTCAGCATCAAATATACTTCAACTTATTATTTTAGCGGGATTATTATCAATAGTTTACGGTTTTTTTACAGGTAAAAACATTTTAAGTTCTAGTGCTGGAAATAACAAGATGCAAGAAATAGCCTCTGCAATCCAAGTTGGAGCTAAAGCATATCTAAACAGACAATACAAGACTATAGCAATAGTAGGAGTTGTTGTTTTAGTTATAATTAGTTTTTCATTTAGTATTTTGGTAGGATTAGGTTATTTAATTGGAGCATCATTATCAGGGATAGCAGGATATGTTGGCATGCTTGTATCAGTTCAAGCAAATGTTAGAACTGCAGAAGCATCAAGAAAGGGATTGTCACAAGGACTTGCAATTGCATTTAAGTCTGGAGCTGTAACAGGTATGTTGGTTGCTGGTTTAGCCCTTCTATCAATTGCTGTTTATTATTATTTATTATTGTCTTATGGTATAGATGAAAGAGAAATCGTAAATGCTTTAGTAGCATTAGGCTTTGGTGCATCATTAATTTCAATTTTTGCAAGACTTGGCGGCGGTATCTTTACAAAAGGTGCAGATGTAGGAGCAGATTTAGTTGGTAAAGTAGAAGCAGGTATTCCAGAAGATGATCCAAGAAATCCAGCTGTAATAGCTGATAATGTAGGAGATAATGTAGGAGACTGTGCTGGCATGGCAGCCGATTTATTTGAAACTTATGCAGTAACAATAGTAGCTACAATGGTTTTATCTTCAATATTTTTTCATGGTGATCTTAATATGATGGTCTATCCTTTGTCTATCGGTGGAGCCTGTATTTTAACATCTATTATTGGAACATTTTTTGTTAAATTAGGTAAATCAAAAAATATTATGGCTGCTTTATATAAAGGTTTTATTGTTACAGCAGTAACTTCATTAGTAATTTTATATCCAATTACAGATTATGTTTTGGGTTTAGATAATACCTATACAATTTCTAGTAAATCATTTACAGGAATGAGTTTGTACATTTGTGGAGTAATAGGTTTAGTTATAACAGGTTTATTAATATGGGTAACAGAATATTATACTGGAACCAATTATAGACCAGTTAAAAGTGTTGCTTCGTCATCAACAACAGGTCATGGTACGAATGTAATTCAAGGTTTAGCTGTTTCTATGGAAGCAACAGCGATACCGGCTTTAATAATTGTTGGCGGTATATTGTTAACAAATTATATTGCTGGTCTTTTTGGTATAGCAATAGCAGTAACAACTATGCTGGCATTAGCGGGCATGGTAGTAGCTTTAGATGCTTATGGACCAGTAACAGATAATGCTGGAGGAATTGCTGAGATGTCAAATTTACCTAAAAATGTTAGAAAAACTACCGATGCTTTAGACGCGGTTGGCAATACTACCAAAGCTGTTACGAAAGGTTATGCAATAGGTTCTGCTGGTTTGGGTGCGTTAGTTTTATTTGCTGCTTACACCGAAGATATTAAGCATTTTTCAAAAATAGCTGGATCTAACCTAGAAGGTATAGTTGTATCATTTGACCTATCAAACCCTTTTGTAGTTGTTGGATTATTAGTTGGAGGAATGCTACCGTACTTATTTGGTTCTATGGGTATGCAGGCAGTAGGAAGAGCAGGAGGTGCTGTTGTTGTTGAAGTTAGACGTCAGTTTAAAAAAATTCCAGGTATTATGAAAAGAAAAGCAAAACCCGATTATGGTAGATTGGTTGATCTATTAACGAAAGCTGCAATTAAAGAAATGATAATTCCATCATTACTACCTGTACTATCACCAATTGTTTTATATTTGTTTATTTTACCAATAGGAGGTCAAGTTGCTGCTTTATCATCGGTTGGAGCTATGCTATTGGGTGTAATAATTACTGGATTATTTGTTGCTATATCGATGACAGCAGGAGGAGGTGCCTGGGATAATGCAAAAAAATATATTGAAGATGGTAATTTTGGTGGAAAAGGATCTGAGGCGCACAAAGCTGCTGTTACCGGAGATACGGTTGGTGATCCCTATAAAGATACTGCTGGACCAGCTGTAAACCCAATGATTAAAATTACAAATATTGTTGCTTTACTATTATTAGCTGTAATAGCAGGTTAGATTAAATTATTTAGTTTTTTTTCTTTTAACTGGTGCATCTATTTTTGTCTTTATACTTTTAATCACACCAGAAATATATGAATTTTTATTATAACTTGTTTCAGTAGAGTTTTCAGAAAATTTATAATCTTTCATATCATTTATATCTAAAAAATCTTTTTTAACAACTAATCCTCTTTTATTTATTTCTATTATAACAATATTATTATGTTCTATTTTTTGAGTTCCAAGTTTAAATATAGAACGGTTAGCTTTTTTTCTTTCTATATATATCCATATGTTATTGTCAAAATTACTTTTAGTTGACGGTGGCCCAAAAATATCCAATATTTCATTAGAGTTGGTTTTTTTAATTTCTAACTTATTATATTTTTTTTCTAAGGATAATGTTCCGTGATTATTTCTAACTTTATCTTTTGCACAACTTAATGTAGATAAGAATATTATAATAAGTATATATTTCATATGAACAAAAATTTTCTTAATATTTACAACAATTTAATTAAATTAACTAGAAATAAATTATTGTATAAAAATAAGTTAAACAATGAAACATTTTCTGATCGTTTAATTATTTTTTTATTCCATTTTGCTTTTTTTTTAAAAATTTATAAAAATAAATCAAATAAAGTTGAATTTCAAAATTTATATGATTTTATATTTTATCAAATAGAGTTAAGTATTAGAGAAATTGGCTATGGTGATTCTACAGTAAATAAAAAAATGAAAGAATACATAAATCTATTATATAAAATTATTGATAAAGTCGAGCTTTGGGAGAAATTGAATTTAAATGAAAAAATTGATTTTTTTTCAAAATTCCTTGATGTTACATATGAAAATTCATTTTATATCGATTATTTTAACAAATATTCAATTTATCTATCAAAAAAGTCTTTTAATTATTTTACAAAAGATGTAATAAGTCATAAATTTTAATTATGGCTGTACCAAAACGTAAAACAACAAAATCGAGAGCTGGAAAGAGAAGGTCTCATATTAAATTCTCTTCTAAAAATGTTATTGAAGATAAAAAATCAGGTGAGTACCGTTTATCCCACCACTTAGATTTGAAATCTGGCTTTTATAAAGGTAGACAAGTTTTAGAACCTAAAGAATAATTTTTTAAATGAATAAAATGATAAGAATTGCAGTTGATGCAATGGGAGGTGATAATTCACCACAAAAAATAATCGATGGAATTGAGCTTCATAATAAAAAAACAAAAAATGTTTTTTATAAGATTTTTGGAGATGAAGATCTGATAAAACCAATAATAATCAAGAAACCTATTGATAAAAATAATTACGAGATAATACATACAAAAGATACTATTAAAGGTGAAGATAGTGCTTTTACTGCAGCGAAAAGAGGAAAAAATACTAGCATGTGGTTAGCGATTGAAAGTGTTAAAAGCAATTCATCTGACATTATCGTCTCAGCAGGCAACACTGGAGCATTGTTAGTTATTGCTAAACTAAATTTAAAAATGATTGAAAATATTGACAAACCTGCATTATCAGGATTATGGCCAAGCAGAAAAGGGATGAGTGTAGTTTTAGACCTAGGAGCAAATGTAGAATGTAGTGACAAAAATTTAATTGATTTTGCAATAATGGGATCTTCATTATTTAAATCTTTATTTCCTGATGAAAATCCAAAGGTAGCATTGCTAAACATTGGATCAGAAGAAGTTAAGGGCAATGAAATTATAAAAGAAACATATCAAAAGTTGAATCAAATAGTTAACGAAGATTTCGAATTCAAAGGATTTATAGAAGGAAGCAATATAATGGACGGCAATGTAAATGTAATTGTAGCTGATGGATTTACAGGGAATGTTGCTTTAAAAACTGCAGAAGGAACAGCAAATTTTATATCAAGTGAATTAAAAAATGCTTTAAAAAGTTCTATATTTGGAAAATTAGGATCATTAATTTCAATAGGAAGTTTAAAGAAGTTTAAAAAAAAATTAGATCCAAGATTATATAATGGAGCTATACTTCTTGGTCTAAACTCACCAGTAATAAAAAGTCATGGTGGAACTGATTATATTGGTTTTGCAAATTCGTTGTCTGTATGTGAAAAAATTGTTAAAAACAACTTAATTGACAAAATTAAAAATAGTATAAATTAATTAATGAGAATCAATCTCACAAAACAAGAAATTGTTAACTCCATTTTTATGCAAATTGGATATTCAAAAAAAGTTGCAGAAACATTACTCGAGGATTTTTTTGATACGATTTTGCAGAGTTTAAAAAAAAATAAAAAAGTAAAAATTGCTAAATTTGGCACATTTGAACTGCGTAAAAAAAAAAGTAGAATAGGAAGAAATCCAAAAACAAAGGAAAAAAAAATAATTTCAGAAAGAAATGTTATCCTTTTTAAACCTTCTAAAGAACTAAAAAAAAAAATTAATCAAATTTATGATAAAAAAGTTTGAAACCGCCTACAAAACAATAGGAGAAGTTGCAAAAGAACTGGATTTAATTAATAATAAAAATGGGAAATTAAACACACATACAATTAGATTTTGGGAAAAAGAATTCAAACAAATTAAACCAAAACTATTTGCTGGAAGAAGAAGATATTATGACGAAGAAACTGTAAAAATTTTAAAAAAAATAAGGTTTTTGCTAAAAGAAAAAGGTTTGACAATTAGTGGAGTTAAAAAATTCTTGGATAATGAAAGATCTTTTAATCTTGACGAAACTGGCAATACATCTATAAATTCACCAAAAAATAAATTAAAATCTAAACTTAAAAAAATATCAAGTTTAGTAAAAGAAATTAAAAAACTAGGATAGTATGGCCAAAAAAACTCATGTTAAAGTAAGGCTTGTACCTGAAGCAAAGCCAGATAGCCCTTTCTTTTATTATGTTAAAAAACCTGCTGGTGGAGAAAAAGCTAAAGTTAAATTAAAAGCTAAGAAATATAATCCATCAACAAGAAAACATGAAATTTTCGTTGAAAAAAAGCTTCCGCCTCATAGTAAATAACTATTTTTTTTTAAAATTTCTTCTTTCATAGTCAATATAAGACATAATCATATTTTTCCAAATACGATTTGTTATTTTAGGATCTATATTATTTTTTATAGATTTTTTTCTAATTTGGTTAAGTATTGATTTAATTCTTTTTTTATCGACAATTTCATTTTTATATTGCTTAAGTTTTAAAACCTCCTTAACTAAATTTGTTCTTTTTTTAATTAATTTGATAAACGAATTATCTAATTTATCTAAATCTTGTCTTAATTTTTTTAATTTTATTTTATTTATTGGCGACATTTAATCAGTTGGATTATTCTATAATTATTATATTTATTTAAATATGTACATAGAAAATAGCATTACAAAAAATTATATTTCTTTTTGGTTAGGTTTAATGTTTTGGATTATCTCATTTATGATAGTAGTTGGGGGCTTAACTAGATTAACCGATTCTGGTTTATCTATAACACAATGGCAGCTTTTTTCTGGTCTTTTGCCTCCATTAAATAATAATGATTGGAATAGCTATTTTGATTTATATAAAAAAATTCCAGAATTTAAGGTACAAAACTATTCAATGACCTTGGATGAATTTAAAGTTATTTTCTGGTGGGAGTGGGGTCATAGATTTTTGGGAAGACTTATAGGTATTTTATTTTTATTACCATTATTATTTTTTACTTTTAAGGTTGGCTTTAAAAAATTATTAAATTTATATTTAATTTTCTTTTTAATTTGTTTCCAAGGATTTATTGGCTGGTACATGGTTTCTAGTGGCTTAGTAGATAGAGTTGATGTAAGTCATTTCAGACTATCTGTTCATTTAATAATAGCCTTTCTAATATTATCATTAATACTGTGGAATTACTTTAATTTAAGAATTAAAAAATATTCAAATAGTAAATTAACATATTCTTTGCCGTTATTTTTTTTGTTTATTATTTTTTGCCAGATAATTATTGGAGCTTTTGTTTCCGGTATGGATGCGGGGCAAATTTATAATTCTTGGCCACTTATGGGATCATCTTATTTTCCTGATGACAATAGTTTCTTTAATATTTTTAAACTTTCAGCTTTTAGTGATCCTTCTCTTGTTCAATTTATGCATAGAAACTTAGCATATTTAATTTTGTTTTTTTTTCTTTTTATATTAATTAAAATTTATAGAAACAAATTAAAAAATTTATATTTTGCAATAAACATCGTTGGTTTATTTTTATTTATTCAAATCTTATTGGGTATATTTACTTTATTATATGGTGCACAGATATATTTAGCATCTATGCACCAATTAACTTCAATCTTCTTAGTAAGCTCTTCCGTTTATCTACTCTACTTAAATTCTAACCAACAGCTTTCAAGTTAGGCTTTCCTGATTGATTTAAAGCTTGATCTAGATCAGCAATAATATCGTCAGGATGTTCTATACCAATAGATAATCTCACATAACCGGGTGTTACCCCAGCTGCTAATAACTCTTCCTCTGTCAATTGACTGTGAGTTGTTGTGGCTGGATGAATCGCTAAACTTCTTGCATCTCCAATATTAGCTACATGGTAAAACATTTTTAATGACTCAATAAATTTTTTACCTGCTTCAACACCGCCTTTAACCTCAATACCTACTAGTGCTCCATTACCACCTTTAAAGTATTTTTTTGATCTTGCAGCTATTTCACCTTCGTGAAGGGTAGGGTAAATCACTCTTTCTACATTCTTATGTTTCTTTAAAAAATCAACAGCTTTTTCAGCATTAGAACAATGCTGTTTCATTCTTAAAGGAGCAGTTTCTAACCCTTGGATAATACCCCAAGCATTATCTGGTGCCAAAGGCGCCCCCAAATCTCTAAGCAGACAAACTCTAGCTCTTATCGCAAACGATACATTTGCTCCAGTTAACTGAGGAACAACTTCTCCCCATTTAGCTCCACCATAACTCATGTCAGGCTCATTAAAAAGAGGTTGTCTTTTTGGATCTGCTGTCCAGTCGAAATTTCCACCATCTACTAAACAACCACCTATTACAGTTCCGTGACCACCAATAAATTTAGTTAGAGAATGGACAACTACAGCGGCCCCGTGTTCTAATGGTTTGCATATTACAGGTGATGCTGTGTTATCCATGATTAATGGTATATTGTGCTTTCTACCAATATCGGACACTTCCTTAATTGGAAAAACTCTAAGATACGGATTCGGTAAAGTTTCTGCATAAAAGCACCTTGTTTTTTCATCTATAAGTTTTTCAAAATTTTTTGGATCAGCTGGGTCCGCATATCTACATTCGATACCTAGTTTTTTTAATGTATGTGTAAACAAGTTTACTGTTCCACCGTATAAATCTGTAGAGCTAATAAAATTATCTCCAGATTGACATACATTCATAATAGCAAATGTTGACGCAGCTTGACCTGAACCAACAGTTAATGCAGCCAAACCTCCTTCAAGTGCAGCAACTCTTTTTTCAAGCACATCATTAGTAGGGTTCATTATTCTTGTATAGATATTACCAAACTCTTTAAGTGCAAATAAATTTGCGGCGTGTCCTGTATCATTAAATTGATACGAAGTTGTTCTATATAATGGCACTGCAACAGCTGTTGTAGCCGGGTCACTTCTGTAGTCACCTCCATGCAATGCAATAGTTTCTGGGTTTTTGCTCATTGATCTCCTCCTTTTTTTTTTTAATATTTTCCTTTAAGTAAGGTGTACAATCAAGCTTAAAATTTATTTATTTAGCTGGAAAATTGGCAGTAATGAAATTTTTTAGCACTTTTAAAACTCTATCTGCTTCTTCAAGTAGCATCATATGTCCACAGTTATCAATTATATCTACTTTACTCCCCTCGATCAAATCAGCTAATTTTTTACCTTCTTTTACAGGACACATTTTATCGTCTGTAGCGAGTATTGATAGAGTTGGAATTTTAATTTTTTTTGCAGCTTCAAATCCATTTTTATAATTATCACAAGCTCTAAAATCTACTCCTAAAGTATCTTTTATAGTCCTTGATTTTGCAAGCATGCCGCCAGTATTGATATGATACAATCCTGGGACTGGATGACCTCCAAAATGGCCCGCAGGACCATGAGCCCAATCCATCATTAAATCTACTGCTTTTGGATCACCATTCTCAGCAAGAGCTAACAGATCTGGATTCATAGGTATAGCTCCAGCACCACCCATTAAACTTAATGTTTTAATTTTATCTGGATATCTAGCTGTACATTCAATTGTAACTAAGCAACCTTGAGAATGACCAACTAAAGATGCCTCTTGATATCCAACAGCATCTATAACACTACTAATCCAGTCAGCCATATCTTCTATAGTTTTTAAGCTTTTACCTTTTGATAATCCATGACCAGGTAAATCTAGTGCTAAAACACTATAACCATGAAACGCAAAATATCTAGTTTGAAGGACCCATGTCATATGGGTTAAACCACTACCGTGAACAAAAATAATTAAAGGTTTATTTTTATCAAATGGACGTCCACCAGTAGAGGCGAATATTTCGTCACCATTTACTTTAAATTTCATTGATTAGATACAAGTCTTGGTTTTCTTGCTGCTCTAAATCCAATTTCAAAATCGTTCTTAATATCGTCTATATCTTCTATACCAACAGACAATCTTATCATATCGTGTGATAAACCAGCGAATTTTAAAGTTGCTTCATCCATTTGAGAATGAGTTCCTGATGCTGGATGGATAACTAAAGTTCTAGTATCACCAACATTTGCAAGGTGAGAGGCAAGCTTAACATTGTTTATAAATGCAACTCCCGCATCCTTTCCACCTTTAATACCAAAAGCTATCATCGATCCACGACCGTTAGGTAATAATTTTTTTGCTAATGCATGATCAGGATGATCTGGAACACTTGGATGTGATACCCAAGCAACGCTTTCATGATTTAATAAATACTTGACCATTTCTTCTGCATTAGAACAATGTTTTTTCATTCTTACAGACAAGGTTTCAATGCCTTGTAATACATTCCAGGCGTTTTGAGGGCTTAAACAAGGACCAAAATCTCTCATGCCCTCAGCTCTTGCTTTCATTGTAAAAGCAGTAGGTCCAAATTCTTCTGCAAAAGATAATCCGTGATAACCTTCATAAGGTTTTGTCATAGTTGGAAATTTATCATTTTGCATCCAATCAAAATTACCACCTTCAATTAAAATTCCAGCCATTGAAGAACCATGTCCAGCCATCCATTTAGTTAAAGAGTGAACAACAATATCCGCTCCATGTTCAAACGGTTTACAAAGATAAGGAGTTTGATATGTAGCATCAACAATCAATGGAATACCAGCATCATGAGCAATTTTTGATATTTCTGGCATATTCATAAGTTCATTTCCTGGATTACCCACAAGTTCTCCAAATATTCCCTTTGTATTTTTTTGAATAGCTTTTTTAAAACCTTCTGTGTCACGAGGTTTGACAAAAGTACATTTGATACCAAATTTTGGTAAAGTTAATCTAAATAAATTTACTGTCCCACCGTATAGTTGAGAAGAAACAACAAGATGATCTCCGGCTTCACATAATGTCATTACTGTTAAAAATATTGCACTCATACCAGATGAAGTAGCTAGAGCTGCAGTTCCTCCTTCAAGAGATGCAACTCTTTCTTCTAAAACTCCAACTGTTGGATTTGAAATTCTACTATATATATGCCCACCTCTTTCTAAATTAAAAAGAGCAGCTGCATGATCAACATCATCAAAAAGATAAGAAGTGGTTTGATAGATTGGTACTTGTCTTGAACCAGCATTTTTGTGTGGTTGATAACCAGCATGCAAACTTAAAGTATCAAATTTATATGTTTTACTTTCTGGTCCTTTTTTATTTTTATCGCTCATTTATTTCTCCTAACTATGTTATTATAAATTTTAGTAAATTTACTTAGTTTACCCCACACTTAAACCTTACAATTACTATCAATATTAATATAATTTGACAATATTACCTTTTATAAGTATTAATCCCGCAACCATGACTAAATTTGTTAAAAATACTGAGATAAAATGCGATTGGTATGAAATTGATGCTAAAAATGCTGTAGTTGGTAGACTAGCAACAATTATATCAAAAATAATAAGAGGAAAAAATAAAAATACTTATACTCCTCATATGGATCATGGAGATTTCGTAGTAGTTAAAAATATTGAACAAATTAAATTTACAGGTAAAAAATTTCAAAATAAAAAATATTATAGACACACTGGATATCCAGGTGGAATAAAAGAAACAACACCAGAAAAACTTCATGAAAAAAAACCAGGAGAAGCTTTAAAGTTAGCAGTAAAAAGAATGCTTCCAGGGGGTGTTTTGGGAAGAAAACAATTAACAAAATTAAAAATTTATTCAGGATCTGAACATCCTCATGCAGCACAAAATCCAAAATTAATAGATTTAGGCAAGCTAAATAATAAGAATATCGCAAGAATTTAATATGGAATCTTCACCTAACAAAATAGAAAAAAAAAAATTAGATTTTAAAGATAGCAAGTATGCAACAGGAAGAAGAAAAACTTCTATAGCAAAAATTTGGTTAAAAAAAGGTTCTGGGAAAATATATGTTAATGGAAAAAACTATGAAGATTATTTTAAAAGGGCAAATCATAAAATGCAGCTACTTAGACCTTTTGAAATTATAAGCCAACCAACTGAATATGATGTAAGATGTAATGTAAAAGGCGGTGGACTAACTGGGCAAGTAGGTGCCATGGTTCATGGAATTTCTAAAGCATTACTAATGTTTGATGCAGAATTGAAATCAAGCTTAAAAAAAGAAAAATTAACTACTAGAGATTCTAGATCTGTAGAAAGAAAGAAATACGGTCATAGAAAAGCTAGGAGAAGTTTTCAATTTTCTAAAAGATAATTTCTTTTTTAAACTCAACTGTTATAATGAATTATGCCTAAGCTAAATGCTTTAATCGCCGGATCAACTGGATATATTGGAATTCAATTAATCAAATTATTAATTAAACATCCAAACATAAATATTAAATATTTGTGCGGAAACACATCTAAAGGTAAGTTAATTTCATATTTTGATAAAACCTTAAAAAATAAAAAATTACCAAAAATAATTAAATTTAATAATAATTTATTAAAAGATGTTGATTTAATTTTTACAGCTTTACCTAATAGTGAAGCCCAAAAAATATCTAACAACATGCTAAAAAAAAATATATTAATAGATTTATCAGCTGATTTTAGACTTGGGTCTGCAAAAGAATATCTAAAATGGTATAGAATTAAACATAAATCAAAAAAAAATATTAAGAAAAGTATATACGCTCTACCTGAAATATCTAAAAATAAAGTAAAAAATTATAAAATTATATCTTGTCCCGGTTGTTACCCAACTTCGATTTTGATTCCTTTAATACCACTTATAAAAAAAAATTTAATCAAGCTAAATAGTATCGTAGCTGACTCAAAATCAGGTTATTCAGGAGCAGGAAGAGGAGTTCATAAAAAATATGCCAATAACAACTTGTATGAATCATTAAGCGCATACGGAGTTGGTTTTCATAGACACAACTCTGAAATTCAGCGAGAACTAAATAAATATTCTAAAAAAAATATTAAATTTACTTTCACGCCTCACTTAACACCAATGTTCAGAGGAATTTTGAGTACAATTTACGTAGATGTAATAAATGCTATTAATATTAAAAAAATAAACTCCGAATTAATAAAGTTTTATAAAAACGATAAATTCATAAAGATTCTTCCAATAAATTCCTTAATAAGCACTAATGATGTCATAAATACAAATTATTGTTATTTGTCAGTATGCAAAACAGCGTATAAAAATAAATTTATAATTTTGTCGGCAATAGATAATCTGATAAAAGGAGGTGCTGGTCAGGCAGTCCAAAATTTAAATTATTATTTTGGGTATAATGTTAAAAAAGGATTAATGTGAGAATTTTAATTTTTATATTTTTATCATTCGTTTTTTTATTTTCTTGCTCTTCTTATAATAAAAGTGAAAATTTAGACATTGAAAGTGGAAAACTTGCACATTCAAAATTTGTAAACATAAATAATGATTTTTTATATGATGAATATAAGTCGCTAGTTATTAAATATGGTAAAAATAGTAAATATCCAGATATAAGCAAACAAGATGAATAAAATTAATATAGCGCTAGTTGGTTTGGGACAAATAGGCAATTATTTATTAAACGAATTAAATAATAAGAAAAATGATATTGAACTTAAAACTGGAAAGAGAATTAATATTGTAGCCATATCAGCCAAGAACATAAACAAAAAAAGAAGATTTAGAATAAATAAAAGAATATTTCACAGCAACCCGCTTAAATTATTAAATTTAAATAAAGTTGATATTTTATTTGAATGTATCGGTTTATCGGACGGTATTTCAAAAAAGATAGTTGAAACTGCTCTTAAAAAAAAAATTCACGTTATTACTCCTAATAAAGCCTTAATATCAAAACATGGAGATTACTTATCTAAATTGGCAGAAAAAAATAAAGTTAATTTAGAATTTGAAGCTTCGGTAGCTGGAGGCATTCCAATTTTAAGAACTATAAAAGAAGGTTTGGCAACAAATAGAATTGATAAAGTTTATGGAATTTTAAATGGCACTTGTAATTATATTTTGTCAGAAATGGAAACTTCCAAAGAATCATTTTCAAATGTTTTAAGAAGAGCTCAAAAGTTAGGTTATGCAGAACCAGGTAATCCCAAACTTGATTTGAATGGATATGACGCATTTGCAAAGATAAGAATTTTATCATCCTTATCTTTTAATAAAAATATATCTAAGCAAAAATGTTTAATGGAAGGTATAGAAAATATTGAATTTAAAGATATTGAAATTGCCAATCAACTAAATTTCAGAGTTAAATTGCTAGGAATTACAGAACTTATAAATAATAAACTTTTTGAAAGAGTACATCCATGTCTTGTCAAAAAAGATTCTTATATTGCTAATGTTTCAGGAGTTATGAATGCTGTTATTTTACATGGTGAGCCTGTTGGAGAAACTGTATTACAAGGTGAAGGGGCAGGCCCAGGACCAACTTCTTCAGCTTTAATGTCTGACTTACTTTCTATTTTAAGAGGCAATATTAAATTTCCTTTTGGTGTTTCTAGTATAAAACGAAAATCTATTCGCTCTTACGATCTAAATAAATATTCTAATTCTCTTTATCTTAGATTTGAAGTAAATGACAAACCTGGAGTTCTTTCTGAAATTACACATTCTTTAGCAAAAAGGAATATTTCTGTAGAAAGATTAATTCAAATTCCAGACAATAAAAACAAAAAAGCATCTATAATAATTATTACTCATAAAACTAATGAGCTAGATGCAAATAAATGTCTTAAATTATTTAAAACAAATAGAAATATATTAAAAGCACCTACAAGAATAAGACTATTTTAATATGTCAATGAAATTTACTATATTAGGATGTGGCAGTTCTATGGGTGTTCCAAGAGCAGATGGTTACTTCGGCAAATGTAATCCAAAAAATTTTAAAAATCACAGAACAAGATGTTCTGCTATTTTGCAGACTAAGACGGATAATATATTAATTGATACCTCTCCAGATTTAAGAAATCAGCTAATTAAAAATAAAATATCTAAGATAGATAAAGTTTTATATTCACATATGCATGCCGATCAAACACATGGAATAAATGATTTGAGAGTATTCTTTATAAAAAATAAAAATCCTATACCTATATACGCAGACAAAAAAACTAAAAAATATTTAATTAGTACTTTTTCATACTGTTTTAAAAGTTCCAATGAAGAATATCCAGCTATCTTGAAAATGAATTTAATTAAGGATAAATTTTTAATAAAAAATGGTTCAAAAAAAATTACAATTAGAACAGTAAAGGTTGAACATGGTAAGGTTGATAGCATTTGTTATATTTTTGATAAAAAATTGGCTTATATTAGTGATGTTAGCAAAATTTATAAAAAAGATTTCAGATTTTTTAAAAATTTAAAATATTTAATTATTGATTGTCTATGGTATAAAAATCACCCATCACATTTAAATTTGAAGAAATCTTTAGAATTAATTAATGTTTTTTCACCTAAAAGAGCAATACTTACTAACTTGCATTCCGAAATAGATTACGAATTTCTTAAGAAAAAATTACCGAAAAATATAGTGCCAGCATTTGATGGTCAGAAGTTATATATTTAACAATTCTTCAATTTTAGATATAATTTTATTTGATATTGGATTTGTTAATGATGAGAAAGTATCCTCTATTTTTCCATCTTTATTGATTAAAATTTTATAAAAATTCCATTTTGGTACAGCAGATTTGCCATGATTTTTTTTTGCCCACTTAAATATTTCATGTGCATTATCACCCTTTACTTCAGTAATTGCTGACAAAGGAAAGTTTATATTAAAATTAACCTCACAAAAGTCTTTTACCTCTTTGTTTCCTTTTTTTTCTTGATTAAAAGAATTAGATGGTACTCCTAAAACAACTAAACCATCAAGTTTATATTTATCCCATAATTTTTGTAAGTCTTCATACTGACCTGTAAAACCACAATAACTAGCTGTGTTTACTAGAAGTATAACTTTATTCTTGTATGTCTGAAGATCTATTTCTTCACCAGAAATGCTATCAATTTTAAAATCAAAAAAAACCTTATCGTAGTTTGCTAGTGCTTGATTTTTTAAAAAAAACATTATTACCGCTATTCCAATTATAAACAATTTTTTCATTTAACTAATTATTTGTTAGGAGTTAGTAATATCAAGAAGTAACCAAATAAGGTGGATAATAATGACCCAGTCAATACACCTATTTTTACTCCATCCATATACTGCATATTTTCAACAAAAGCTAAATTTCCTACAAATAAACTCATCGTAAAACCAATACCTGTTAAAACACCCACACCATAAAAATTAAACCAATTAGAGTTGTTAGGCATTTGAGCAATTTTTAATTTTATAGAAATATATGAAAATAAAAAAACTCCTAGCTGCTTGCCCAGGAATAATCCTAGTACTATTCCAAGTGGAACTTTATCTAACAATGAAGAGAAAGATAATCCTTCTAAAGATACACCTGCATTAGCAAAAGCAAATAATGGCATAATTCCAAAAGCGACATACGGACTTATCACATGCTCAACTTTGATTAATAATGAAAAATCCTTTTCTTTTTTTCTGTGAGGTATTGTCATTGCTAAAAGAACTCCTGCTATTGTTGCATGAATACCTGAGTTGTGCGTAAAATCCCAAAGGAACAAGCCTACAATTAAATATGGAAGAAACTTTTTAATGTTAAATTTATTTATAATTAACAAAATTAAAAAAGCAATTAACATTAATGAAAGATATTTAATGCTTAAATCACCTGAATAAAATAATGCTATAATTACAATTGCCCCCAGATCGTCAATTATAGCTAGTGCTGTTAAAAAAACTTTTAATGATATAGGAACTCTTTTCCCCAGTAATGAAAGAACTCCTAAAGAAAAAGCTATATCTGTAGCCGAGGGTATTGCCCATCCTGTTAACGTCTCACTGTCTCCAAGATTTATATAAACATAAACTAATGCAGGTACCAACATTCCTCCAACAGCGGCAATTATTGGTAATAATGCCTGTTTTATATTAGACAATTCCCCTTGTAGAAACTCTCTTTTTATTTCTAAAGTAACAAAGAAAAAAAATATTGCCATTAATGCATCATTTATCCAATGTAAAACTGAGAGTTTTAAGCCAATATTATTTATTCCAATAAAAATATATTTATTTAAGCTTTCAAAATATAATGATGATATTGAAGAATTGCTTATTATAAGAGCAACTATAGCGCTTATTAATAAAATTAACCCACTTGCAGCTTCAAGTTTAAAAAACCATTTAAAAGGTGAAGATAAATATCTAAGCATTTTTTATTTAATTAAATCGAATATAAAAAGTTTAATATCTTCAATTGATTGGTATAAATTATTTAGTAAAAATTTAATATTTGGAAAAATAATTTCTAAATTGTCTTTAAAAGTGTCAAGAATAAGTATTAATGCAATTATTGATATAATTGCTACTAAAAGAATATTTAAAAAATTATAATTTCTTTTTGTTTTTTTCTCTATTTTATTTGCTTTATAGGTTTCTGAACTTATTTCTTCTTTAGAAATTTTATTTTCATCGCTTGTAGATGAATTAATTGAATCTATTTCTTTTTTTTCAACTTTTTCAGATGCTAATATTTCTTCATTTACAATTTTTTTTTCTGGAACATTAATTTTAAAAAACCATTGACGATCACAGCTACCACATTGAAGCATTCTACCTTCTGAGGGTATTAATTTTTGATCAATTTCAAATTTTTTTTCACCACATGGGCACGTAATTATCATGATTTCTTATATATCAGATTTTTATTAAATTTCTTCATTTTTGGTAATATTTATCCTTTGAAATTAACATTAACTACTGTATTAGTTACCCATTCGGGGCGTAGCGCAGCCTGGTAGCGCATCTGGTTTGGGACCAGAGGGTCGCAGGTTCAAATCCTGCCGCCCCGACCATTTAAAATTAATAAAATCAATATTAATTTAACATCAAAAACAAAACAGAGACCAAAACAGAGACTAAATGAAGTTATTATTATTTATGTTATAATTTCTTATGGAAAAAATATACACGTGTACTTTGCACAAGGGTTTTTCAAAACTTGCACCCGAGGTTAATGAATCAATTGTCGGAAAAAAAGTTAATCTGGTTTTAGACTTAAAAAAGAAAACAATAAAATTCTTAAAAAAAGATGATTACGAATTTACTTATATATTACCAACATTAAATGAAACGATACCACTAATAAGATTAGGGGATCATATTGCCGAAACAAATAAACAGAAGGAAAATGGATCCTTTAAGCCTGGTCAATTAGATATGGCGCTATTTACTTTGTCTCTTAACCTCGAAACTAAAAAAGCTTCTAATGCATCTGAAGATGATTTATTTTTTGAGTCACAGAATGTATATACATATTTTACAGGTGAACCACCAAAAGGGAAAACAGAGGCTTTTTATTACGTTTCTAAGATATCATTAGGTTCTAATAGATTCTCAGTTGCAGTGCAGACTAGAGATTATGATATGAAAAATTTGAAAATCATACCACGTGAACCTTCTAACGATATTCGAGTATTTGATTTTGAGAGTGAGGAAAAATTTTAAAAATGAAAAAAAAAGTTTTAGAATTCCCTTTAGGTACCTATAAAGGTGATATTAAAAGCAATTTACCTCATGGCAAAGGTGTAATGAAGTTTAAAACTGGTGATATTTATGAAGGATCATTTTTAAAAGGGTTAAGGCACGGAAAAGGTAAAGATAATTTTCATACTGGAGATAAATATGTGGGTAATTACAAAAATGGCTATCCACATGGTCAAGGAACATATACGTGGGCAAATGGAGATAAATATATAGGCAATCATTATGAAGGCTTTAGAGACGGGAAAGGGAAGGAAATTTTACATAATGGTGAAACTTATGTTGGTCAGTTCAGATTAAATGAGAGAGAAGGAAAAGGTACTTGTGTTTATATTAATGGTGACAAATATGTTGGGGATTTTTTACAAAGAAAAAGAAATGGCAAAGGAACCTATTACATCAAAATGTATAATGAAAAATATGAAGGAGATTTTGTTGAAGATAAGAGACATGGCAAGGGTACCTATACATATAGCGACAGATCACCAGCTAAAAAATATGTAGGCGATTTTAGAAATGAAATGAAGCATGGATTTGGTACCGCCACATATCGAGATGGATCTAAATATGTAGGAGAATTTAAAAATGGAAGGTTTGACGGTGAAGGAACTTTAACTTCTAAAAATGGAGTTTTAAAAGGTAAATGGGAAGGTGGAAATTTTCTCGAATAATCAAAAAAAAAATGGAGAACAAAACAGAGACTAGACAGAGACTGGATGAGTAAAAAGGGAAGATATATTGGTGGAAGTACTGTAGTAAGTAGAAATTCATCTTTTTTTAGGAAATCAAAAGAAAATCATGAATATTTATCTCCAAAGGAAGCAAGAAAAGCCCAAAGAAAAATTTTACAAGACAAAACAAAAAAATTAATAACTAATTGTATTCACAATATTAAACTATCTAAAAGTTCAAATAGTCCATATAATAAAAATTCCAGTGGAGTATTGCATCATTACTTAAAGGAAATTATTGTTTTAATGTTTAATAAAACCAACCTAGTGCAATTAAGAATATAGTACCACCTAAAGTCCAAATTAATGCACCTACTATTAATCCATATTCCCATTCACCAAAAAAGAATATTGGAATGCCAACTGATAAACCAAATAGTATTGGAACAAATTGAATTAAAATCATTACAGACTCAATAAAACTTGTGCCCAACCCTTCCATAATTCTAGTAAACTTAATTGTATCCTCTTGAACCCTTTGAGAGGCGCCCTCTATTGATCTGGCTTGGTCATAAACTGAATGATACCATTCAACCATTGCTGTACGCCATCTAAAAAGAAAGTGTGCTGTAAAAAAACTAATTGCAACATATAATGCTATATACATACCTGCCAATGTAATAAAGGATAATA
>CACENP010000015.1 GCA_902560815.1 uncultured Pelagibacteraceae bacterium
CTGCGAATGATGTTAAATTAGCTTTAAGAGAAGGTTTTAAATCAATTGAGCATGTCAAAAGATATACAACGACTGGCATGGCTACTGATCAAGGTAAACTATCTAACATGCATGCACTTGGGATTATAGCTGAAACCGCTGGTGTTAAAATGGGTGAATTGGGGACAACTACATTTAGACCTCCTTACACTCCATTAACTTTTGGTGCGATAGTTGGAAGAAATGTTGGTGAGTTTTTTGATATTACAAGAAAAACACCAATTCATGACTGGCATGTAGAAAATAAAGCTGAATTTGAAAATGTCGGACAGTGGAAGAGAGCTTGGTACTATCCATTAGAAAATGAAAATATGCATGAAGCTGTTCAAAGAGAAAGTAAGGCAGCTAGAGATAGTGCTGGTATTTTAGATGCATCTACTCTTGGAAAAATAGACATTCAAGGAAGTGACGCATCTGAATTTTTAAATAGAGTATATACAAATGCATGGTCAAAATTAGAAATAGGAAAATGCAGGTATGGGCTTATGCTCAATGAGGATGGAATGGTTTACGATGATGGAGTTACAACTAGATTGTCAGAAAACCATTATTTAATGACTACAACAACTGGTGGTGCTGCCAATGTTTTGTCAAAATTAGAAGATTACTTGCAAACAGAATGGCCTGAATTAGATGTGTATTTAACCTCAGTAACTGATCACTATGGTACAGTAAGTATCTGTGGACCTAATTCAAAAAAAATTCTTTCAAAAGTAATTCCTGATCTAGATTTGTCAGATAAAGAATTTCCACACATGTCATTTAAAAATGTGTTGATCGATAATATAAAATGTAGAGTTATGCGTATTAGCTTTACTGGTGAACATAGTTATGAAATTAATATTCAGTCATCATACGCTAAATCTGTTTGGGAAAAATGCTTTGAGGCTGGCAAAGAGTTTAACATTACACCATACGGAACAGAGACAATGCACTTACTTAGAGCAGAAAAAGGATTTATAATAGCAGGTCAAGATACTGATGGAACAATGACTCCTGTAGACTTACAGATGGATTGGATAATTAGTAAAAAGAAATATGATTTTATTGGTAAAAGATCTTTATACAGAAGTGATACAGTTAGAGAAGATAGAAAGCAATTAGTTGGATTACTAACTGATGATCCAAAAGAAATTTTAGAAGAAGGTGCACAAATTGTTGCTGAAACAAATAAGCAACCAATAGAAATGCTTGGTCATGTTACTTCAAGTTATTTTAGTCCAAATTTAAATAAATCAATTGCTCTTGCTGTTGTAAAAAATGGCAAAAAACTGAAGGGTCAAAAATTATTTGTTCCGATGAAAAACAAAACAATTAATGTAACTATAACAGATACAGTTTTTTTAGATAAAGAAAATAAGAGGTTGAATGCTTAATTTTAATACTCCAATTATCGATACTAAAGAATATTCTGAAATAAAAATTTCAGAGATTGAACCTATCTTAAAAATAAATTTGAGAGGTAAAAATAGAGATTTTATAACTAAAATTGGAAAAGAATTGTCTATAATTACTCCTGTAGATCCCAATACATCATCTAGTAACGAAAAATTAAATCTTCTTTGGTTGAGTCCAGATGAATGGTTTTTATATTCAAATGATAAACTTGATATAAAAGATGCTAACTCATTAGAGGATAATCTTTTTAATGAAATTTCTAAAGTAAAACTAGGTTCTGTTACAAATGTATCTGATCATTGGATAATGATTAATTTAAAAGGTACAAAAATTTTTGAATTATTATCAGCTGGATGTCCGTTTAATTTTAGTAATTTTAAAAACTCAAAAGGAGCAGTAACTCAAACCTTAATTAATCATATAGATGTAATCATTCATAATAAGAATGCTAATGATTTAAACTTATTTGTTAGAAGATCTTTTTCAACACATTTATGGTCATGGATGAACGACAGTGCTAGGTTTATTTAATTTGAGCTTGAAGTAATAAATTATTATAAAAAAATAAGAAATTGAGAAAAACCAATTAATTCCTACCCATAACCAGAAGAAAGTTTCAAAACTCGCATTTATATATTTTGCAATATAGAATACTGCAATTGGGTTAAGAACATTTCTAAAAAAGTTAGAAATCATTGCATTTTCTGACTTTTTTAAAGCCATGAAAAAACCGTTTGATAGAAAAAAAACAGGATAAGCGGGTAATACAAAAGCTGAAATTTTTAAATATCTTTTTCCGTATTCAATTACCTCAGGGTCATTTGAAAAAAAACTTGTAATTACACTTGCAGATAAAAAAACTAAAGTTCCAGCTGTAATCATTATAAAAAAAGCATATTTAATAGCGGTAAAATAAGTTTCTTTTATTCTAACAAGATTATTAGCTCCATAGTTTTGAGCTATGATAGATATTATAGCTGTATTAATTCCAAGTATTGGAAGTAGAACTACTTGTTCTATACGTGTACCAACACCATAACCTGCAACAGCATATTCACCAGATTGACCTACGTAAGTAAAAATTATTGCAGCGGCTAAAGCATATCCACATATAGATACTGAGATTGGCATTGATTGAAAAAAAATATTTTTAAAAAATAAAAATTTTGGAACTAAATATTTGCTTGTTATTTTTCTTACTCTTTCATTCTTAAGAACTTTAAATAAAATAATTAAAAAAGAGACTAATTGAGAAATAATTGTAGCTATACCTATGCCCTTAACTCCAAATGCTGGTATAAATAAAAAACCAAATATTAAAATAGGATTTAATATTATGTTTAAAAGAAATGATAAAACTAAAACATTCCTGTAAGTTTTGGTATCACCTTCTGCATGAAGTAATGAATTTAATGAAACAACTAAAATAAATAAAAAAGAACCTGAATAAATAATATTAGTATATTCAAGGCCTAAAGATGCAACCTCTTCTGTTGAACCCATTAAAAAAAATATAGGTTCAGAAAAATATAATCCTAAAAAGGTTATAAAAATAGAAATCAAAATTCCATAATAAATAATATGAGAAAAATAATTTAAAGTTTCTTTATTATTTTTTTCACCAATACTGTTTCCTATTAAAGATGTTCCAGCAACTGTTACGCCAATAGATGTGGCAATAATAATAAAATATATTGGAAACGATTTACTTAACGCTGATAATGCTTCTGGAGATATTTTTCCTGCAAAAAAAGTATCAACTACATTATAAAGAGTTTGAAATAAAGTTCCTACCATAGCAGGAACGGCAAGTTTTCTAACAAGCTTAGGTATATTATCCTTTAGCAAATCCATATTTAAAATTCTTTTTGGAATATATGTTTTCTTCCAAGTTTTTTTGCAACAGTTATTTGCTTTTGTCTCATTCTAAATCTTACTTTTTGTGAGTTTGTAAGAGTATCGTGACAATTTGGACATGAAACACCCTCTTCATATTTAACTGATTTTTTATCTTTAGTTGATATAGGCTTTCTACATCCGCTGCACATAGAATAAGTACCAACGGCCAATCCATGCTTTAAGGAAATTCTATTGTCAAAAACATAACATTCGCCTTTCCACATGCTTTTGTTTTTTTTTATTTTTTTTAGATAATTAATTATTCCACCCTTTAATTGAAATACATTATTAAAACCCTTCTTTTCAAGATATACGCTAGCTTTTTCGCATCTTATTCCGCCAGTACAAAACATTGCTATAGTTTGTTTCCTATCTAAATTTTTAAGATAATCAGGAAATTCTCTAAATTTATCTATCTCTGGATTTATTGAGCCTTTAAATGTACCAACTTTATATTCAAATGGTTTTCTGGCATCTATTAGTGTTATTTTTTTATTGCTAATAAGTTTATTCCATTTACTTGGTTCCAGATGGTTTTTTGTTTTTCTTTTTGATATTTTTATTCCCATAGGAACCACCTCCTTTTTTACTTTAACCTTAGCTCTATGGAATATTTGAAATTTATTTTTAGATAAATTTTGACTATCAAAATTTACAAAATTAAAAGTTTTTTTAATTTTATTTAAAACTAGTTCTAAATTTTTTTTGTTAGATGATATAGTTCCATTAATTCCTTCGTCAGAAACAATTATTGTTCCTCTTATATTATATTTGCTTAAAATATCACTTAGTAAATTTTTATTTTTTTTTACTCTATGAATTTTTTTAAGCTTATAGAAACCAGAAATATAGTACATTATATTTTTCTACAAACGGTTAAGCCATCACCTAAAGGAATAATTAAGTTTTCAACTCTTTTATCATTATTAACATAGGAATTAAATTCTCTTATACATACGGTTAATCTATCCTGTTTATTACTATCAATAACATCGCCACGCCACAAAACATTATCTATTACAATTAAACCATCTTTATCGATTAAATCGACTGAATGATTAAAATAGTTTTTATAATTTTCTTTGTCAGCATCTATGAATACTAAATCAAATTTTTGTTTTTGATCATGTAAATTATTTAAACTTTCGATTGCTGGAGCAATAATTAACTTTATTTTATTCTCTTGTGCAGCTTTTTTAAAAAAATTTACTGCTGTATTACTAGTTTCTTTATTTTTATCTAACGCTATTACAGAACCATCATCTGGTAAAGCTAGGGACATAGATAATGTACTTAATCCAGTAAAAGTACCTATTTCTAAAATTTTTTTAATTTTAGAGGATTTAATTAATAAATTTAAAAAATGACATTGTGATATTGAAATTTGCATTCTTTTAATATCTCCAAGACCTTCATTATGTGAAATTATTTCTTTTTGAACTGAATGAAGTTTTGTTGAGTTGTTATTTATATATTCTTCAATTTCTTTATTAACAGTAAGATTTGAACCCATTCTACTTAAGTTTTTTTTTTAATATCTCATTAATTAATTGAGGATTAGCTTTACCTCCAGAAACTTTCATTGCTTGTCCTACAAAAAAACCAAATAGCTTTTCTTTACCAGATTTATACTCTTTCACTTTATCCTGATTATCATTTATTACTTTTTCTATAAGTTTTTCTAACTCCTTAGGGTCGCTCTGTTGTTTAAGACCTTTTTCTTTGACTATTTCTATAGGATTTTTATCTCCATCAGCCATCATTTCAAAAACCGTTTTGGCAATTTTACCTGAAATTGTGCCATCTTTTATTAAATTAATTAATTTAGATAGATTTTTGGCGCTTATTGGACTTTCTATAATTTCCAAGTTTTTTTCATTTAATAAAGCAAATAATTCACCTGTAATCCAATTAGATGAAAGTTTCACATCAGAATTTTCAATTACTGCTTCAAAATATTTTGATATATCTAGATCTGATACTAAAATATTTGCTTCATAAGGGCTTAAATTAAATTTTTCAATAAAACGTGATTTTTTTTGGTCTGGAAGTTCTGGAATTTCTTTTTTAATATTTTCAACATATTCGTCGTTAAATTGCAATGGTAGTAGATCTGGATCTGGAAAATACCTGTAATCATGCGCATCTTCTTTAGATCTCATAGACCTTGTTTCATTTTTTTTTGTATCAAAAAGTCTTGTTTCCTGATCAATTTTTCCTCCCTCTTCTAGTATATCAACTTGTCTATTAGCTTCATGTTCTATGGCCATTTGCATAAACTTTATTGAATTTACATTTTTAATTTCACATCTAGTTCCGTATTTATCTTCACCTTGTTTTCTAACAGAAACATTGACATCAGCTCTAAGTGAACCTTCTTGCATGTTTCCATCACAAGTTCCTAAATATCTCATTATTGATCTTAATTTTTTTATATAAACGTTAACTTCTTCAGGTGATCTTAAGTCTGGTTTACTTACAATTTCCATCAAAGCAACTCCTGATCTATTTAAATCAACCAATGTATTTTTTGGATCAATATCATGAATACTTTTTCCAGCATCTTGTTCTAAATGTAATCTTTCTATTCCTATAGTTTTTGATCCAGATGCCAAATCAAGGACTACGTTACCTTCACCTACAATTGGATCTTTATATTGTGATATTTGATATCCCTGAGGTAAGTCTGCATAAAAATAATTTTTTCTATCAAAAATGGATTTATTATTGATTTTAGCGTTTAATCCAATTCCAGTTTTTATAGCTTGCTTAATACAGAATTCATTAATTACAGGAAGCATCCCAGGAAATGCTGCATCGACTAAACTTACTTGGGTATTGGGCTCGCTTCCAAATTTGGTAGCTGATGTAGAAAATAATTTGGATTCCGATAATACTTGTGCATGGACTTCAAGACCTATTACTACTTCATATTTTTTTCCATTTCTCTCAATCAAGTAGTCTTTAGTCATTCATCCACCATTCTTTTAAATTAAATTTAAAATTAATTTTATCCTCCATTGAGTAGGCTATATTTAAAATATTTTGTTCATCAAATGATTTTCCAATAATTTGAAGACCTAATGGATATCCTTTTTTATCTAGTCCTGCAGGAATTGAAATTCCAGGTAAACCTGCAAGATTCACAGGTACTGTAAATATATCGTTTAGATACATTGAAACTGGGTCATTTGATTTATCACCAATTTTAAATGCCGAAGAAGGTGTTGAAGGCGTTAGTATTGCATCAACTTTTTGGAATATATTATTAAAATCGTTTTTAATTAATCTTCTAACTTTTTGTGCTTTTAAATAATAAGCATCATAATAACCAGAAGATAAAACATATGTACCAATCATAATTCTTCTCTTCACTTCATCACCAAATCCCGCAGATCTAGTTTTTTCATACATATCGATCAAATTATTACCTTGAGTTCTAAAACCATATTTTACACCATCGTACCTTGCAAGATTAGATGAGGCTTCAGCTGGTGCAACTATATAATAGGTTGGTAATGCAAATTTTGTATGTGGAAGTGATATATCTATGATTTCAGCGCCACAGTCTTTTAAATAGTTTTTTCCATCTTCCCATAATTTTTCAATTTCTTCAGACATTCCATCGACTCTATATTCTTTTGGAATTCCAATTTTTTTACCTTTGATATCTTTTGATAAATCTTTTGAATACATCGGTCTCTTAAAATCTACAGAAGTTGAATCTTTATTATCAAAAGAGCTCATTACCTCTAGCAAGAGTGCGGCATCATTAACATTTCTTGTCATAGGGCCTGCTTGATCTAGAGATGAAGCAAATGCAACTATTCCATATCTTGAGCAACTGCCATAAGTAGGTTTTAAACCAACCGTTCCTGTGAATGAAGCGGGTTGTCTTATAGATCCGCCTGTATCAGTTCCTATAGTTGCTGGTGTTAATTTTGCAGCTAATGCTGATGCAGATCCACCAGATGAACCACCCGGTACTAAATCTTTATCAATTGGGCTAATGACATTACCAAAAAAACTTGTTTCATTGGATGAACCCATTGCAAATTCATCACAGTTTAATTTTCCTAAAAGTATTGCACCATCGTTCCATAAATTTTGAGTGACAGTTGACTCATAAGTTGGAATAAAATTGTTCAAAATTTTACTACTTGCTGTAGTTTTAACATTTTTTGTACAAAATAAATCTTTAATTGCCATTGGTATACCAGGTAACTTTTTATTGAGATCAGGCTTTGAATCAAATTCTTTAGCTTTTTTTAATGCATCCTCAAAAGTTTCTTCAATATATGTGTTTAAATTTTTAGATTTTTTTGACCTCTCAATATATTCGGATGTAGCCTCATTAGATGAAATTTTTTTATTTTTTATATTTGAAACTAATTCTGATAAAGTAAGATCAATAATATTTGACATTATTCAACTACCTTTGGAACAACAAAAAAATCTTTGTTTTCATTTGGAGAATTTTTAAGTATCTCTTCTCTCATATTTTTAGATTTAATTTCGTCTTTTCTGAGTCTTAATTTTGTTTCTGCAATAGAACTTAGTGGTTCAATATTGTCAGTTTTTAACTCATTAAGTTGTTCTATCCATTTAAATATAGAATTTAAATCAGTCTCTAATTTCTTAGCTTTTTCTTCATCCAATGAAATTCTAGATAATTTAGATATATGTTTAACTGTTTTAAGATCTATGCTCATGTGATATTTAAATTAAGGGCAAATTATCATTTAATATGAAAATTACAATATGATGGACATTAACGATATAAAGAACCATATAAATAACAAATCTAGACTAATTGGAGTTGATATGGGTTCAAAAAGAGTTGGTTTGTCAATTTCTGATGAAAATAGAAAAATTGCTACTCCTTTAAAAACTATAAATTACGAAAATATTCAAATCTTAACAGATGAATTAAAAAAAATAGCTGATGAAAATAACGTTCATGCAATCATATTTGGAAATCCTATAAATATGGATGGTACAGAAGGTAGTTCATCTCAATCTGTAAAGGATAAAGTAAAGTTGATATCAGAAAAAATCCAAATACCAATATTTTTTATGGGACGAAAGGCTTTCTACGGTTGGAGCATTCAACTTATCGAGTGAACTAGATACAAATGTATCAAAAAGAGTAAAAAATATTGATAAAAATGCTGCTGCTTTTATACTTCAGGGTGTTTTAGATTTATTAAATAATTAAGCTTGCATTATTCATGCTCTATAGTTATAGAGTTGGTTTTAATGGCAAATGTAAAAAAAGCTATTAAAATCTCACAAAAACATCTTCTAGGAATCCAAGATCTATCAATCTCTGATGTAAATATTATTTTGTCAGAAGCAAAACAATTTATTGATCTAAATAAAAGTAAAAATAAAAAATTAGATGTTTTAAGAGGAAAAACTCAAATTAATTTATTTTTCGAACCTTCAACACGTACTCAAAGTTCATTTGAATTAGCAGGAAAAAGACTAGGTGCTGACGTTATGTCAATGAATTTAAATAATTCTGCAATTAAAAAGGGAGAAACATTGATTGATACCGCAATGACTCTTAATGCGATGCATCCTGATATAATAGTTGTTAGACATCAAGATTCTGGTGCATCAAATTTGTTATCTCAGAAAGTTAATTGTGCTGTTCTTAATGCTGGGGATGGGAGAAGAGAACATCCAACTCAAGCATTACTGGATGCACTGACTATTATAGATAGAAAAGAAAAAATTGAAGGACTTAAAATTGCAATATGTGGAGATATAGTTCATTCAAGAGTAGCGAGATCAAATATTTATCTATTAAATATGCTGGGTGCTGAAGTTAATATCGTCGCTCCTTCAAACTTAATGCCAAAAGATATTAGCAAACTAGGTGTTAATAGTTTTTCAGATATGAAAAAAGGATTGAAAGATTGTGATATAGTTATGATGCTTAGACTACAGAATGAGAGAATGACTAGTTCTTTTCTTTCATCAAATAGGGAATATTATGAATATTATGGATTAACTCCAGATAAATTAGATTTTGCAAAAGATGATGCTTTAATAATGCATCCCGGGCCAATGAACAGGGGTATCGAAATAGATACAAATTTAGCCGATGATATAAATAAAAGTGTAATAAAAGAACAAGTTGAACTTGGTGTAGCCGTAAGAATGGCATGTCTTAAAATATTTTGCGAATGATAATGAAAAAAAAATACTTTTTAAATGCTAACATAATAGACCCTCAAAATTCTATAGATGAGGTGGGTGGCTTAATAGTCGATGAAAATGGATTAATTGAAGCTGTGGGTAAAAAAGTAAATATAAACAATATACCTTCTAGAGAAAAATATATTGATTTAAAAGGAAAATATATAATCCCAGGAATTGTTGATATGAAAGTATTTGTTGGTGAACCAGGATTTGAATATAAAGAAAATTTTAGAACATTAAGTGAAGCTTCTCTATCTGGTGGAGTTACATCGGTAGTTACAATGCCAAATACAAATCCTATTATTGATAATGTTTCAATAGTTGATTTTTTAAAGAGAAGAGGAAGAGATAAAGCTAAAATTAATATATTTCCAACTGCATCTTTAACAAAAAACATTGAAGGTACAAATATGACAGAGTTTGGACTTCTGCGGGCTAAAGGAATTGTAGGGTTTACTGATGGATATAAAACAATTCAAAACACAAGATTAATGTCCAGAATAATGAGATCAGCATATGATTTAAATTGTTTAGTTATGCAACACGTTGAGGATAAAGAGCTAGCAAAAGATGGAATGGTAAATGATGGGATTATTTCAACAAAACTAGGTCTCCAAGGTATTTCAGACTTAGCAGAAAAAATTATTATTGAAAGAGATTTAACCTTATTGGAAGATTTTAATTGTAGGTATCATATATCACAAATTTCATCACAAAAGTCTCTCGAGGTAATTAAAAGTAGAAAAGAAAGTGTAGAATTCACATGTGGTGTTTCAATAAATAATTTGTCTTTAAATGAAAACGATATTGGTGACTTTAGAACATTTTTAAAATTATCACCGCCATTAAGGACTGAAGATGATAGATTAGCCTTAATAAAAGGAATAAATAATGATTTAATTGATGTAATTGTATCTGATCATAAGCCAGAAGATGAGGAGCAAAAAAGACTAACGTTTGCTCAAGCTGCAACCGGTGCATCAGGTATTGAAACTCTACTACCTTTGGCGCTAGAGCTCTATCACAATGAGTCTATAAAACTAAATAAAATAATTAAAGCATTAACTTGTAATCCAGCAAAAATTTTAAAAATAAATAAAGGAAATTTAAATATAGGTAATGAGGCTGATTTTTGTATACTTGATATAAATAAACCCTGGGTAGTTAAAAAGGAAAATTTAATATCAAAATCTAAAAATACATCTATAGAAGGAAGAAAATTACAAGGTAAAATAACAAATACTTTTGTAAAAGGAGAAGAGTTATTTAAAATTTAATTATGGAATTAATTCTAGTTATTTCAGTTTCATATTTAATGGGATCTATTCCCTTTGGTCTAATATTAACAAAAATTTTTCTAAAAAAAGACATAAGAGAAATTGGCTCTGGAAACATAGGAGCTACCAACGTTTTAAGAACTGGGAATAAACTAATTGGATATTTAACTTTAATATTAGATGTTTTAAAGGCTATAATTCCAGTGATATATATTAAGATTAATTTTCCAGAATTAGTTTATATTTCATCTTTATCAGTATTCATCGGACATGTATTTCCAATTTGGTTAAAATTTAAAGGTGGTAAAGGTGTAGCCACATATGTTGGTATATTATTTTCTATAAATTATTTTTTGGGTATTATATTTGTTATTTCTTGGCTAATAATTTTTTTTATTTCAAAATATTCATCTCTGGGATCAATCTTATCTACTTTGGTAATTCCAATTTTTATTTTTTTAAATACAAGTTATGAAAATCAATATTTTTTCATAATAATGTTTGTTTTAATTCTATATACTCATAGAAAAAATGTTAAACGTCTGATAAATAAAGAAGAATCCAAGACTAAAATTTATTAATTTGACTATTGATCTATTTTTTGTGTAGTTTCACTAATTATGAATCTTGTCATAGTTGAAAGTCCTGCTAAAGCTAAAACAATCAACAAATATTTAGGTGATAATTATACAGTTTTAGCAAGTTATGGACATATAAGAGATCTTCCATCTAAAAATGGTTCTGTAGACCCTGAAGATAAATTTAAAATGATATGGGAAGTTGATAGTTTTTCAAAAAAATACTTAAAAGAAATTACTGATGCAGCAAAAAAATCAGAAAAAATTATTCTTGCAACAGACCCTGACCGTGAAGGTGAAGCTATAGCTTGGCATGTAAGAGAGTATTTGGAGGAAAAAAAACTTTTAAAAGATAAAAAAATTGAAAGAGTTGTTTTTAATGAAATTACTAAGAAAGCTGTAACTAATGGAATCGATAATCCAAGAAATATAGAAAATAATTTAGTTGATGCTTATATGGCACGAAGAGCATTGGATTATTTGGTTGGTTTTAACATCTCCCCTATTCTATGGACAAAATTACCAGGTTCAAAATCTGCAGGTAGAGTTCAATCTGTTGCATTAAGATTGCTTACTGAAAGAGAGCATGAAATAGAACAATTTACGCCCGAAGAGTTCTGGACATTAAATGTAAATTTTAAAACCTCGAATGGAGATATATTAAATTCAAATCTTGTATTACTAAATAATTCAAAAATAGAAAAATTTTCATTTAAAAATAAAGAGGATATAAACAATGCTATCGAATTAATTAAAAAATCAAAGTACAAAATTTCAGATATAAGTTCTAAAATATTTACAAGAAATCCTCTTGGTCCATTTACCACATCTACGCTTCAACAAACTTCTTCAAGTAAGTTAGGTTTTGGAGCCTCTAGAACAATGCAAATTGCTCAAAGGTTGTACCAAGGAATAGATATTGAGGGTGATACTGTTGGATTGATCACTTACATGAGAACCGATGGTACAAATATATCAAATGATGCTGTCACTGACTTTAGGGATTTTATAAAAAGTTCTTACGGTGATGATTATTTACCTAAAGAACCTAATAATTATTCAGGTAAAAAAGCTAAGAATGCTCAAGAAGCTCATGAAGCTATAAGGCCAACAGACATAACTAGAACTCCAGAGTCAATAAAAAAATTCTTAAGTACAGATCAAAATAAACTATATGACTTAATTTGGTCAAGATCTCTATCATCACAAATGGAAGCTGCAAAATTTGACAGAAAAACCATTACAATTAATTCTGATAACGGCTTAAACCAATTTAAATGTTCAGGATCAACAATTAAATTTGATGGTTTTTTAAAACTATCCAAAATTGTCGAAAATGAAGATGAAAAAATTCTTCCCGATGTAAATAAAGAGGAAGTTTTAGCAAATGGTTTTACAGATGAGCAACACTTTACACAGCCACCTCCTCGATACTCTGAAGCAAGTTTGGTTAAAAAACTTGAAGAATTAGGAATTGGAAGACCTTCTACATATGCAAGTATTATTTCTGTAATCTCAAACAGAGGCTATGCCGATGTAATTAATAAACGATTTTTTCCAACAGATAGAGGAAAATTATTGTCTGCATTCTTAGAAAAGTTATTTTCTAAATATGTCGACTATGGTTTTACGGCTGGTCTAGAAGATCAGCTTGATGATATAACATCTGGTAAAGAAGAATGGATAAAAGTACTTGATAATTTTTGGAAAGATTTCAATATAAATGTATCAAGCGTCAAAGAAAAAAGAACTCGAGAAGTATTAGATTTACTAAATCAAAGTCTTGGTGAGTTAATTTTTGAATCGGATGAAAATGGAAAAATTAATAGAAAATGTAAATTATGTGATACTGGTGAATTAAGTTTAAAAAATAGTTTTAGAGGAGGTGCTTTTATAGGATGTTCTAATTATCCAGAATGTAAATTTACCAGACCTTTATCTAAGTCTAAAGCAAATGATCAATATGCATTAGCAGAACCTAAGTTAATTGGCCAAAACGATCAAGGTAAAGACATTTATTTAAAAAATGGAAGATTTGGACCATATTTACAATATGAAATGATTGAAGAAGAAAAATTAATCAAAAAGAAAAAAAAGAAAAAAGAAAACGATAATTTAAAGAATGTGTCTATACCAAAGGGTATCAATATAGATCAGATTAACTTAGAAAGTGCAAAATATTTATGTTCGTTACCAAAAATTATAGGTCAACATCCTGATAATGGTAAAGATATAACGGTAAATTCTGGAAGATTCGGACCATACTTAAAATGTGAAAATAAATCTGCAAGATTAGAAAATGTGGAAGAGTTATTTAATATAGGCTTAAATAGAGCAATTACTTTAATAGCTGAAGCTAAACCTGGAAGAATATCTTCATCATTAATAAAAGATTTGGGTGAACATCCAGAAGATAAAAAACCAGTGAGAATTATGAAGGGTCAATATGGACCATATATTAAATACAAATCATTAAATGCAACAATACCAGAAGAAAAAGATCCATTAGAGATAAATATGGAGGATGCATTAATATTAATTGAGAAAAGAAAGGAATACGATAAAACTAAAAAGAATAGGAAAAAATGAAATTAATAATAAATACAATTATAATACTATTTTTTATATTAAATCTATCGGCATACGCTGAAAAAAAAGATTGTAGCGAATTTAAAAAATTTTCCAAGAATCATATTGCTTGTAAAGCTCATAATTTAAAAAATGGGACAAAAAATACAGCTGGTAAAATAAAACAGAAAACCGGTAATATACTTAAAGCTACAACTGGAATATTTAAAAAAAACAAATGAGCGCTGAAGACAATATAAAAACTTTAAATATTAAATTACCAACAGCTCCTGATCCAGTAGGATCTTATGTTGCAACAAAAATAGTTAATAATATACTATATGTGTCTGGACAAGTTTCAATTGATGAAAATGGTAATTTAATAAAAGGAAAGATTGGTAAAGATTTAAATTTAGAGGATGGATATAATGCTGCAGCAAGATGTGCTCTAAGTATTACTGCTCAAGTAAAAAAAGCGTGTAATAATGATTTATCAAAAGTTAAGTCGTGCATTAAATTAACTGGATTTGTAAATTCGATAGATAATTTTATTGAACAGCCTAAAGTAGTAAATGGAGCATCTGATACAATAGTAAAGATTTTTGGTGATTCTGGTATGCACACAAGGGCTGCCGTGAGTACAAATAGTTTGCCTCTAGGTGTAGCTGTTGAAGTTGATGCAATTTTTGAATTAAATTAATTTATCTTCCAATACCAAAATATTTTATTCCACTATTTGTTATTTTAGATGGAGTATAAATGTTTCTCATGTCATAAATTATAAATTTATTTTTTTTAACAACTTTTTTAAAGTTAATTAATTTAAATTCGTTCCATTCTGTATGTATAATAATTAAATCACTTTTTAAACAAGCTGAGGATATATCTTTGCAAAATTTAACATTTTTCAAACTACTAAAATCTTTTTTTAACCCAGAAGGATCAAAATATTTAATTTTAGCTCCTTTTTTATGTAATTGCGGTATCATATATAAACTGGATGCTTCCCTCATGTCATCTGTATTAGGTTTAAAAGTCACACCTAAAAAGGTTATGTTTTTATTTTTAATTTTTCCTTTTAATAATTTCTCAACTCTTTTTGTTAATAATAATTTTCTTTGATCGTTTGACTTAATTACACTTTTTACTATTGATAAATTTGTTTTAAAATTATTAGCTGTATCAACTATGGCTCTTGTATCTTTAGGAAAGCATGACCCGCCATATGCTGGGCCTGCTCGTAAAAATCTATCACCTATACGCTGATCCAAACCCATTCCAAAAGATACATCTTTTATATCAACTTCAGTTTTTTCGCATAAATTTGCAAGCTCATTAATATATGAAATTTTCGTTGCTAAAAATGCATTTGAAGCATATTTGATTAATTCAGCACCCCTTCTAGAAGTATTAAAATATCTACTAGTTTTTTTAATTATTGGTAAGTAAAGTGATTTTAAAATTTTGTTTGCCTTGTTGCTATCAGTTCCTATTACTACCCTATCGGGATAAATGAAATCCCTTATTGCCTCACCTTCTCTCAAAAACTCAGGGTTAGATACAATATCAACTAACTTTTTTCTTTTTAAGTTCAAAAGAACTTTTTCAATTTTATCTCCAGTGGTAATAGGAACAGTAGATTTGGTAATAACTATTTTATATTTTTTGATGTATTTTTTTATTTCATTTGCTACTTGAAAAACATATTTAAGATCTGCAGAATTTCCTTTTTTTTTTGTAGGTGTTCCAACGCATATAAAAATTATATCTGAACTAGTAACAGCTGATTTAAGATCGGTTGTAAAAATTAGTCTCTTTTGTTTAAAATTTTTTTTGAGTATTTCTTCCAGACCAGGCTCATATATTGGAACTTTTCCTGAATTTAGTAAGTTAATTTTTTTTTTATCCTTATCAACGCAATAAACGGTATTTCCTAAATCTGAAAAACATACACCGCTTACTAGACCTACATATCCTGTTCCTATCATGCAAAGTTTCATTTTTTAGATACCTCTATTGATGATTTAATATATCCCGTCATTGTTCCACAATCCAAATATTTTCCGTCAAAGTTATGAGCAATAAATTTCTCTCCTTCATTTATTAATTGTCTTATAGAGTCTGTTATATGGATTTCTCCACCCTTTCCTTTTTTTTGTTTTTTTAATTTAGTAAATATTTTTTTTGGTAAAATATATCTTCCAATAACAGCATTATTTGATGGAGCAGATTTAGTAGTTGGTTTTTCAACAACATCATCAATATAAAAATTATTCTTACTAATATTTTTTTTTTTTGAAAAAATTCCCCACCTATTTACAGTTTTTTTGTTCACTTTCATACTTGCCATAACAGAACATTTTTTTTTGTTATGTATAGAAATCATTGCTTTTGAACAGTTTTTTTTTATTATCAAGTCATCAGGAAGCAACATTAAAAAAAATTCATCTTTTATTATTTTTTTTGTTTTTAAAACAGCATCTCCAGTACCTTTTGGATTATTTTGATAAACAAATTTAATCATTTTTTTATACTTTTTTATTTTTTTATATTCTTGAGCAATTCTTAAATCGTTTTTTTTTTTAATTATATTTTTATAGAATGCATCGTTATAAAAATACTTTTTTATAATTTCTTTTTTTTTAGAGATGATAAAAACAATCTCTTTTATTCCTGCCTGAGTACATTCTTCAATAATATATTCTAAACCAATTTTTCCATTTATAGGCAAAAGTTCTTTTGCATAAACACTTGTTAGTGGCAAAAGTCTTGTGCCTAGTCCGGCTAATGGTATTATTGCTTGTCTTATCATTAGAATGTATTAATTAAATGAAGTACCATAAATGATAATTTTTAAAAGCATAAATAAATTAAATAAAGAAGTTAATTTTAAGGCAAACATTGGATTTGTGCCAACTATGGGCTCTTTACATCAAGGCCATATTTCGCTTATCAAATTATCAAAAAAAAAATGTGAAAAAACTTTAGTAAGTATTTTCATAAATCCTTCACAATTTAATAAAAAAAATGATCTAAAAAAATATCCACGAAATCTTAAAAAAGATATTAAGATTCTTAAAAAGTTAAATGTTGATTATTTATTAAAGCCTAATGTAAATGATATTTATAAAAATAAAAAAAATACTAAAATTAAATTAGAAAAAAATGATAAAATAATGTGCGCATTACATAGACCTGGCCATTTTGAAGGTGTTTTAGCTGTTATAAATCAGTTTTTACAAAAATTTAAACCAAAACACATATTTTTTGGTGAAAAAGATTATCAGCAACTTTATTTAATAAAAAAATTTATCAAGAAAAATTATAAAATAAAAGTTTTTTCATGTTCGACTATTCGAGATAAAAATAATGTGGCGCTATCCTCTAGAAATATTTTACTTAATAGAAATGATATAAATAAATCATCCATTATAGTTAGTGAAATACTTAAATTTAAAAATAAAATTAAAAAAAATATTAGTTTTACTAAAAACTTAAATAATATTAAAACCAAAATAAACAGTTTAAAAAATATCAAAATCGAATATTTAGAAATAAGAAATAAATACAATTTATCAAAAAATTATAACAAAAATAATTTTAAAATTTTTTTGGCTTACTATAATAAAAAAATAAGATTAATTGATAATTATTAATTTAATAAAAGAAGTAAGCACCTACTCCTAAAAATGATAAAAAACCTATAACATCAGTAATAGTAGTTACAAAAACACTGGATGCTATAGCTGGATCAATGTTCATTTTTTTTAATGATACCGGAACTAAAATTCCAAAAAGTCCTGCAACTATCATGTTCAATATCATTGAAATTGAAATAATTAACGAAAGAGTAATGTCGTTAAACCATAAATGTACAACAATGGCACTTATTATTGCAAAAATAATTCCATTTAATATTCCAATTGAAAATTCTTTTAAAATGTTTTGTGAGAAATTGTTTTTAGTTAGTTCATTTGTTGCAATTGTTCTAATTGTAACTGCTAGTGTTTGCATACCAGCGTTACCTCCCATTGATGCTACTATTGGCATTAGAACAGCGAGAGCAACAACTTTTTCAATATCTTCTTGAAAGAAGCCTATTACTACAGAAGCTATAATAGCTGTGAATAGATTTAATAAAAGCCAAGTAAATCTTCTTTTAGTTTTTTTTATAACGCCATCTGTTATTTCTTCATCTCCTACTCCAGCTAATCTTAAAGCATCTTCTTCAGCTTCTTCTTTTAATACAGTAAGTATATCGTCACTAGTTATCATACCTACTAATTTATTATTTTTATCAACTACACATGCAGAGTTTAAATTATAGTTTTCAAATAAATGACCCACTTCTTCTCTGTCCATATCTACTGGTATGGATAATTGAGATTCATTCATTATTGAATTCATTGTTGTTTCTCTAGAGGTTCTTAAAACTTTTGAAGAAGGTACAGTGCCAATAGGTTTAAATTCATTATCAACAATAAAAATTTCTAAAAATTCTTCTGGAAGATCTTTATTTTCTCTTAAATAGTCAATTGTTTGTCCAACAGACCAATTACTTGGTATTGCAGTAAATTCTCTTTGCATAATTCTTGCAGCAGAGTCCTCTGGATAACTTAAACTTTCTAAGAGTACAAATCTATCTTTTGGTGGCAATGAGCCCAAAATTTCATTCTTATCCTTTTCGTCTATATTTTCTAAAATTTTAATAGAGTCGTCAGACTCTAAATTTTTTAAAATATATACAATTGAGTCTTTTGATAAATATTTAATTACTTCAGACTGGACTGATTCATTTATCTCAACAAATACTTCAGGATCAATTTTAAAGTTATTTAATTTAATTAAATTTTCTCTATCATTTTCATTAAGATGTTCAATGATATCGGCAGCATCAGCTGGGTGCATTTCTTTAAATGAATTAGAAATGAATACAGCATCATTATTTGCAATTTTATCAGTTACAACCTTGATATACTCTTTATTAAATTCAAAATTGACTTTTTTATCTTTTATTTTTCTTACTAAAGTCATAAAAAACCTTTATTTTTATATGGCACTATTAATGGATAATTTTTATATTACAATTCTTTAATGAATATAGAGATAAAAAAATCAATAAAACCAATAAACTATTTAGATGCCTTAAATTTATTAGAGGAAAGAGTTGATAAAATAAATAAAAAACGAGCAGATGAATTAATATGGATATTGGAGCATCCGTCAACATTTACTTCTGGGGTAAATTTCCAAGAAGAAGATATTATCGATAAATCAATAGAAGTGATAAAAACATCAAGAGGTGGAAAAATTACATGGCATGGTCCAGGACAATTAATTTGTTATACCGTAATTAATTTAAACAATAGAAAAAAAGATATAAGAAATTTTTTAAATATTATTGAAAATTCAATAATTAATTCTTTGAAAACTTTTGGGATAAAATCATATAGTGATAAAAAAAATATTGGAATTTGGACTAAATTAAATAATAAAGAAAAAAAAATTGGTGCTATTGGAATTAAAGTTAAAAAATGGATAACCTATCATGGTTTTTCAATAAATATAAATAATAGTATATCTAATTTTAATAAGATTGTACCATGTGGAATTAAAAATAAAGGAATAACAACGTTAAACAAAATTAAAAAACAAAGCTATAAAAGGTTATCTGAAGAGCTTATTAGTAATTTGGTTTCTAATTTAAAAAATTAAGTCTTTTAGTTTTAATAAGTTTTCTAAAGTAATCTGGTAGTAACGCTTTAAATGTATATTTTTTATTATTAATAATAAATTTTACCTCATAAGAATGAAGCATCAGTTCTTTATTTTTTGTTTTTAAATTTTTTTCAAAAGTATATTTAAAATCGCCATATACAGGGTGTCCAATAAGAGAAAGTTGTTTTCTTAATTGATGTTTTCTTCCAGTAATCGGGTGCATTTCTAATAGAGTGCAATTAGAGTTTTTATCCAAAACTTTGTAAATAGTTTTAGATTTTTCAACAATTTTTTTTTTTCCTTCATATCTAACTAAATCTTGATCTAATATTCCTTTATCATTTTTTAATTCTCCATAACATATTGCCAAATATGTTTTATGAATCTTTCTAAGTCTGAATAATGAAGTAAATAACTTTGCAGTTTCTCTATTTTTTGCAATAATAAATACACCTGAAGTATCTTTATCTAATCTATGTACTGAATATGGCT
>CACENP010000016.1 GCA_902560815.1 uncultured Pelagibacteraceae bacterium
TGGATAAGTGAAACCCAATTAAATGAAATCATGCTCAAAGAAGTTAAAACTTTAAAAGTTAATCAAATAACTAAACCGATACAAACAAGTGGTGGTTATTTAATTTTAAAATTAAATGATAAAAAAAGTAAAGAAGTAAAAATAGATATAAAAAAAACTATTAATCGAAGAATAGCTCAAGAAAGAAATAGACAACTAAACCAATTTTCACTAATTTATTTTAATAAAATTAAACAAAACGTATTCATTAGTGAAAAATAAAAATCCTTTATTAATAGTTCTTGGTGAACCAAATAGTATTTTTTCTGAATTAATATTTAAAGCATATAAAAGAAAAATTATTCAAAAGTTTAATAGACCAATCATACTAATTGGGTCAGAAAATTTGTTAAAATTACAAATGAAATCTTTAAAATACTCAATAAAAATTAAAAAAATAAATTCATTTAATTTTAAGAGACTAAATTTAAATAAAAAAAATATAAATATATTTAATGTTGAGTTTAAATTTAAAAAAACTTTTGATAAAATTTCGAATAGTTCAAACAAATATATTGATGATTGTTTTAATATTGCTATTAAATTATTAAGAGAAAAATCTGCCTTTGGTTTAATTAATGGTCCAGTATCAAAAACACATTTTTTAGAAAAAAAATATTTAGGTATTACTGAATATTTAGCTAGAAAAACTAAAATTAAAAATAAACCAACAATGTTAATTTACAATTCTATTTTTTCTGTATGCCCAATAACAACTCACCTTCCTATTAATCGTGTAACTAAAGTTTTAAGTAAAACTAAAATTGTAAATGATGTAATAAATATAAATAGTTTCTACAAAAAAAAATTAAATAAAAAACCTAAGTTTGCAATATTGGGTCTTAATCCTCATTGTGAGTCTATAGATAAAATAAGTGAAGAAAAAAGAATTATTAAACCAGCAGTTAAATTACTAATAGAAAAAAAAATAAATATAAAAGGCCCCTTTTCTGCAGATACTTTTTTTTCGAAAAAAAATATATCTCATTACGATATAGTTATCGGCATGTATCACGATCAAGTACTTACACCAATGAAAGCTATATTTGGCTTTAATGCTATTAATTTAACTTTGGGTTTACCTTTTCTAAGAGTTTCTCCTGACCACGGAACAAATAATCAAATGTTAGGTAAAAATAAATCTAATGCACAGTCATTAATTTCTTCAATTAATTTCTATAGAAAAATTAAATGAAAAAAAATCATCCTAAAAAAAGCTTAGGACAAAATTTTTTAATTGATCAAAATATTATCGATATCATTATAAATTCTGGAGATATTAAAAAAAATGATACAATTCTTGAAGTAGGACCTGGAACTGGAAATCTTACTCAAAAAATTTTATCAAAAAACCCTAAAAAAATATTTGCTGTTGAGATGGACAAATTTTTAACTAAAAAATTGTATGAAAAGTTTAAAGAAAAAATTATTTTAATTAATGATGACATATTAAAAATTGATGAAAAAAAATATTCTAATGATCCCCTAGTTGTTTTTGGAAACTTACCTTACAATATTTCTACTCAGATTTTGGTTAAATGGATAAGATGTATAAATTTGAATAATACTTTTAAAAAATTTATTTTAATGTTTCAAAAGGAAGTAGCAGATAGAATATTAGCGGAAACAAACAGCAAAAACTACGGAAGACTTGCTGTTTTATCCTCGTGGAAATTAAATATAAAAAAAGTAATAGATGTATCTCCTAATTCATTTTATCCAATTCCAAAAGTTAAAAGTTCAGTTTTGTTAATTAAACCTAAGAGTGAATGTTTTAATCTAAAAAGCTCGAGAAATTTAGAACATATCACTAATATTTTTTTTAACCAAAGACGAAAGATGATAAAAAAACCTTTAAATATAATTTTTAAAAATATAAATGAAGTCTCTAAAAAACTAAATATCAATATTAATGATAGACCTCAAAATTTATCACCATTAAAATATTTAGAAATATGTAAGGAATATGAAAGTTTAAATTCTTAATTTTTGTATATGATTTAAAATTTTATTTTTATCATAATTAGAATTTGAATTTTCTTTTGTTTTATTGATAAGTCCTATTATTTCATTATAGCATCTATCTAGATCATCGTTAATTACTACAAAATCATAATTTTCCCAATGTTCAATATCTTCATTAAATTGTTTCATTCTATCCTCAACAATATTTTTATCTTTCATGTCTCTATTTTTTAGTCTCTTAAATAATTCAGATTTGCTTGGTGGCAAAATAAAAAATGTAATAATTTTATAATCTAATTTTTGTTTTTTTATTTGTTCTGTACCTTGCCAATCAATATCGAAAATTACGTTTTCTCCTTTATTCAATTTTTCAAATACTTGACTTCTTGATGATCCATAATAATTTTGAAAAACTTTTGCATATTCTAAAAATTCTTGGTTATTAATTAAATTTTTAAATTCATCTTCACTAATAAAAAAATAATCATTGCCATTTACTTCATTAGTTCTAGGTTTTCTTGTTGTATATGAGATTGAAATTTTAAAATTATTTTTTTGAGCTATTTTTTTTACAAGTGTGGTTTTGCCAGCTCCTGACGGTGATGATAATACAACTATTATCCCGTCTTCTCTTAAAGACATGTTAAATTTGATTTTTTAATTTGCTTTACTCTCTATAAATTTTACAGCATCACCAACTGTAAGAATTTTCTCTGCTTCGCTATCAGAAATTTCTGAACCAAATTCTTCTTCGAAAGCCATTACTAATTCTACAGTATCCAAGCTGTCTGCACCTAGATCATCTATAAAACTAGAGTCATCATTTACTTTTGATTCCTCAATTCCTAAATGGTCTGCTACTATTTTTTTTACTTTGCTTGAAATATCATCTGACATAAATTCCTTTGTGTTTATGTCGTTATTAATTTATTAAACGTTTTTGTCAAGCCATATACATGCCTCCATTAACATGTATAGTTTCTCCAGTAACATAAGAAGCTTGATCGGATGATAAAAAAGCGACTGAATTCGCCACATCTTCGCCATTTCCCAATCTAGACATTGGTATTTTAGAAGTTATAACTGCTTTGACACTTTCTATTATATTGTCCGTCATTCTTGATTGTATAAATCCCGGCGAAACACAATTTAATGTAATATTTTTTTTTGCATATTCTATCGCTAAAGATTTAGTCATGCCTACAATGCCTGCTTTTGATGCGGTATAGTTTGATTGTCCTAAATTACCAGTATGTCCAACCACAGAAGAAATATTTACTATTCTTCCATATTTATTTTTTAGCATTTTCTTTATTGCATATTTGGTTAATAAAAAAGTTGATGTTAAATTTATATCTATTACTTTTTTCCATTCATCGTCTTTCATTCTCAAAGATAAATTATCCATGTTAGTGCCAGCATTATTTATTAAAATGTCTAATCCGGTTAGTTGTGTTGTCGCATTATCTATAAATTCTTCAATTTTAGAATGATCAGAAATATCAAATTTTATAACATTAATATTTGGGAAGTCTTTTTTTAATAAATCTAGTCTTTCTATATTCGTTCCTGTAGCAACAACATTTCCTTCAAGAGAAATAAATTTTTTAACAATCTCTCTTCCAATTCCTCCAGTTGCTCCCGTAACTATTATTTTTTTATTTTTAAAATTAATCATTCAATTTTATTAAACTTAAGTCTTCAACTTTATTTATACTATTCACATTAATTTTTTTATCTATTCTTTTTACTAAACCAGATAATACTTTTCCAGGGCCAATTTCAATAAAATTTGTAACTCCATTCTTAATCATATAAATTACACTTTCCCTCCAACGAACAGGCATTTCTATTTGTTTTATAAGTAAATCCTTTATTTCCTTTATTTCTTGAGTTTCTGATGCTGTTACATTTGAAATAATTAAATTTAATGGTTTTTTAAAATTTGTATTGTTGATTTTTTCACTCATTATAGAAGTTGCTTTTTCCATCAATTTACAATGAAAAGGAGCACTAACGGGAAGTTTTATATTTTTAATTTTTTTTACTTTTAAAGTTTCGATAAATTTATCTATATCAGAATTAAGCCCACTTAAAACTATTTGCCCGTTTGAATTATCATTTGCAATGTAACAATTGTAATTATTTTTATTTTCTTCTAGTAAATCATTTATTTCTTCTATTTGTACACCTAAAACTGCTACCATTCCTCCTTCGCCCTTGGGCACAGCTGTTTGCATTGCTTTACCTCTTTGATTTAAAAGTTTTATTGCATCTTTAAAATCTAATGAACCACTTGCGGCCAAAGCTGAATATTCTCCAAGTGAATGACCAGCAAAGTATTTTGCATTTCCTAAATCAATGTTGCTCTCTTTTTTTATCATTTGAAATATTGAATAGCTCGATAAAAATATTGCTGGTTGCGTATTTTCGGTTAAATTTAAATTTTCTTTAGAACCTTCTAATATTATTTTGCTAAGTGAGTAACCCAATACATCGTCTGCTTCTTTAAAGAGATCTTTAACGTATGGCAAATTATCATGTAGTTCTTTGGACATACCTACTGATTGAGAACCTTGGCCTGGAAAAATTACTGAAAACATAGAAATTATTATTAAATTTAACGTTTTTTGTGTTGTATTTAAATTTTTATAATAGTATATCCCTTTTTTTTAATACATTAAAATATGAACTTTTACGAACATACAATTATAGCTAGACAAGATATAGGCGCTAGTCAACTTAAACAAATAGAAGAAAAGTATACGAATCTTGTAATAAAAAATGAGGGGAAAGTATTAAAAACTGAAAATTGGGGTCTATTAAATTTATCTTACTTAATAAAAAGAAACAAAAAAGGAAATTATATTCATTTTAAAATAGAAGGAAGTGGAAAAACAATAGTAGAGTTAGAAAAGAATGAAAAAATTGATAAGAATCTTTTAAGATACTTAACGGTTAAGGTAAAAAAAATTGATTTAAAGACAAATTATTTTGAAAAAAAACCAGAAGAAACTAAACCTAAAACTAACTAGATAATGAAACATTCTAAGAATAAAAAAAAAAAATTTACTCAAAATAATTTTGCTAAATTAAGTGTTTTTCAACCTCAAAAATATAAATTTAAAAAAAAGTGCCCATTATCAGAAAAAGGAGCACCCATAGTTGATTATAAAAATATTAGACTCTTAAAAAAATATATTACAGAGAATGGAAAAATTATGCCTTCAAGAATAACTTCTGTGAGTCAAAAAAAACAAAGAGAACTTTCACTATCAATTAAGAGAGCTAGAAACTTAGCTTTAATTTAATGAAAATAATTTTATTAGAAAATGTAAGAAAAGTAGGATCGATTGGCGATGTGATTGATGTTAAAAGAGGTTTTGCAAGAAATTTCCTTATTTCAAAAAAAAAAGCACTTTTTGCATCAAAAGAAAATATAAAAGAAGTTGCAAAAATTAAGTCTGACCTTTCAAAAAAAGATCAAGAAAAGAAAAAGGAAGCGAAATCTATAAGTGAAAAGATCCAGAATAAAGAGTATCAAGTAAAAAAATTAGCAACTGAAAATAAAGAATTATACGGCTCTGTTAAACCAACAGAAATTGCAAAAATTTTAAATAGTATTGATAAGATTGAAATAAATCCTTCTTTAATACAACCTGTTAAAGAAATAAAGTCATTGGGAATATTTAAAATTATATTAAACTTACATCCTGAAGTTCAATCCGAGATATCAATTAAAGTAATTTCTGAAGAAAATAAATAATTATACAATTTTTTCCCCAAGCATTATTTAATATTGTATTAATAGTCTAATTTAATTATCTTTCTGTATGTCTAAATCATTTAATGTAGTGCAAAACGAAGTGAATGAACTTCCTAATAATATTGAAGCAGAACAGTCAGTTATAGGATCTATTTTAATTGCAAATGAAATATTTGATGAAATAAATATAATTGTCAACAGTAAAAATTTTTATGATCCTATGCACCAAAAAATTTTTAGTGCTATTGAAAAGTTGATTTATAGTGGAATGCTGGCAAACCCAATTACATTAAAAAACTATTTTGAAAAAGAAAAAGATGAAATTAACGTACCAGATTATTTGGTTAAAATTACAAAATTTTCAACATCTTCTCGTCAAGCAATAGAATATTCAAAATTAATTTATGATCTTTTTGTTAAGAGAGAGTTAATTAAAATTTCAGAAAATGTAATTGATGTTGCAAAATTAAATGATCTTGAAAATGATGGTCAATCAATAATACAAAATTTTGAAAAGTCTCTTTTTGATCTTGCCGAAAAAGGATCTTTTAGTTCCTCATTGGTAAAATTTGATGAAGCAATGAAAATGACTATCGAAATGGCTCAGGTCGCGTATAAAAATGACGAAGGAATTGTTGGTGTGCCCTCAGGTTTGACTGATCTTGATGATAGACTTGGAGGATTGCACAAGTCAGATTTGATTATTATTGCTGGAAGACCATCGATGGGTAAAACAGCACTAGCAACCAATATAGCTTTTAACGCGGCTAGAAAAATTCAGGAAGATGGTAGAAAATCTACTATTGCTTTTTTTTCTCTAGAAATGTCTTCAGAACAACTGTCAACAAGAATTTTAGCAGAACAATCCAGAATTAAATCAAATGACATTAGAAGAGGAAAAATTTCTGAAGAGCAGTTTGATAAATTTATTGAAACTTCAAAAAATATTTCTGAATTGCCACTTTATATTGACGAAACACCTGCCATAAGTATTGCTGCACTAAGCAACAGAGCAAGAAGAATAAAGAGACTTTATGGTCTAGATATGGTGGTAGTTGACTATATACAATTAATGAGAGCTGCAAATTTTAGAGATGGAAGAGTTCAAGAAATTTCTGAAATTACTCAAGGATTAAAAGCAATAGCAAAAGAATTATCTGTTCCTGTATTGGCCTTATCTCAACTTTCAAGAGCTGTAGAACAAAGAGATGATAAAAAACCTATACTGGCAGATTTAAGAGAATCTGGATCAATTGAACAAGATGCGGATGTTGTAATGTTTGTTTATAGAGATGCATATTATTTAGAAAGAAAAGAGCCTCAGCCAAATACTGTTGATCACGCGGAATGGCAGTCTAAAATGAATGATGTGGCAAATCGTGCAGAAATAATTATAGGTAAACAGCGACATGGACCTACAGGCAATGTTTTTCTTGAATTTGAGCCAATGTTTACCAAATTTAAAGATATTCAAAATAACTAATTTTAAATATATAATTTGGTAATAGATGTTTTCACATTTTTACCAAAAAAATATAATTGAAAAACCAAAGATAATTTTTGCTATTTTGTTATTTTGCCTTGTTAGTTTTGGTTTTTTTTCAAAAGATTTTAGACTAGATGCCTCATCGGAAACTTTGTTAATTGAAGGAGACCCAGATTTAAAATATTTAAGAGAAATAACAGAAAGATACAACTCAAAAGAATTTCTCGTATTAACTTTTACACCCAATGATGAAATAATTTCAGAAACCTCTATTAATAATTTACTTAGTTTAAAGTACAAAATTCAAAGTTTAGACTGGGTTCATAGTGTTGTAACAATTCTAGATATTCCACTTTTGAATAGTACTGACAAAACATTAACGGAAAGATTACAAAATTTTAGTACACTTAAAAGTGATGGAATTGACAAAAAAAGAGGATTTAATGAAATTTTAAATAGTCCAGTTTTTAGAAATTTTGTAATTAGTGAAGATGGTAAAACTAGTGGAATAATTGTAAATATAAAAGAGAAGAAAATTCCTAAAGAGTTTACAAACAAAAAAGAATTAGAAATTTATAAAGACAAATTAAAGAAAAATAATCATCAAAATATTATTGAAATAAGAAAAATAATAAAATCATATAGCAATGTGGCCAAAATACATTTGGGTGGAATACCCATGATTGCTGATGATATGATGTCATTTATAAAAAGTGATATTTTGGTTTTTGGTATTGGAGTTTTGTTATTTATTATTGCAACTCTTTGGTTTGTTTTTAAAAAAATTGTTTGGATTATAGTTCCTATAAGTAGCTGCTTTTTTTCAGTTATAATAATGATAGGTCTACTTGGTTTGTTGGGATGGAAAGTTACAGTAATATCATCAAACTTTATCGCTCTGATGCTAATTTTAACTATGGCGATGAATATACATATGAGTACTAGGTTTTTGCAGCTGCAAAAAGAAAAACCCAATCTAAATAAAAAAGAAATAATTCTTCAAACAACAAATAAAATGTTTTGGCCAATTCTTTATACAATTCTTACTACAATTTGTGCTTTTCTCTCACTAATTGTTAGCGAGATTAAACCAATAATAGACTTTGGTTGGATGATGACTATTGGTTTGATTGTTTCATTTATTATAACTTTTACCTTGTTGCCAACTTTAATAAGTTTTGTTTCAGATTTAAGTGTTAATGTTAATGAGAATAAAAATTCAGTTTTTACAAATTTTTTAGGAAAAGTATCAATAAATAATAAAAGTGTAATTATTTTTATTAGTACAATAATATTTTTTATAAGTATTTTTGGTATCTCACGACTAGAAGTAGAAAACAGTTTTATAAATTATTTTAGTAAAAATACAGAAATTTATAAAGGCATGAAGCTTATAGATGAAAAATTAGGAGGAACTACCCCACTTGAAGTTATTATAAAGTTTCCAAAAAAAGACGACATTGTTGAAGATGAAGAGGATGAATGGGAAGAAAGTGAAACTGAAGATGATGAATCTAAATATTGGTTTACAAAAGACAAAATAGATAAAATTGATAAAGTTCATAATTATTTAGATGGACTTCCTGCTGTAGGAAAGGTGTTATCTTTTTCCTCTATAATTAAAGTAGCAACACAATTAAATGATAACAAGCCCCTTGGTAGCCTTGAAATGGGGGTTCTATATTCTAAAATTCCTGAAACAATTAGAAAAGAGATAGTAGACCCGTATATTTCAATAGAAAATTCTGAGGCAAGAATAAATTTAAGAATTAAAGACTCTAAAGAAGGGCTGAGAAGGAATGAACTTATAAAGCAAATTAAATACGACTTAGTTAATAAAATAGGTTTAAAAAAAGAAGAATTTAAATTAGCAGGTGTGCTTATTTTATTTAATAATTTACTTCAAAGTTTATTTAAATCACAAATTTTAACTCTGGGTTTTGTCATGATTGGGATATTCGGTATGTTTATTATTTTATTTAAAAATATTAAATTATCCTTAATTGGTGTAGTTCCAAACTTTATTGCAGCTTTTTTTATTTTAGGAATTATTGGAATTGCGAAAATTCCTTTAGACATGATGACCATAACTATTGCAGCTATAACAATAGGTATCGCTGTGGATAATAGTATCCACTACATTTATAGATTTAAAGAAGAATATAAAAAAATTAAAGATTACAAATTAACTTTAAAAAAATGTCATTCTACAGTTGGTGTTGCTATATTGAATACATCTATAACTATCGTTTTTGGATTCTCAATTTTGATATTATCTAATTTTATACCTACTATATATTTTGGAATATTTACTGGAATTGCTATGTTGTTAGCAATGATATCTGTGCTTACTTTGCTGCCTACGCTTCTGCTGATATTTCAACCTTTTGGGAATAAGTAAATTTTATTAATGGAAGAAATTTTAAAAATTTTTAGTAATATTTCTAGCTTTGATTTAATATATATTTTTTTTACATTACTATCTTTAATTAAATGCTATAGAAAAGGTTTTGTTTTAAGCATTTTAGCTGCTTCCAAATGGTTACTAGCTTATGTATTAACTCTAATAATTTTTCCAAGAATTAAGCCTTTGGTAGAAGGCGTGATCGATAGTGAATATGTTTTAGACATTATCTTAGGTGTGGGAATTTTTGTTATTATAATTTTTTTTATTTTAATGATTAATAAAGGCATAGGTAAAGCTGTGACATACTCTGGACTTGGTACATTAGACAAAGTGTTTGGATTCTTTTTTGGATTTTTGAGATCTTACGTAATTTGTGTATGTATATTTTCAACTATAAGTATAATTTATAATTATGAGAAGTGGCCGTTAGATTTCGAAAAATCGTTTACCTTTCCATATGTGGAAAAAGGTAGTAATTATCTAATTAAAGAATTTCCAAATGAAGAAAATTACAACGATGCTAAAGAAAAAGTTCAAGAGCTTTAATCCTAAAATAAAAGAAGAGTGTGGAGTATTTGGTATAAGTAACAATAAAGATGCATCTGCCCTTACTGCTCTCGGATTGCATGCTCTTCAACACAGAGGGCAAGAAGGATGCGGAATTGTAACTTTTGATGGAGATCAGTACCATTCTGAAAAAAGATTCGGTCTAGTTGGAGATAATTTTAATAAAGAAAAAGTATTAAAAGTCTTAACCGGAAATTATGCAGTTGGGCACAACAGATATAGTACTACCGGGGGAACAACTTTAAGAAATATTCAGCCTTTTTTTGCTGACACAAATGCTGGAGGAATAAGTATTTCACATAACGGTAATCTAACAAATGCAATAGCCTTAAGGTCAAAATTAGTTAAAGATGGTGCTATATTTTATACTACATCTGATACTGAAACTATTGTTCAGTTAATTGCTAAATCAAAAAGAACTAAAACTATAGATAAGATTGTAGAAGCATTATTTCAAATACAAGGGGGTTATGCTTTAGTTATGCTAACTCAAAAAAAATTAATAGGAGTTAGGGACCCTTTTGGAATAAGACCATTAGTTATTGGAAAGTTAAAAAATTCATATGTATTAGCATCAGAAACTTGTGCTTTGGATATAATAGGTGCAAAATATTTAAGAGAAGTTGAAAATGGGGAAATTGTTTTGATTGAGGATGATAAGATTGAAAGTATTAAACCATTTCCAAAACAAAAAGTTCGACCATGCGTGTTTGAATATATTTATTTTTCTAGACCGGACAGTATCTTAAATGGAAAAACTGCGTATGAGTATAGAAAAAATTTGGGTACTGAACTAGCAAAAGAAGACAATGTTGAAGGAGATGTTGTTGTACCTGTTCCAGATTCAGGAAATGCAGCGGCTTTGGGCTATAGTCAACAAAATAGAAAGAATTTTGAATTAGGATTAATTAGAAATCATTATGTTGGAAGAACTTTTATTGAGCCCTCACAAAAAATTAGAAGCCTTGGTGTTAAACTAAAATTAAACCCAAACAAAACATCAATAAAAGATAAAAAAATTATTTTAGTTGATGATTCACTTGTGAGAGGAACAACAAGTTATAAAATTGTAAAAATGTTATATGATGCTGGAGCTAAGGAAGTTCATGTAAGAATAGCAAGTCCTGAAATAAGATACCCAGATTTTTATGGAGTTGACACACCAACAAAAAAAGAACTTTTAGCAGCAAATAAAAATAATGATGAAATTTGCAAATATATTGGAGCAAAAAGTCTAAAATATTTATCAATAGAAGGTCTTTATAAAGCAATAGGATTTGAAAGTAGAAATAAAGACTATCCCCAACTAACAGATCATTATTTTACTGGAGATTATCCAGTTAAACCAATAGATAATTTGGGTGATGATAAAATTACTCAACTTTCTTTATTAAGTACAGGGTCAAATAATTAGTTATGAATAAAGTAAAATTTACAGAAATGAAACATGGAACAAAAGAAGATTATTTGCTTTTAGATAAACATGAAAAAAAATACATAGAAGAAACTGCTGATAGAATTCTTAAATTTATGTCGGGGTTAACAAAAACATTGGAAGGTTATCAAGTTTCAAGATTGGAACATTCGCTTCAAAGTGCGACAAAAGCTTTAAAAGCTGGAGAAGATGAAGAAATTATAGTTGCAGCACTTTTACATGATATTGGAGATGAATTAGCTCCAATGAATCACTCGGAGTATGCTGCAGCAATTTTAAAACCTTATGTTTCTGAAAAAACTCATTGGATAGTTGAAAAACACGGAGAATTTCAATTATATTATTATGCACATCATTTAGGTGGAAACAGAAATAAAAGGGATAAATATAAAGACCATAAATATTATCAAGCAACTATTGATTTTTGCGAAAAATACGATCAAGGATCTTTTGATCCCAATTACAAGTCCTTACCATTGGAACATTTTGAACCAATGGTAAGAAGAATATTTTCAAGAAAGCCTTACTCTAATTAAGCTTTTTCTATATAATCTTTTTGATGTTGTGGAATTCTCTCATGATTTCCAAACAACATATGAGTAGACATATCTTCCCTATATTTACTAGCTGGCACTTTTAAACCAACTGACTCCGCAACTTCTCTAATCAACATCGGATTTGCTCCACAGCAAACACCAAGATAATTTATACCTGCTCCATAAGCCTCTTTTGCAAATTGACCGATTTCATATCTATTGCATTGCATCGGGTCTAATGCTGTAGGAAATGGAGTTTTGTGAGGTGTATGACATGTACATCCATTATTATCAGGTAAATTAAAAAAAGTAGGATGTTCGTTTGTTGTACGATAATTAATTGGTAGAGCAGCAACATGACATTTTAAAGTTTTTCTAACTTCCTTAATATAAGGCATCATTGTACCAGGACCTCTAAAACAATTCATTCCTACTACATCTCCTCCAATTTGTTCAAGCTCTTTGCAAGTATCTACTATTGAAAAACCATCTCTCATAATGTTTTCACCCATAGGTGCAATTGTAATTACACAAGGAAGTCCAGATTGTTTCATTACTCTCAATGCCGTGAAAGCTTCTTCGGCATAATAAAAAGTTTCACCAATCAATATATCTGCTCCTTCATCAACTGCCCAACCTATCATTTCTTCAAACATTCTTTTGACCTCTTTGTTTTGAGTGGTGTCTTTGTTATTCCAAATATTTGAATTTGAAATATTACCAGCCATTAAGTTCGGCTCGACTCCTTTTGGTGTATCAAGTGCAACTTTCTTTGCTATTTTTAGTGCTGACCTATTAAGAGGTTCCAATAGTTGTTCTTTACCAATAACTCGCATTTTTTCTCTATGTCCATTATAGGTAAAAGCTTGGACTATATCTGATCCCGCGTGTTGAAAATCTTTATGCAAATTTTCTAGTGCTTCTGGATGTTCCAAAGAAACCATTGGAACAAATTCACCAGACGACATGTACCCTCTTCTTTCTATTTCAAAAAGAAATCCTTCTGCACATATTACTGGACCTTGGTTTAATCTTTCAATTAAACCTCTTTTTTTATCTTTACTCATTTTCTTCTCCTTTTTAGTGCTTCGACACATGTCAGGTGCACAATTTGGTTAAATACCCAGGTTTTTTTTATTAAAGATAAAAAAAAACCACCTGATAAATAGGTGGCTCACAAGAAACATCTATTTAGCAGGTTTTTTATAGCGCCCGCAATTTGACTTAAATCAGCGCTTGTAAATAACGTATCATAAGCTAATGATTTTTCAATATAAATTATTATGTTTCAAAAATTATCAAATCAACAAAAAGGATCACTTTTAGCATTTATCGGGGTCTTTCTAATCACTCCTGACTCTTTGCTAATTAGATTATCAAACATAGAAACATGGGGAATGTTATTCTATAGAGGAGCAATACCTTTTGTGGTTGTTTTAATCGGTACTTTAATTTTTTATAATAAAAATTTTTTAAAAAAACTATTTGGAATAGGATATCCAGGAATATTTTATATTTTTAGTTTTTCTGCATGCAATATTACTTTTATATTGTCTATCCAAAATACTAATGTTGCTAATACATTGGTAATGATTGCTTTAGCTCCGATGCTTTCAGCTATATTAGGAGCTATATTTTTAAAGGAAGCTCCAGATAAAAAAACCTGGTTTGCTATACTAATAACCTTTGCTGCTTGCGTTTATATCTTTTACGATTCCCTTAATTTAGGTAACTTTTTAGGTGATTTTTTTGGTCTAGTTACAGCCTTTGGTCTTGCTTGTAATGCTACTTTAGCAAGATATGCTAAAGACAGGGACCTTGTTCCATCAGCTGTAATTGGTAAATTATGTGTTGCGATATTTGCCTTTTTCTTTGTAGAGAGCTTCACTTTGGCAGGTAATGATATCATTTTCATACCTTTAATGTGTGTAATGTGTGTGGCTATCCCTTTTGTTTTAGTAACTATAGCCCCAAGATTTATAACCGGTGCAGAAGTTAATCTTTTTTTCCTTCTTGAAACTATACTGGGTCCAGTATGGGTTTGGATGGTAATTAAAGAACAACCTAGTCTGGAAACTATTTTAGGTGGTGCAGTAATCATATTAACAATTGCAATTCATTCATTCCTAGCCTTAAAAAAAACATAAATTATAACTAATTACTTGCAAAATTTTAACTAAGTAATAAGCAGGCAAATATATATGCAAAAAGAAGTAACAAGATCGTGGGCTTTATTTATTGGAATTGGAATAATCATGATTGCTCATGGTCTCCAAATGCAACTAATGGGTATCAGATCTGTTGTTGAAGATTTTAGTGTAATTACAACTGGTATATTTATGTCTGGTTATTTTATGGGATATTTTTTAGGATCAAACACTACTCCAAAGTTAGTACAAAAAGTTGGACACATTAGAGTGTTTGCTGCTTTTGCATCGTTAGCTTCGTTAAGCGCATTGTTAGCAGCAGTTTATGTTAATCCTGCAATGTGGACTTTAAGTAGATTTATAACAGGAATTAGTTTGGTTAGTTGCTACATAGTAACTGAAAGTTGGTTAAACGATAGAGCCACAAATAAAAATAGAGGACAGCTATTATCGGCCTACATGATAATCCTTTATACTGGATTAGGAATAGGTATGCTTTTACTTAATGTAAGTGATCCCACAAATTATGAGCCATTTATTTTAGTTTCAGTTCTATTATCTTTAGCACTAGTTCCAATTCTTTTAACAAAAAGATCTGCCCCTAAATTTAAAAAAATAGGAACAATAAGTGTAAAAGAATTATATGCAATTTCTCCATTGGGAACTGTAAGTTCTTTTTGTACAGGCTTAATACATTCGGCTTTTTTTTCTTTAATGGCTGTATATGCTACAAAGGCTAATTTTTCATTATTTGAAACTTCTATTTTACTTTTTATAGCAACAATGGCTGGTGTTATATTTCAGGGTCCTATTGGTTATTTTTCAGACAAGCTTGATAGAAGAAAAGTAATAGTTACAGTTACACTTTTAAGTGCTTTTTTTTCTTTCCTTTCAATTATTTTTGGAAGTCAAAGTCTTGAAAATATGTATTTATCAACAGAAGTATCAATTAATAAAATTTTATTTTTTATAGTAATTGGACTGTATGCAGGTTTGTGTCTTCCATTATTTTCACTAAATCTTGCACATACTAATGATTTTGTACCTAAAGAAAAATTTGTAGCTGCAGGCGGTGGATTGCAATTTATATTTGGAATTGGTGCAATAAGTGGGCCTATTATATGTTCACTGTTTATGAACTGGTTTGATATAAATGGTTTGTTTATATTTTTAATAATTGCGCATATTATAATTGGAATTTTTGGTATTTATAGAATGAATGTAAGAGAAGTTGCAGAAAACCCTGACTCTACTTATACCTCTATCCCAGCAACAATAACTCCAGCTGGATTAGAATTAGACCCTGATACACCGGCAACATTAGATAATAATCAGTCAGAGCAATCGAAAGTGTGAACAAAGAAAACGCAAGTAAACTCTGGAAAATTATTCAGGAAGCTGGTGATTATTTACAAGGACAATTACCCGATCATCCAAATCACCCAAAAGGAAGAAATCCATATGCGCACGTCGCTATATGTGTAAAAAGCAAATTTAATGCCAGTTACAAAGATATAGAAGATGAAAAATTTGATGAAGTTATAAAATATATTGAATTTTTAAAACAAAATCCTAGCTAATTATTGTTTAGGAAAATAATCTTGCAAGTCGCCTTCTCTATAAACATCTGCTGTACAACAATGAAGCCCACCCCCAAAAGCATACGCATCTCTCATATCTACCGGTACTACTTCCATTCCAAGTTTATCTAACTGCTCAGCTTGATATACTTCACTTTTTTCTACACATACTGTTTTTGGATCCAAGACCAAAACATTCATAGATAACCAAACTGAAGAATAACATAATGGAGGTGGAGAATTATGTGCTGGTTGAGCTGAATCAATTATTTCCCATTCATTATCTTCAAAAAGTTTTCTCTGCTCTTTTGGTAATCTTCTGTGTGGGTTATTAATAATCAACCCTGGTTTAATAGGTGTAAAAGTTGCATCAATATGAATTGGGTAAGGATCACCAGGAAAATTTACTGCATGAACTCTGTGATCTTTATAATGTCTTTTTAGCCATTCTATTCCTTTTAAATTTGTTGTGAAACCATGCTGAACAATTAAGTCTTTACCAAATCTTAATATATCTGCAGCATCAAAAAGAGGCTCTTCTTCTGTAGTTACAAAAAACTTTTTTGCTGTCCATTCGAGTCTTTTTTGATCTCCTATTTTATCTGATAAATAATCTTTTCTATAATCAGCATCAGTCAATCTTGGTTTTGGAGCAGCCTCGTGCCTCATATTTGGATCTGAATTATAGTATTTTTGAATAAGAGGTCTGTAGTTTAAGTACTCAAACCACCTACATCTATAACTCATTGTTGCCTCTAACATTTCATTTCCAACAGTAAGAATAATATCTCTAGCAGGCATACAACCAAACATACTTTCAGCTTTCCAATCTGGTGTTGATATCTTTTGATTAAAATCTATTGGTATAGGTCTATCTACTTTAATTCCTCTTTTTATTAACATGTTAGCAAAATTATCTAGAAGTTCGTTTGCCTTGTCTACTGTATCTTTTGTTCTAGGACCATATTGTCCTTTCATATCTGAGTCTTCTGGTACTTTTGCATCTAGTGCAGGCTCTGGAGCGGGAATACAACAACCATCTGCCTTTCCAACAATCACATGCTTTAAAGGATCCCATTCATTACAGCTATTAACAATAATTTTTTCTGAGTTCATCAAATCAATTTAATGCAATAAATCTTCTATTGGTTTTAATAATAAGGCTATAATAAAAAATTGCCAAAAATATTAAAAAACCACCAACAATAGTATTTGTTGCAGGAATTTCGTTAATTCCAAGCCATGGAAGCCATACCCAAAAAATTCCTCCTATTACTTCTGTTAAAGAAAGCAAAGTAAGTTCTGCTGCGGGAATATTTTTTGATGCAATTGCGTATAAAATCATACCTAAACAAACTATTGTTCCATGCGCAGCAAACAAAGCTTGATTTTTATTTGATGAAATTAAACTTAAATCTTTATTTATAATTACAATCAAAGATACAATAAAACAAATTAAGCCAGCAATTGATACTGTGGTAAATTTTGGAGTTTCTTTTCTCCATCTTAAACTTACTGAAAAAACTGAAAACCCTACTGCAGATACTATTCCTAGTATAAATCCCATTAGGGTATTTTTTTCATGATTTCCAAACGCCATTATAATAATTCCTACAGTAGCAATTCCAATTGCTACCCAAACATTGATGGATATTGTTTCTTTTAAAAATAAAAAACCCAGTAAAGCTGTAATGAATGGCATTGAAGCAAGACAAAGAAGAGTTATTGCTGCAGATGTATTTGTTATAGACCAAATAAATGTAATCATTGCAAAGGCTAAACCTATTCCTCCTACAATTCCTGAGATTCCTATTTTTTTATAATTGCTAATAAAACTTAACCCTTCTTCCAAATAAAGATAAAGATTTAGCAAAATAAAAATTACCAAACCTCTTGTAAATAAATATTGCCAAGGAACTGTATGTGCTTGATCTATATTACGAACCACATATGGTCCAAATGACCAAAAAATACCTGCCATTAAAACAACCGGTATAGCTAATTTAGGATTTTTTAATTCGCCCATTCCGGATTATTAATACCAATTAATAAAATCCACAACAAAATTTGATTGGTTAATATAAATTTAATTAATACCTGTGGGTGTATAACATTCAATAAGATCACCTTTTTTAAAATTTCCTTTTCCACTAGGAAATAAACCCCATGCATTTGATTTAGTAAAAGGCTTAATTCTAAAGGACTCTTGGCCTTTGTGAATTTCAAATTCAGCAATACCTTTTTTAGAAAATATTAATTTGCCTTTAATAAATCTAGTAAATTTTTTTTTTTTATTAAAGCTATTTTTTATTTTTGCATTTATTGGTTGTTCTTCTTTAAGTCCTAATGAAGAGTATAAAAATGGTAATACAAAAAATCTAAAACAAGCTGCAGAAGAA
>CACENP010000017.1 GCA_902560815.1 uncultured Pelagibacteraceae bacterium
TCAAAACTTATTAATAGCCAAGAATTTTTTCTAACAAAAAGTATAGTTAATCAGCATAAATTAAAAACTGTTTGCCAAGAGGCAAACTGTCCAAATATTACTGAGTGTTGGAGCAAGAGACATGCAACATTTTTAATTATGGGAGAAATATGTACAAGAGCATGTGCATTTTGTGACGTCACTACTGGAAAACCAAAACCATTAAACTCTTTTGAGCCATTTGAAATAGCTTTAGCTATAAAAAAGTTAAATCTAAAACATGCCGTAATAACTTCTGTAGACAGAGACGATCTTACTGACGGCGGTGCTAATCATTTTTATGAAGTAATAATTGAAACAAAAAAACAAAATCCCAGCACAACAATAGAAGTTTTAACTCCTGATTTTTTGAGAAAAGGAAATTCATATAAAAAAGTTATTGAAGCCAAACCAGATGTTTTCAATCATAATATTGAAACTGTGCCAGGTCTTTATAGGAAAGTTAGACCTGGATCTAGATATTTTGCTTCACTTGAACTTTTAAAAAATACAAAAAAAATTGATAAAAATATTTTTACTAAATCTGGTTTAATGGTTGGTTTAGGTGAAAACAAAGATGAAATCATTCAAGTGATGGATGATTTAAGAAGTGCAGAAGTTGACTTTTTAACAATTGGTCAATATTTACAACCTTCGGTAAAACACCATCCTCTTGATAGATATTACTCCCTTGAAGAATTTGACGAATTAAAAAGCATTGCAGTATCAAAAGGCTTTCTATTGGTATCCTCAACTCCTCTAACTAGATCTTCATATCATGCAGATAAAGATTTTGCTGTCCTTAAAAATAATAGAATAAATCAAACTAATGCCCAAAGCATCAGTTAAAAGATCAATCGAATGTAAAAAAGAACAGCTAATTGATCTTGTTCTTGATATAGAAAAATATCCGCAATTTGTTCCTTTCTGTTTAAATTCAAAAATTTATGAAAAAAAAGAAAAGGGCGGTTTATTATTTATTATTGCAGATTTAACAATTGGAAAGGGTCCTTTTAAAGATACTTACAAAAGCGATGTTCAATATAATAAAAAAGAAGATTCAATTTATGTAACTAATCTTGATGGTCCTTTAAAACATTTAGAAAATAAATGGTATTTTAAAGAAGAAAAAAATGTTACTGAAGTTTCATTTGATGTTGATTTTGAGTTAAAAAACCATTTTTTAAATATTATAATGACAAAGTCTTTTCAATTTGGTTTATCTAAAATAGCCGATGCTTTTCAAAAAAGAGCAGATGAACTATTTAATAAAACTTAAAACTAAATTTAAAGCTTTATTAACAGTAGCCGTTTGAATTATGCTTCTTTTATTACTTTTAAAATAGTTTTTTTTAACTAAAATTTTGTTACCCATTTTAATACCTATATAAACTAGACCAACAGGTTTTTCTTTTGTTCCACCTTTTGGCCCAGCAATTCCAGTTATTGATACAGAAATATTTGTCTTGCTAATTCTACTAAGATTCTTAACCATAGATAAGCAAGTTTCATAACTCACAGCCCCATGTTTCATTATTATTTTTTTAGGAATCTTAAGAACCTTAATTTTAGTCTGATTTGAATATGTAACTAATCCAAGAGTAAATACTTTAGAAGAACCACTTATTGATGTAATATGGCTTGAAAGCAAACCCCCGGTACAAGATTCTGCAAAAGAAATTTTTAACCTTTTTTTACTTAACAATTTTACAACTCTTAGGGAAAGTTTTTTCATGAAGTTATCACCATATATAAAACAAGTACAGCCACGACATATAAGCCAGCACAGACATCATCCATGATAACACCAAAACTATTTTTAAATTTTTTATCGTAGTAGCTAACTGGATAAGGTTTAACGATGTCAAAAATTCTAAACAGAATAAACATTACAAAATAAAAAGTTAATACTTGCCCAGTATCTTTTACTCCATCATGAGCAATTTCATAAAGACAAATAGGAATTGATTGGCCAATAAATTCATCAATAACAACTTCTTTAGGATCTTTATTATCTAAGTCTTTTACAAACACGTTTACGGCATAAAGAGAAACTAGAAATATAATAATTATTACAATTAAAACAAAATTTGGAGAAAAGTTTAATATATGAAATAAAAAAAATAAAAGTACAGTAGTCGCTAATGATGCATAACTTCCAGGTATTTTTTTCAATTTTCCAATACCGAATAATGTAACAAATAGAAAATTTATTTTATTCATATTTACTAATCGAAACTATTGCCTCACATGCAATAGCATTTTCTTTTCCTATTAAACCTAATTTTTCTACAGTTTTGCCTTTAATATTTATAATGTCTTTATTTATATTCATTAATCTGGATAAAGAATTTATAATTTTATTTCTATATTTTGAAACTTTTGGTCTTTCACAAATTAAATTAATATCTAAGTTATTAATATAGTAATTATTACTTTCTATATTAATAATAATAGGTTTTAGCATCTTTGGAGATCTTATATTTTTAAATTTATTTTTATTACTAGGGTATAAAGAGCCAATATCTTTTTTTCTAAGAGCGCCAAGCAAGGCATCAATAATACAATGAATAATTACATCTCCATCTGAATGTCCTTTTAAACCAGAATGAAATGGAATCCTAATTCCTCCCAAATACAATCTTTTTTTTTTGACTAACCTATGTATGTCAAATCCGATTCCATAAAATGTTTTGATTTTATTTTTATAAAGATCTATTTTTTTTGTTATTTTTATATTTGAATCTTCACCTTTAATAAATTTTATTTTTTTATTATTATTTAAAAATAAAGCACATTCGTCAGTAACAGAATTCTTATTTTTTTTGGATAAATTGTATAAAGTTTTGAAGTCAAAACATTGAGGTGTTTGTGTAAGGTATACTCGTTCTCTTTTCAGATTAATTACTTTATTTTGATATGCGTATTTTGTAGAGTTATGTGTATTTATATATGGAACTACAGCTTTATTATTATAAAGATTTTTTTTTAATTTTTTTAGTAGTTTAATAGAAAAATTTGGTCTTGCCGCATCGTGGATAAATACATTTTTAATTTTTTTATTTGCTATAAATTTTAATCCATTAAAAGATGAATCGGATCTTTCTTTTCCACCTTTAACAATATCCACATTAGATATTTTAAGCTGCTTATTTGTAACAAGTACTATTTTTTTGAATAATTTTGATTTTTTTGCTTTGTTTATTGAATGCATAAATAAAGGTTTATTTTTGTAGATAAAAAACTGTTTTTTTTCTTTTGAATTAAAACGTTTACCTTTGCCTGCTGCAAGTAGTATAAAACAATTATTCATGTATTATTTTCTCTTATTTTTATATATTTAGCCTATGTTAAGTTTTATAAAAAGACACATATTCATAATTTTAGTATTTATTTTTACTTTAGTCATATCATTTATAACTTTTTTAACATTTATCGGTAAAAATTTTATTTTAATAAATAACACCAATTTAAATTACTTACTTTTTCTAAATATAGCATTATTGCTGCTTTTTTTTATAATTATATTTAGAGAAATTTCTAATTCTATAAAAAGTAACATTAGTGTTAGAGGATCAGTAGCAAATAGAAAGTATATAGTTTTCTTTTCGTTATTTACGCTTATTCCCTCATTATTAATTTCAATATTTTCATTATTTTTATTTTCTTTTGCACTGGAAAAGTATTTTGATAGCAAGATTACTTTAGCAGTAAACAATTCTTATGAATTAGCAAAGAATTATATTGACGAAAAAAGAAACAAAGTTGAATCGGACATTATACTAGTTTCCTATGATTTAGATAAGAATTCACATATTTTTAAAAAAAATATTAAACTTTTACAAAATTTTTTAAATACACAAAGATTATTAAGAGGATTGGATCAAGTTCACATTATTAATCAAAATAGAAAAGTTTTATTTTCTTCAACAGAAACTGGATATTTACCTGTAGAAAAAAAAGCAATTAATATGGTTTTAAATGATGACAAGCCGCTGAAGATAATTAATGCTTATCAAAATAAATCAGCTGCTATTATAAAAATAAAATCAATGAATAATCTTTTTTTATATGTAGTTAAATTTCTAGACGAGGATATTTCAAATTATTTAAAGGAGTCTGAGGAGGCAATAAATTTTTATTATACAGTTGAAGATCAAAGAACCGGAATAAAATTCAGCTTTGCTCTTATATATATTATTATTGTTACTTTGCTATTATTTCTATCTATAACCATAGCTGTAAGATTTTCATCACGTTTTTTTATTTCAATAAATAATTTAATTTCTGCTTCAAAGCAAATAGGTGATGGTAATTTAAATACCAAAGTACCTGAAATTGTCGCTGATAAAGAAATTGAACTGTTAAATAAAAACTTTAATTCAATGATTAACCAGCTGAAGGTACAACAAGAAAAATTACTAATTTCGGAAAGACATGAAGCTTGGGAGCATGTTGCCAGAAAGCTTGCTCATGAAATAAAAAATCCTCTTACACCTATTCAATTAACTATCGATAGCTTAAAATCAAATTATGAAAAATATATAAATAATTCTGAAAAAGATAAGTACAAAAAAAATTTAAATATTATTTTATCTCAAATTAAGCAAATAGAAAATTTAGTTAATGAATTCTCTGATTTTGCAAGAATGCCAAAACCTTTATTTAGAAATAATAACCTTATAGATCTATTAAAATCAAATGTATCTCTTTTAAAAAAAACTGATGAAACGATTAATATAAATCTTAATTATTCTAAAAATGATAATTTAAATTTCGATTGCGATTATGAACAAATCAGTAGAGTTATTTTCAACTTAATTAAAAATTCTATTGAAAGTATTCAAGAAAAAGTAGAAAAAACAGGCCTTTTTGACAAGAAAATTATTATAGAAATAAGAAGGATGGAGTATTATATAGAGATCAATATATTTGATAACGGTATCGGTTTTTCATCTGGTAATAAAAAGGAAATTATAAAACCATATTATACAACAAAAAAAAAAGGATCAGGTTTAGGATTATCTATAGTAAATAAAATTATTAATGACCACAATGGTACTATCGAATTTAATTCAAACACATCCGGAACAAATGTAATTATAAATTTACCAACAAAATAAAATGTCTGCTGAAATACTAATAATAGATGATAATTCTGATATAAGAGAGATACTTAATGATTTAATACTAGAAGCTGGTTATTCAACAAGAATAGCAGCAAATTATAATCAAGCTCTTACAGAAATAGATAAAAAACTTCCCGACGTTGCAATTATAGATGTTAAGTTAGATAAAGGCGATAATGACGGTATAGAATTATTAAATCATATCAAAAATAAAAATAATAATATTCCTGTAATAATAATTTCAGGCCATGCAAACATTGAAATGGCAGTAAAATCATTAAAGTCAGGTGCTTTTGAATTTATTCAGAAGCCTTTTGACAAAGAAAGATTATTAAATTTTATAAGAAGAGCAATTGAAAATTTAAAACTTAAAATAGAAAATGCATCATTAGAAAATCAACTATTTCATACTTTTGACCTAGTCGGAAAAAGTCAAAATATTGTTTCTATTAAGGATCAAATAGAAAAAGTTTCAAATTCTGAAAGTCGAGTTTTTATCTCAGGACCAACTGGATCTGGTAAGGAATTAATCGCAAGAAAAATTTATAAAAAATCCTTAAGAAGAAATAAACCTTTTGTAATTTTAAATGGTGCATTATTAGACCTAGAGAAATATGAACTTGAGTTACTGGGTGAAGAAAAAGATGATGCATCCATTATTTATGGTGCATTGGAAAAAGCATCTGGTGGAATTTTGTTAATCGATGAAGTTACAGAAATACCACTAAACACACAATCAAAAATTTTAAGGATTCTTATAGATCAAAAATTTAAAAGAATAAATGGAACCCATGACATAAAAGTTGATGTAAGAATTTTTTCTTCTACAAGTAAAGATATAAAAAAAGAAATTAACAATGGAAATTTTAGAGAAGATCTATTTCATAGACTTAATGTTTTTAATATTAACATAGATCCTCTAAATAAACGTATTGAAGATATTCCTTTATTAGTTGATTATTTTGTTAAAAATATTTGCAACAATTATAAAATTCAACCTTTTAAAGTACAAGATAACAATTATTTGTTGAATTACAGTTGGCCTGGAAATGTTAGAGAGTTAAGAAATCTAATTGAGAGAGTTACTATTTTATCTCTGGGGAAAGATCAAAATCGTATATTAAATATAATCAAGGAGTCATTGACTCAGAGTGAATCAGACAAGTTTTCAATAAACGAAACTTTAGATTATCCTTTAAGAGAAGCGAGAGAAAATTTTGAAAAAGAATATCTTATTACACAACTTAAAAAATTTTCAGGAAATATATCAAAAACAGCTCGATTTGTAGGAATGGAAAGATCAGCATTACATAGAAAACTAAAGTTACTTGGAGTTAAAGATCTAAATTAATGAATATAATTATTTGTGGAGCTGGTAGAGTGGGTTTTGCTATAGCCAAACTTCTTACTGAACAAAATCATTCTGTAACCGTAATAGATCAATCAAGTGAAGATATTCAAAAAATTAATGAAGCCTTAGATGTTAAAGCTATAGTAGGTAAAGCTACCTCACCAATTATACTTGAGAATGCAAATTCTAAAGATGCAGACATGATTATTGCTGTTACACGAAATGATGAAATAAATATGATGGTTTGCCAAATTGCATTTTCTTTATTTAAAATACCAAAAAAAATTGCAAGAGTTAGAGCACAAGATTATTTAAATCCAAAATTTTCTAAATTATACAATAAAGACAATTTACCTATTGATGTAATAATTTCACCAGAAATAGAAATCGCAAAATCCATACAACGAAAATTAGAATCTCCTGGAGCACTAGATAATATTCCATTTGCAGATAATAAAATAAAACTTTTAGAGATTTTAATTGATGAATCATGTCCAATCTCTGAAATTAAGCTTAATGAATTAACAAAAAAATTTCCTAAGTTAAATGCAAATATTCTTGGTGTTATAAGAGATGGAAAATTTATTTTTCTTAAAAAAACAGATGTCATGAAGAAAAATGATAAAGCTTATGTGATAATTAATTCACAACAAATAAAAGAAACTCTTTCTGCCTTTGGTCATAATGAAAAGATATCTAACAAAATTTTAATAATTGGAGGTGGCAATATTGGATTTAATCTTGCTAAAAATATTGAACAAAGTTTTGAAGAAGCAAGACTTAAAATTATTGAAAAAGATAAAAAAAGAGCAGAAATTATTGCAAATGAATTAAATAATACAATAGTTATTAATGGAAACGGCTTAGATGAAGATATTTTAGCTGAAGTTAATCTAGAAGATGTAGAAACTGTTATTGCATTAACAAATGATGATGAAGATAATTTGATGGTAAGTGTCCTTGTTGAAAAATTTTCTAAAAATAAAAAAACTATGGCTTTAATTAACAAGCCTAATTATTCTTTATTACAATCTTCTTTAAAAATTGATGATTTAATAGATCCAAGAATGACTACTGTTTCTAGTATATTAAAACATGTACATAAAGGTACAATTGAAAATGCTTATTCTATATTAAATGGTGACTACGAAGTAATCGAAGCTGAAATTATTGAAACGTCTGAATTGATTAATAAAGAATTAAAAAACTGTGATCTACCTGATGAAATAAGAATTGGTGCAGTTCTGAGAAAAAATGAAATTATAATTCCTAGATCAGATTTTGTATTTAAAAAGGAAGATACTGTAGTTTTTTTAACTAAAAAAGATCAATTGCCATTAGTTGAAAGCATGTTCAGACTGAGTCCTGTATAATCACATGATTAGATTTATCCTAAATTATTTAGGAGTTTTTTTTATTTTATTATCTATATTATCTTTTTTTAATATAATTTATTCTTATTATTTTAACTTATATTTAAATATAAATAATTATTTTTATACATTCTTAATTTCTGGTGTTATAGGATTAAGTTCACTTATAATAAAAAAAAGTACATTCAAAATTAACATATATTCTAAGATTATTACTGTTATTCTGGGATATTTTTTATTACCATTAATTATCTCAATTCCATTTTATTTTAGCATTTATAATTTATCTTTTCTAAATTGTTATTTTGAATCAATTTCAGGATTTACATCGACAGGTTTTACAGTTTTTGAAAATATAAAACATCTAGATCAAAGTTTGATTATATGGAGATCAACATCGCAATGGATAGGTGGTATTTATTTTTTATTTTCTATTCTTCTCCTAATTGATATATTTGATGATAGTTTAAAAAAATCTTTAACTAATTTTATATCATTTAATTATTCTGAAACATTTAAGCAATCATTTAAAATTTTTATACTGTATGTTCTTTTAACTCTTTTTTTATTCATTTCGTTAAAACTAATTAATCTAAGAACATTTGACTCTTTTAATATTTCTATGACCATAATTTCATCTGGTGGTTTTTTGCCTGTAAATGATATTGGCAGCATTGTTAATACTAACTTTAAAGAAATTGTATTCTCTTTTTTGATGCTTTTACCATTTTTCAGTTTATTTTTATTTTACAATATTCTTTTTTTAAAAGAAAAAAGTTTAAATTTTTTTGCTGAAGATATTTACCTATCTATTTATTTATTAGCACTAATAGTAATTTTTTTTATTTTTTTTAATTATGATTACAATTTTTCAACCATACTTTTTTCTTTGTCAAGTAGCATGTCCAATATTGGTATTTCATTTAAAAACTCTCCATCAAATCTTTGGTTTTTATTTTTATTAATTGTAATAATAGGTGGATCTTTTTTTTCTACAAGTTCAGGTATCAGATTTATGAAAATATATTTTTTGTTTAGATATTCATTGAATGAAATTCTTTCTTATTCTAGACCAAATAATGTTTATACAAATAAATTTCATTTAATTGATACTAATATTGAACAAAATGATATAAATAAGTATTTTCTTTCAGTGCTAATATTTATACTTTCGTTGCTTACAATTACATCTTTACTTTCAATTTTTGACACTAGCTTTGAAGAGTCCTTTAAACTATCTGTATTGACATTGATGAATACTGTCAATTCTCCTATGTATGATTTAAATAGTTTTGATTTTCTCGAATTAAATTATTATTCAAAACTAATTATGATTGTATTTATGATTATTGGCAGAGTTGAACTGTTAACTATTCTTATAATTATTAAAAAATTTCTTTTTAAAAGTTAAATTTATATTATATAAGTCTTATCAATGCGCCCTTAGCTCAGCTGGATAGAGCATCGGTTTTCTAAACCGAGGGTCGGAGGTTCGAATCCTCCAGGGCGCGCCAATTTTACCTATCTATTAAGCTTTTTTTAATATTGATGATGCCCTTTGTTTCTGCTTTACTTAGGTTAATTCAAATTCAATTTTGAATTATTTGTTAACAAATAAATAAACAAGAGGAATAAATAATGTTTAAATTAATAAAACAATTGACTTCTTTTGTAGCAATGGTTGCAGTGCTTTTTGCATTTTCAACAGAAGCTATGGCAAAGAAATCAAAAACACTTAAAAACACTCAGAAAAAAGGTTTTGTAAGATGTGGTGTTTCTCAAGGTCTACCAGGATTTTCTAATGCTGATGCTGCAGGAAATTGGACTGGTGTTGACGTTGATGTATGTAGAGCGGTAGCTGCTGCGGTACTAGGTGATGCGAACAAAGTTAAGTTCACTCCATTAAGTGCTAAAGAAAGATTTACAGCTTTAACTTCTGGTGAAATTGATATTTTATCAAGAAACACGACTTGGACACTTTCTAGAGATGCTGACATTGGTCTTACTTTCGTTGGAGTTAACTTCTACGATGGTCAAGGTTTCATGGTTAGAAAAAATTCAGGATATTCATCTGTAAATGATTTCAAAGATGGAATTTCTGCATGTACAAACCTAGGAACAACTACTGAGCTAAACATGAGAGACTTCTTTAATTCAAAAGGAATTTCTTATGAGCCAGTAACTTTTGAAAAAGCAGACGAAGTTGTTGCGGCATATGATGCTGGAAGATGTGATACTTACACTACTGATAAATCTGGTTTAGCTGCTCAAAGAATTAAATTGAGTTCTCCAGATGACCACATAGTTTTACCTGAAACTATTTCAAAAGAGCCTTTAGGCCCAGTTGTTAGACAAGGTGATTCTGTATGGGAAGATATCGTAAGATGGTCTTTGAACGTTATGATCGAAGCTGAAGAATACGGTGTTAATTCTGCAAACGCAGATTCTATGAAAACTTCTGATAATCCAGCAGTTAAAAGACTAGTTGGAGCAGAAGGTGAATTAGGCGCTGCTTTTGGTTTAGATAACGAGTGGAGTTTAAGAATTATCAAACAAGTTGGTAACTATGGTGAAAGTTATAAGAGAAATATAGCTGACACTGGTATTTTGCCTGACAGAGGTCCAAACGAATTATGGACAAAAGGTGGAATTCTTTACGTACCACCTGCAAGATAATTTTTATCTAATAATCTTTAAAAAGGGCTAGATTTTTCTAGCCCTTTTTTTATAGTACCTCATATTTAATTTATGAATTTTAAGCTAAACAAGATAATCCCACAGTTAGCAACATTATTAGCAGTAATTTTGGTTTTTGGTTTTTTAACCTACAACGCTCAAGTTAATATGGATAATAGGGGGATTGAGTTTGGATTTGGTTTTTTAACTCAAGAGTCTTCCTTTGATGTTCAATTTTCATTAATTGATTATGATGGATCACATTCTTACGCTAGAGCATATTTAGTTGGATTGTTAAATACTCTTTTAGTTGCTTTTATAGGAATTATATTATCAACAATTTTAGGAGTAATAGTTGGTATAGCTCGTCTTTCACCAAATTATTTAATTGAAAGAACAGCAGCTTGGTATGTAGAATTTTTTAGAAATATTCCTTTACTATTACAGATATTTTTTTGGTATTTTGCTGCACTTAGAGCATTACCTTTGCCACAAGATACAGAACCAATGTTTGGAGTTTTTTTCTTAACAATTAAAGGTTTATTTGTGCCTAGGTTTGTTTGGGAAAATCTAGATATATTTTTTTATTCAATAATTGCTGCTATAATTTCTATTGTCATAATTAGAAATTACGCAAGAAAATTACAAGAAAATGAAGGAAAACAACTACCAGTATTTTCTATTTCAGTAGGTTTATTTATAATTTTACCGTTATTAACTTTTTTAATTGGCGGTGTTTCATTAAATTTTTCAGTTCCTGAATTGGAACAAATGTCAAATACTTCATTTAAATATAAAGGTGGACTTGGAATACCACCGGAACTTATAGCTTTGACACTAGCATTAGGTCTTTATACAGCAACATTTATCGCAGAATGTGTTAGAGCTGGTATTCAAGGGATTAGCAAAGGCCAAAAAGAAGCCGCTGCATCTATTGGTTTAACTCCTAGGCAAATTTTAAAATTAGTTGTTATGCCTCAAGCATTAAGAATTATAATTCCACCTACTACAAACCAATATTTAAATTTAACAAAAAACTCTTCTCTTGCGGCAGCTATAGCTTACCCAGATCTAGTTTTAATTTTTGCAGGTACTGCGTTAATGCAAACTGGAAGAGCAATTGAAATAGTTTCTATAACTATGCTTACGTATTTATCAATAAGTTTGTCAATTTCAGTTTTAATGAATTGGTATAATAAAAAAATAGCTATTAAAGAAAAGTAATGAATAAATTAAATTTTTTAAGACCCAATATTGAAAATCTAAATACTTATTTGTATGTAGGTATTTTTTTAATTTCTATTGCTATTTTAGATGTTACTTTAAATTCTTTTTTTAATACTAATATTACATCATTTTTACCAAATTTTATTAGCTTTTTATTACCTTTGATAATAGGAACAGTAGGCTTGCATATAATTAGAATTGAATTTTCAGGTATTAAAAATTTGGATTTATTAAATAAAAATATTAATACAAATACATTTAATGCAGTTTTAACTCTACTAATAATTTTTGCAGTTATAAAATCAATTCCACCATTCCTTAGTTGGTTTATTATTGATGCAACTATATCGGGAGATACAAAAGAAGCTTGCACAGGCACAGGCGCTTGCTGGACTTATATAAAAATTTGGTTAAATAGATTTATTTATGGAATGTATCCAAACGAACTTCAATGGAGAATAAATTTATCTTTTATTGCTTTAATTGGATTAGCATTTGTTGGTTTAATTCCGTCAGAAAAAATTAAGAAATTTTTAACTTTGTATTATGTTGTAATTTATCCAATCATAGCTTTTGTCTTGATTTACTATTTAATTTCAGGTGGTGCTTTTGGTCTTGAGTGGGTTGAAACTGGAGCTTGGGGCGGTTTATCTTTAACTTTCATAGTTTCCTTTTTCTGCTTAATTTTCTGCTTTCCTGTTGGAATGTTTTTAGCTCTTGGAAGAAGATCAGATTTACCAACAGTTAGATATATTTCAGTTGGATTTATAGAATTTTGGAGAGGTGTTCCTTTAATTACAGTTTTATTCATGTCATCTGTAATGTTTCCAATGTTTTTACCAGAAGACTTTTTCATGGATAAATTAGTAAGAGTAATTATTGCTATTTCTTTATTTGAAGCAGCTTATGTGGCAGAAGTTATTAGAGGAGGTCTGCAAGCTTTACCGCGAGGACAATATGATGCCGCAAAATCATTAGGTATGGGATATTGGAAAATGCATATTTTCGTAATTTTACCTCAAGCATTAAAATTAGTTATTCCTGGAATTGCTAATACTTTTTTAGCTCTAGTAAAAGATACGCCATTAATCTTTGTAGTTGGATTATTAGAAATAGTAGGAATGTTAAATTTAGCAAAAACTAATCCCAAATGGCTAGGTTATGCAATGGAAGGTTATGTTTTTGCAGCAATAATTTTCTGGATTATTTGTTACGCAATGAGTAAATATAGCTACAATTTAGAAATAAAATATAAAACTGATAGATAAAAATGTCTGATCCAATAATTAAAATAGAGGGTATGAATAAATGGTTTGGAGATTTTCAAGTTTTAAAAGATATTCATTTAGAAGTAGAAAAAAATAAAAAAATTGTTGTTTGCGGACCTTCAGGCTCAGGAAAATCAACTCTTATAAGATGTATAAATAGATTGGAAGAGCATCAAAAAGGTACAATTATAGTTGATGGAACTGAACTTACAGAAAATACAAAAAATATTGAAGCTATAAGAGCAGAAGTTGGAATGGTATTTCAACAATTTAATTTATTTCCGCACCTATCAATTTTAGATAATTGCACTTTGGCACCAATATGGGTAAAAAAAATGCCAAAAAAAGAAGCTGAAGAACTTGCAATGAAACAATTAGAGCAAGTACAAATATCTGACCAGGCTCAAAAATTTCCTGGACAATTATCTGGTGGACAACAACAAAGATGTGCAATTGCAAGAGCTTTATGCATGGAACCAAAAATAATGTTATTTGATGAGCCAACTTCAGCATTAGACCCTGAAATGATTAAAGAAGTGTTAGATGCCATGGTAAATTTGGCAAAAGCAGGAATGACAATGATTGTAGTAACGCATGAAATGGGATTTGCTAAAGAAGTAGCTGATGAAGTAATATTTATGGATGAAGGCATGATAGTTGAAAAAGCAGATACAAAAGAGTTTTTTGCAAACCCAAAAAGTGACAGAACTAAACTGTTTTTAAGTCAAATTCTATAAACTTTATCTAATATTTCTCAAAAAAACAGTTATTTATTGTCTTGACAGATATTCAATATATTCAAATTTAAGCCAAAAATAATAAATTTTCTTATTGCAGGACCTTTAAAAAATTAGTTGAATTAAACAAATATAAATATTTAAGAGGGGTCTTAATGGAAGATAATTTTAATAAACATTTGGGTAATAAACTAAAGTTAAGAAGATTAGCCTTAGGGTTAACACAAACTAAAGTAGCAAAAGCTATCAATGTAACTTTTCAACAGATACAAAAGTATGAAAAAGGAACCAATGGTGTTAGCTCTATAAGATTATTGCAACTATCAAATTATTTGAAAGTTCCAATTAGCTATTTCTTTGAAGATTTTTCGGAATACTTGATTAACATTGAAAAATCTAAAGAAGGTCATATGAATGTAAACTATAATTTTTTAATCAAGTTATATTCAGAACTTTCCAATGAACAAAAGATAAAATTTAACAAATCATTAGAGGTAGCAGCAAGTTCGATTTCAAAAGCTATTTAATTTTGGCTCCTCGGGCAGGACTCGAACCTGCGACCAATTGATTAACAGTCAACTGCTCTACCAACTGAGCTACCGAGGAATGTAAAAATCTCAACTTACTTTTTTTCAAAATTAAAACAAGATTTATTTTGGAGGCCACGCCCAGAATCGAACTGGGATACAAGGATTTGCAATCCTCTGCGTAACCATTCCGCCACGTGGCCATTTAATTTCATATTAAATTAGTTTGAATGTATTTTTATATAAAATATTTGCATTTAGTCTATCAAATAAATTACTAAAATTATTGTTAAATCATATTATTAAATTATAAACTTAAAATACCATGAGTTTAGATAAATATATACATTCGGACGTTGAGGACAAAATATACACATATTGGGAGAAGAATAATTTATTTAAATCTAAAAAAAATAAGAAGAAATTTTCAATAGTTATCCCACCACCCAATGTTACTGGAAGTTTACATATGGGTCATGCCTTAAATAACTCAATACAAGATTTGCTAACAAGATATTATAGGATGAATAATTACGAAACCCTATGGCAACCAGGAACTGATCATGCTGGAATAGCCACACAGGCATTAGTAGAGAAAAAGTTAAATTCTGAGAATATTAAAAAAAATGATTTAGGAAGAGAAAAGTTTATTGAAAAAGTATGGGAATGGAAAAATCAATATGGTGACATAATTATTAATCAGCTTAAAAAATTAGGTTGTTCGTGTGATTGGTCAAGAAATGCATTTACAATGGACGAAAATCTATCAAAAGCAGTTATTAAAGTTTTCGTGGATCTTCATAAAAAAAAATTAATTTATAAGGCTGAAAAATTAGTAAATTGGGATACAGTTTTAAAAACCGCAATATCTGATTTAGAGGTTGATCAACGAGAAGTTAATTCTAAAATTTATTATATTAGATACCCAATAGATGGAACAAGTGAATATATAACTATAGCAACTACTAGACCTGAAACAATGCTTGGGGATACAGCTGTTGCAGTAAATCCGAAAGACCAGAGGTACAAAAAGTATGTTAACAAAACTGTAACAATT
>CACENP010000018.1 GCA_902560815.1 uncultured Pelagibacteraceae bacterium
GATTTTGACAGAATCATATTTCAAAATTAAATTATCTAAATTTAATTTGGATTCTATTTTAAGATTTTTAATTTTAAATTTTTTGTTTAAAATAAAAGTAAATTCTGAATTTGAAATAAAATTAGAATTTGAAAAATCGAAATTTTCTAAATTATTTTTAAAAATCAATAAAATTAAATCGTTGTTAATTTTATTTTTTTTATTATTTAAATTTCCTTTTATTGAAAAACTATCAATTGTCTGTTTAATATTTAAAAATTCTGAATTAAAATTTATTTTATTAAATTTAAATAAAATTTTTTCTAATTTGTATTCATTATTATTAATTGAAAAATTAAAATTTAGAGCATTTATATTTTTGTTATTTGGTATATGTAATTCAGCATTTATAATTTTACCTGTTAAACTATAATTTTTTTTTATTCTTCCTTCATCATCAAAATTGAAATCAACATTTATTTGTGCCATCCCACTTTTAACTAATTGATTAAGCAATACATATTTTAAGGAGTTTTGTGAAAGTCTATATAAATTAATATAGCTACTTAAATTATTTTTTTTAGTCTTTATAGAAATATTTTTTAAGACAAATTTATCTTGTAGATATGATGAAATTAGGATGCTTGATGAAATTTCTTCTATATCTATATTTTCAGAATTATTTAAGATAATTTGTGCATTTTTAGTTTTAATTTTTATAGAAATATCTTTTAAATTTAATTGTAACTTTACTTTTTTAAGGCCTATGTCCAAGTCGCTATTTTGTTTTTTTATTTGATCTTTAATTAATGAATTAAATTTTGAAGTCGTAAATCCAAAATATGAAAAGTATACTAGGAAAAGAAAAATTAAAGTTAGTATAAAAAATAATATTTTTAAAAAAATTTTAATCATTCAATTTATATAAAGAACTTTCTAAAAATTCATCAATTTCACCATTTAAAACTTTATCTGGACTTGAGCTTTCAAAGTTTGTTCTGTTATCTTTAACCATTCTATACGGGTGTAAAACATATGATCTAATTTGATGACCCCATCCAATATCTGATTTTAATTCTTCAGAAGTTTTTAATTGTTGTTCTTTTTTTTTTATTTCATGTTCATAAAGTCTCGCTTTTAGCATATTCATACAAGTTTCTTTATTTTTGTGCTGAGACCTATCGTTTTGGCACTGAACAACAATCTTGGAAGGTGTATGGGTTATTCTAACGGCGCTATCTGTAGTGTTTACATGTTGCCCGCCAGCTCCACTTGATCTAAAAGTATCAACACGTAAATCTTTTTCTAAAATTTCAACTTTTATACTTTCATCAACCACAGGATAAACCCAGACGCTTGCAAAACTTGTATGTCTTCTAGCTCCGGAATCAAAAGGTGATATTCTAACTAAACGATGAATTCCTGATTCTGATTTTAAAAATCCATAAATATAATTTCCATCAATTTTTATAGTGGATGATTTAATTCCTGCCTCATCACCTTTGTGTTCGCTTATTAATTGACATTTAAAGTTTTTACTAGAGGCCCATTTCATGTACATTCTTCTTAGCATTTCTGCCCAGTCTTGACTTTCAGTGCCGCCAGCACCCGCATGTATTTCCAGATAAGCGTCTAAGCTATCTGCTTCATTAGATAAAAAACATTTAATTTCGTGTTTTTTTATATTTTTGTATAAGTCAAAAATATTACTTTCTGATTCTTTTAAAATTGTCTGATTGTTTTCTTCTAAGGCAAGATTATATAAGTCTATAATTTCATCAAATTGTTTTAATGAAGTTTTATAACTTTGAACTAAATCTTCAAAGATTTTTTTATCTTTTAAAACTTTTTCAGCATTTGATTTATTTTCCCAAAAATTTGGTTCCAAGATTAATTTATTTATATTTTCTAACTTGGAATAAATATCTTGTTTTTCAAAGATACTCCTTGATTCTTGAGCTTATTTTTTTAATTTCGATTTGATAATTTGAAAAATCAGTATTCATTAATAAAATTTTAATATATTATTTTTATCAATTTTCATATTCAAATTTTCGTTTTCTATTAAACTATTAGTTAAATCGTTTTTTTTAAAAGCTTCTATTATAGTTGTTTTCGAACCAAAATCAGCTTTTCTACCAGTTTTTTGATCAACAACTAAAAATTTAATATTTTTTGCAACTTTAAATGGTCTGGCATCGCCTTTTTTTATGGCATTTTTTACAAATGATTTAAAAATGGGCATTGCGGTTTTGGAACCTGTTTCATATTTCCCTAAACTTCTCGGCTCATCATGTCCTATATATACTCCAATAACTAAATTTGATGTAAACCCAACAAACCATGCATCAGTATTGTTATTAGTTGTTCCAGTTTTTCCTGCAAGATCTAAGTTTAAATCTTTTAAACCTCTTCCAGTTCCTCTCTTAATTACACCTTCTAAAATTGAAGTAATTTGATATGCAGTTTCCTCGGAAAAAATTCTTTGAAAATTATCTTTAATTTTTGGAATTTCATTTCCTAAATAAGAAATATCCTGACATTTTTCACAAATTCTTCTTTCTGAATTATAAATTGTGATACCTTCACTATCTTGAATCCTATCTAAAAATATTGGCTCTACTAATTTACCTCCATTAACAAAAGAACAATATGCTGTGGTTAACTTTAATAAAGTTGTTTCTGCAGATCCTAATGAAATTGATAGCAATTCTTCAGGATTTTCATAAATATTTAAATTTTCTGAAAATTTTGCAATTTTATCAATTCCAATTTCCTGAGAAATTCTGACTGTCATTAAATTTCTTGATTTTTCAATGCCAGTTCTGATTGTTGATGGTCCATAAAATTTTTTTCCATAATTTTCTGGTTTCCACATTTTTAAATCTTCTCCTTGGTCTAGAACAATTGGAGCATCTAAAATTAAAGACGATGGTGTAAAACTATTTTCTAAAGCTAAAGCATAAACAAATGGTTTAAAAGCTGATCCGGGTTGTCTCAAGGCTTGAGTGGATCTATTAAATTCACTTAATTTAAAGCTAAAGCCACCAGACATAGCAAGAACCCTTCCTGTATAAGGATCTAAAACAACAATGCCCCCATTTGCTTTGGGAACTTGCTTTAAGCTATATAAATTATCTTTTATTTCTTTAACATATACCACATCTCCTTTTTTGAAAATTTCATCTAGTTCTTTTTTAGTCCAGGAAATATCTTTATATTTTATTTTTCCTTTTAATTTATTTTCAGTTTCAATTTCAACAAAAAATTTATCAATTTTTTTTATTATTGCTAAATTCCATCCTATTGTTTTTTCTAGTTCGTATTTTTCAAGATCTTTGCTCCAGTTATTAAAATTTTTTTTATTTACTATAGGGCCTCTCCATCCTTTTCTTTTATCATATTCTTCCAAACCTTCTCTTAAAGATTGAGTTGCGATAGTTTGTAAATTTAAATTTATTGGTGTTTTAATTGCAAAACCTTGTTTGTAAATTTTTTCAAAACCATATTTTTCAACTAGGTATTTTCTTACATCTTCAACATAGTATCTAGCATCTTCTAAATATTTTTTTTTTCTTTTTCTTAATTTAATTTCTGAATTAAGTAATTTTTTATATTTTTTTTCATCAATGTATGAATTGTCATATAAATTTTTTATTACTAAATTTCTTCTATATTTTGCAAGTTTTATATTTTTGTAAGGATTATATTTGCTTGGAGCTTTTGGAAGTGCAGCTAATAAAGCTGATTCTGCATAATTCAATTTATTTATAGGTTTATCAAAATATTCTAGACTGGCTGATGCGATGCCATAAGTGCCTTCTCCTAAATATATCTGGTTAAGATAGAGTTCTAATATTCTTTCTTTTGTTAAAGCTCTTTCAATTCTAAATGCAAGTATTGCTTCCTTTATTTTTCTATTAATACTTACTTCGTTTGTTAGTAAAAAATTTTTTGCTACTTGCTGAGTAATAGTTGAAGCTCCTTCAAGTCTTTCTGAAGAAATAATATTTGAAATATTGTTAAATACTGCTCTCATTATTCCTTTTGCATCTACACCTGGGTGAGTAAAAAAATTTTTATCTTCAGCTGATAAAAAAGAATTAATCACTATTTTAGGAATTGTTTCATAGGGTACAAATATTCTTTTTTCAGATGAGAAATCACTAACTAATTCTCCACTTCCTGAATATAATTTGCTTGAAACAGCCGGTTTATACATTTTTAAAAACTTATAATCTGGCAATTTATTTGAATACAACCAAAGTATAGTTATGATTGTTAACATTGAAGCTATGCTTACTGTCAGTAGAAAAATAAGAGTTTTTTTTATTACCTTGTTCATTTTTGTATAATTTAGTTTGTGAATTTGTTAAAGTTAAGGCACCGAATTTATAAAATAAAATGAAAAATAATAAAAAAAATCTATGGCTAAAAATTTATATATTGATGCGTCGCATCCAAACGAAACTAGAGTTGTGCTTAAATCTGATGATAATATCGAAGATTATGAGTACGAAAGTGTAAGTAACAGTTTAATAAAAAACAATATTTACCTTGGAAAAGTAAGTAGAATAGAACCTTCTTTACAGGCTGCTTTTATAGATTTTGGAAGAGAGAGGCATGGCTTTTTATCATTTAATGATATTCAGTCTGACTACTATCAAATTCCATTAAGTGATCTTGAGAAAATTAAAGAAGAAGAAGAAAAAGTAAGAGAAGAATTAATTAAAGAAGATGAAAGAACTGAAGAAAAAACAATAGATAGCAGTAACAATGACTCATTTAGTCAAGACCCAATAGAAAAAACACCGCTAGAAAACAAAATCGAAGAACATAAAAAAGAAAAAAGATATCCAACAAAAAGATATAAAATCCAGGAAGTAATAAAACCTAATCAGGTAATTTTAATTCAAGTTCTTAAAGATGAAAGAGGATTAAAGGGTGCTGCACTTAGCACATTTATATCAATAGCAGGTAAATATATTGTTTTGATGCCCAATACCCCAAAAGGTGGTGGAATTTCAAGAAAGATTTTTAATCCTGCTGATAGAAAGAAAATTAGAAAAATTTTGAATGAAATACAAATACCAAAAGAAATGGGTTTAATAGTAAGAACTGCTGGTTCAAATAAAACTAAGAATGAAATTGAAAATGATTTAAAAAATTTAATCAATATTTGGAATTCAATAAAAGAAAAAGCAATAAATTCTATTGCTCCTAATTTAATCCATCAAGAAAGTGACATTATAAAAAGATCTATTAGAGACATGTATAATGATGAAACACAAAACATAATAGTTGATGGAAATGAAGGATATCAAAAAGCAAAAAATTATATGAAATTAGTAATGCCTAACAATGTAAAAAAAGTTAAAAAATATCGAGACAAAGTACCTTTGTTTTTTAAGGAAAAAATTGAGTCAAAGCTATTTCAAATTTTTGAAACTGAAGTTAAATTAAAATCTGGTGGATATTTAGTAATTAACCCAACTGAAGCTTTGGTGTCTATAGATGTTAACTCAGGAAGTTCTATCAAGCAAAAAAATGTGGAAAGTACAGCATTGGATACAAATTTAGAAGCAGCCGAAGAAATTTCACGGCAAATTAAATTAAGAGATCTTTCTGGATTAATTATTATAGATTTTATAGATATGCTTAATTACTCAAATAAAAGATTAGTTGAAAGAAAGCTTAAAGATAAATGCAGAAGTGATAGAGCAAGAATTCAAATAGGTAGAATAAGTAATTTTGGACTTCTTGAAATGTCTAGACAAAGACTAAGGGAAAGTAGTGTTAAATGGAATTTAAAACTATCTAATGAAACCTTTGTATTAAAAATTATTAAATTAATTGAATTAAAAACGTTAGAATGTAATGCAAAAATTATAAAATTAAACCTAAATGAAAAGATCAATAATTTTATAAAAGATAATTATATGGATGATTTTGATTACTTTAAAAATAAAAATAAAGTTGAAATAAATTTGTTTGATAATAGTTCATTGGGATTAGATGATTATGAGGTCGAGTTTTTATCTAAAACAAACAAAGTAATTGAAAAAATAGAAAAAATTTCTAATTTACAAAAACTCAAAATTTCAAAACCTGAGGCAAAAAACTATAATATCAACAAAAAAAAATTCAAAAAGAAAAAATTTTTTAAAAAAAAAATTAAAAAAAATTAAATTAAACCTTTACTCGGAGAAGAAGCGCTTCCTAAAACATTTTTTTTTATTCGGCCTGATAAATAAGATTTTCTTCCAGCTATAACAGCATGCTTCATTGCATCGGCCATAACAAAAGGATTTTTTGCTTTTGCAATTGCAGTATTTATTAAAACTCCATCACAACCAATTTCCATTGCAATTGATGCATCTGATGCGGTACCAATGCCAGCGTCTATAATTAAAGGAAGTTTTGTTTGATTTCTTATTATTTTTATATTTAACTTATTTTGAATTCCCAAACCAGATCCAATTGGAGCTGCTAAAGGCATTATAGCTGTAGCTCCAGCATTTTCTAATCTCTTAGCCATTAAAGGATCATCGTTACAATATACCATAACTTTAAAACCTTCTCTTGTTAATACTTCAGTTGATTTTAATGTCTCAATCATATCAGGCAATAAATTTTTTTTGTCTCCTAAAACTTCTAACTTAACTAATTTCCATCCACCAATTTCTCTTGCAAGTCTAAGTGTTCTAAGTGCTTCTTCTGAATTAAAACATCCCGCTGTATTAGGCAAATAAGTAATTTTCTTTGGGTCAATATAATCCATTAATAGTGGTTTATTTTTATCAGCAATATTTACTCTTCTTACCGCAACTGTAACAATATCTGCTCCCGATATTTTTATAGCTTTTGCACACTCTCTCATATTTTTATATTTTCCAGTGCCTACTATTAATCTAGATAAAAAATTTTTTTTACCTATTTTAAAATAATCTTTTTTTTTCATCAACCACCACCTATAAAATGAACTATCTCAATTTTATCATTAACTTTTAATTTTATTTTTTTTAATTTCTTTTTATCTAAAATTTTTTTATTTAATTCTATAGCAACTTTATTTAAAGGTATTTTGAGTTTTTTTGTTAATTTATCAATTGATGTATTACGATTAAATATAAGTATTTTTCCGTTCACTTTAATTTTTATTTTATTTTTAATATTCATGTAATATAAGTTTAATGTGAATAATATAATTATTATTAATGGTCCAAATCTTAATCTATTAGGTGAAAGAGAACAATCTCAATATGGCAGTATAACTTTTGATCAATTAAAAAAGCAATGCATTGATCATTCTAAAAAAATTGGAATAAATGCTGACTTTTTTCAATCAAATATCGAAGGAGAAATTGTAAATAAAATCCAGGATTCAAGAAAATCTCATGATGGAATTATAATAAACGCCGCAGGTTACACTCATACCTCGGTATCAATTAGGGACGCGCTAGATGTATTTAAAAAACCAATTATTGAACTACACATATCTAATATTTATAAAAGAGAGAAATTTAGACAAAAATCCTTGATTTCTGGAATTGTTACTGGGATTATTTGTGGACTTGGTTCAAATGGATATATTTTGGCCATAAATGCAATGCATGAATTGCTAAAAAATGGAAATAGATAAAAAAATAATAATTAAACTAATCCAAGCATTAGAAGATTTAAAAAAATCATTAAAAGGTATTGATATTGAAACCAAAAATAAAGTCGTTGAAGAAGAAATAGATTTATCAGATAAAATAATTATAAAAAGTCCAATAGTTGGAACTGCTTATCTTGCTCCAGAACCTGGAGGGAAGAAATTTGCTGAAGTTGGAAAAAAAATTAAAAAGGGAGATACAGTTATGATTATTGAAGCTATGAAAACAATGAATCATGTTCCTTCAACATCTGACGGCATAATTAAAGAAATTTGTGTTGATGATGGTCAGCCAGTTGAGTTTGATCAAAAAATCATAATTTTAGAGTAATGTTTAAAAAAATATTAATCGCCAATCGAGGTGAGATTGCAGTAAGAGTCATTAGAGCATGTAAAGAATGGGGAATTTCAACAGTAGCCATTCATTCTGATGTTGATAGAGATAGTATGCATGTAAGACTAGCTGATGAAAGCGTATGCGTAGGAACTCATCAGCCTTTAAATAGTTATTTAAATATTCCAGCTATAATGTCAGCAATTGAACTTACAGGAGCAGAAGCTGTTCATCCTGGATATGGTTTTTTATCTGAGAATTCTGAATTCGCAAAAATTTTAGAAGATTATAAAATTAAATTTATTGGACCTTCTTCAAAATTAATTGAAATGATGGGTGATAAAATACAAGCAAAAAAAATTGCTAAAGAATATGATCTTCCAATAATTGAAGGTTCAGATGGAGGAGTAAAAGATAAAAAACATGCAAAAGAAATATGTGAGAAAATAGGATTTCCAGTTTTAATAAAAGCTTCTGCAGGCGGCGGCGGTAAAGGAATGAAAATAGTTTATAAGGAATCCGAATTTGATGATTTGTTTGCGACAGCAAAATCAGAGGCCAAAAAATATTTTGGAAATGATGAAATTTATATCGAAAAATTTTTTCAAAATCCAAGACATATAGAAGTTCAAGTTTTATCAGGTAAAAATAGAACTGTTCATCTTCATGAAAGAGATTGTTCTGTTCAAAGGCGTCATCAAAAACTAATAGAAGAAACTCCAAGTCCAGTTTTAAATGATGATATAAGAAAAGATCTTTTTGAAAGAACAGTGAGCATGGTAAGTAAAATTGGATATGAAGGGGCTGGAACAGTTGAATTTATTTATGAAAATGAAAAATTTTATTTTTTAGAAATGAATACTCGGGTTCAAGTAGAGCATCCAGTATCTGAAATGATTACAGGTATTGATATAATTAAAGAACAAATTTGGATAGCTTTTACTGGTAATACCGCTTTAAAACAAAGTGATATTGTTCCAAGAGGACACGCCATAGAATGTAGAATTAATGCAGAAGATGCAAGTAAAAATTTTCAACCTTCTCCTGGAACTATTGGAATGTGTCACCAACCTTCAGGTTTTAGAACTAGAGTAGATGGATCAATATTTCAAGGTTATAAAGTAACTCCATATTATGATAGCATGGTATGCAAATTAATTTGCCACGGTAGAAATAGAACAGAAGCTATTCAAAGGATGCGGAGATCTTTGGATGAATTTGTAATCGAAGGTATAACAACTACAATACCATTGCATCAGAAACTTTTAGATCACCCAAAATTTATAAAATCTGAGTTTAATGTTACATGGCTAGATAAAGAAAAAATTATCTAATAACATTTAATTAACCATATATCGTAAACTGGATGATCAAATAAAGTAATTGAGGGACTTGAAGAAAAAGTCCAGCCATTAAAAACAAAAACTTTATCATTATTATTTAATGTAACATCCTGAACTTGCATATAGGCCGTAACTTCAGGATTATCATCAAATTCAGAATTTTTACACTTCAAAATTTTAATAATTAAATTTTCAAAGTTTGTTTCTTCTCCAATATTTAAAGATAATTGGCTAGTTTTAGAACTAATTTTGTCCAAAATTTTAATTTCGATTAAATTAGTATCGTTAGCAAAAGATTTGAGATTAAATACAAATAATAAAAAAATTAAAAAAATTAAAAAAATTATATTTTGTAATTTAATTTTTCCAGGTGTTGTATTTTTTTTTAATTGCGTCTGCATTAGTTTTTGGGCTATATGCACCTTTTGATCCTGTCAAGTTTGGTTTGTGAGGTTTTTGCCATTCAAATTTTTCCAACTCATGTTTATTTTCAAATTTATTAGGAGTAAAATGCATCCAAGAATACCATTCATTTGGAATTTTTGATGCATCCACTTCTCCATTATAAATTACAAATCTTTTTCCTTTTTTTGTTTTATAATATTTATTTCCAAAATTATCTTTTCCCACAAATTTTCCGAAAAAAAATACCGTAAATCTTGTTCCGAATGTCTGGTGATTCCACCAAGTAAAAATTTCTTTAAGAAGTGTCAACATAAAATTTTTAATAATTATTCAATTTAAAAGTGTAAAAAATAAATTAGACTAAAATTATAATTTGTATATAAAATATTTATATTAAGTCACAAAAAAAAACTATTAAAGGGATATATGGCAAAATACCTAGTTGAAACTTACTATAATTGCACATTTAAAGTGAGTCATTATTTAGATGAAATTAGCGATTCTGAACTAAAAAATCTTGAAAAAAGAGATGATGGAAAATTTGATATCATCGATGTAAAACTAGATAATAGAAAAACAAAAAATCTAGACAAAATTGGTAAAGTTCCTGAAATTATTAATAAAGAAGTTAATAAATCAGATTTAGCATCAAAAATAAAAAATAACCCATCTGTAAGTAATTTTACTTCAAAAAATAATGTTAGTGATAATCATAAAAGATTTAGCATGCCTGATAGAAGGAAGGGTTATATTCAAAAAGCTACAATAGGAGATCACAAAGTATATCTTCACACAGGGGAGTACGAAGATGGAAAAATAGGAGAAATATTTATCGATACAAGTAAAGAGGGAGAGTTAGTAAAAGCACTAATGAATAATTTTGCTATAGCTATATCGCTTGGTTTACAATACGGTGTTCCGTTAGATGAGTTTGTTAGTGCATATGTTGAAACAAAATTTGAACCTTCTGGTAAAGTACATGGAAATGACAGAATTTTAAGCGCAACTTCAATTCTTGACTATATATTTAGAGAATTAGCTATTTCTTATTTAAATAGAGAAGATTTGGCACACACCCCATCAATTGGTGCAATAGAAAAACAAACAGATGGAAAAACGGAAGATATAAATGAAGACCAAAATCAAATTTTGAAAATTGTCAAAGATATATCAAGTAAAGGTTTTTTAAGAAGTAATTATAAAAAAAAGCTAGTAGACTTATCTGATATAAGAATTAATTTAAAAGGAAAAAAATAGCTACTTATTTTTTTTTATTAATAAATTAAGCTCTTTTATTTGCTCTTCACTAATTTCAGAAGGAGCATTCATCATTAAATCTTGAGCATTTTGATTCATTGGAAACATTGTAACTTCCCTTATATTTTTTTCTCCAGCCAATAACATTATTATTCTGTCAATTCCTGGAGCTATTCCTCCATGGGGAGGAGCTCCATAGCTTAGAGCATTAATCATTCCACTGAATTTTTCATCAACTATTTTTTTATTATATCCAGCAACTGAAAATAGTTTATACATTAATTCAGGGATATGGTTTCTAATAGCTCCCGATGATAACTCAATACCATTACAAACAATATCATATTGATAAGCTTTAATTTCTAATGGATTTGACAAGTCTAAATTCTTTACATCTCCTTGGGGCATTGAAAAAGGATTGTGACTAAAAATAATTTTTTTTGTTTTTTCATCTTCTTCAAACATTGGATAATCAACAATCCAACAAAATGCAAAGGTGTCAGGATTAATTAATTTTAGTTCGTTTCCTATCTTGTCCCTTGCGTTAGAAAGTATTTTTTCTACATCTTTTACTTTTCCACATGCTAGAAAAATACTGTCACCTACCTCTGCATTTGATATTTTCATTATTTCTTTTAACGAATCTGAGCTAAAAAATTTTCCTACTGGACCCTTTGCTTTTATTTCAGATTCTTTTTCTATTGTAAAATATGCCAATCCAGAAGCTCCCTCGTCCTTTGCCCACTTATCTATACCATCAAAAAAGCTTCTTGGTTTATCTTTGGTTTTTTTTGTAACTATTCCCCTGACGATAGATCCTTTTTTTACAAGTTTTTTAAAAATATCAAAACTCACATCTTCTCTTTCAAATATTGCTGTAAAGTCATTAATAATTAGAGGATTTCTTAAATCCGGTTTATCAGTTCCATATTTAAACATTGTATCTGAATACGTTATTTTAGGAAATTTTTCGTATAACATTTTTTTGTCTGAAAATTTTTTAAAAACACTTTTCATTAATTTTTCTACTACTTCAAAAACATCTTCTTGTTCTACAAAAGACATTTCTAAATCTAGTTGATAAAATTCACCTGGACTTCTATCCGCTCTTGCATCTTCGTCTCTAAAACATGGTGCTATTTGAAAATATTTATCAAATCCAGAAACCATTATAAGTTGTTTAAATTGTTGAGGTGCCTGTGGTAATGCATAAAATTTTCCTGGATTTAATCTACTAGGAACTAAAAAATCTCTAGCTCCTTCTGGGCTTGATGAAGTTAAAATAGGAGTTTGAAATTCTAAAAAACCTAGTTTTTGCATCTCAGATCTAATGAAAGCAATAACTTTTGATCTCAAAATTATATTTTGATGAATTTTTTTTCTTCTTAAATCTAAAAATCTATATTTTAATCTAATTTCTTCAGCATATTCTTGATCAGAGAAAACAGGCAATGGTAATTCCTTTGTTTTACCTAATACTTCATATGAAATTATTGATGTTTCTACTTCTCCAGTATTTAGGTCTTTATTAATTGTATCTTTACTTCTTTCCAAAACTTTTCCATCAATTTTAATTACTGTTTCTAAAGATAGTTTTTCTAATTCCTTAAATTTTTCATGGCTATTTTCTATTACACATTGAGTTACACCATAATTGTCTCTTAAATCTAAAAAAAGTAAATTTCCATGGTCTCTTTTTTTATTAATCCATCCACTCAAGGAAATATTTTTATTTTTATCCTTAATAGTTAATTCTCCACAATTATGGCTTCTATATTTGTTCAATTGATTTCCTATAAAATTTCTTTAATTGTTTTCAAATTTATTGCTTTCTTTTTTTTTAAACTCAACTCATCAACTTTATATATAAAATCAACGATTTTGCCATATGATCTATCAATTCTTTTGATAATGAAATCAATTAGTTTTTTATCGATTTGAATTTGTCTATCAGAAAAACTTTTTAATATAATTGCAAACATCAATTCATCGTCGGGATTATCAATTTTAGCAAATAAACAGTTTTTTGATCTTGATTTTAAATCATTCAATTTGTAATTAATTTCATTAATTGGATTTATTGAATTTATAATTAAGTATTTATTATCTTGATCAACTAAATTAAATATTGAATACATTAAATTTTCATTAGATTTAAAATTATAGTTATCAATTATTATATTTTGATGTAATTTAAATTTTTTAAAAATTTCTTCATTAATTTCATTTTCGTTTACTTTAATTCCATTATGCTTACTTAAAAAAATATTTGTAAGATGAGTTTTTCCACTGAATCTTTCTCCATATATATTTAAAATATTTTTTTCCCATTTGGGCCAATTTTCAATTAATTGAAATGCATAATAATTACTTTTACTTACATAAAAATCATCATAATTAAAATTTTGTTTATATTTAAAATTTAATAATAATTGATTTAAATCTCTCACTCAACACTCCAAACTGAATTATCAGTATTTAATTTAATATTGCTGTTGCTGATTTCATTTATAAATTTATTAGGTGTGCTATTATAAATTATTTTATAAATTAATTTTTCATTAGAAAAATAATCAATATGATAGCTTGAAACTAAATCTAAATCTTGAAGTTTTTTTTCTAGCTCTTTAACTAAATTGTAATTTTTTGAGTTAACTGAAATTGTAATTGGTAATTTTATAGAAGTATTTATTATATTCAATTTTTTCCAATGATTTTCAAATTCTAGTTTTAAGTTTTGAATTATATTTT
>CACENP010000019.1 GCA_902560815.1 uncultured Pelagibacteraceae bacterium
TTAGTTTTTTTTCACTTTTGTTAATTTTTCTAATTTTGTACTTGGTTTCACCTTTGGGTCCATGAGCAACACCTCCGCCTACAAAAATGGGTGCTTTTCTACTTGCGTGTCTAGCATTTCCAGTTCCTTTTTGGGCATATATTTTAGATGTCGAACCAATAATTTCATTTTTTTGCTTTGTTTTTGCTTTTCTTCCTTTGTAATTCGCATTTGTTTTGTAAAGAACATTGCTAATTAATTGCTTATTGATTTTTGTGGTAAAAATTTTATCCGTCACATCAAGTGAATCTTTTTTTCCATCAATAGATAATTTTTCTAATTTCATGCTATTTTTTTTTCTTTTCAGGTATTTTTTTAATTCTTTCTATTTCTGCTATTTTTTCAGACATAGTTAACTTTCTTATATTTTTTACTGATTTTTTAATAATTACTTCAGTATTTTTTGAACCAGGTATTGATCCCTTTAAATAAAGTAAATTATTTTCATCATCTGACTTTATAATTTCAATATTCTGCATGGTTCTTTGTTTATTACCCATGTGACCAGCCATTTTTTTGTTTTTAAAAACTTTACCTGGATCTTGGTTTTGACCAGTAGAACCATGAGCTCTGTGTGAGACTGAAACACCATGTGATGCTCTTAAACCTGCAAAATTATGTCTTTTCATTGCTCCTGCAAATCCTTTTCCAATTGTTGTTGATCTTATATCTACAAATTTTACGTCCTTAAATATTTCTAAACCTAGTTCGTTTCCTTCTTTATAATTTTCTAATTTCTCAACTCTAAACTCTTTTAATCTTTTTTTTGGTTCGGTATTTTTTTTAGTAAAATATCCTTTCATTGCTTTTGAAAGTTTTGAATTTTTTATTTTACCAAAGCCTATTTGTATAGCTTTGTAACCTCTTTTTTCTTCATTAATAACTTCTATAATTCTTCCTTTTTCCATTTTTATAACGGTTACTGGAACTGACTGACCAGTTTTATAAAATTCTCTGGTCATTCCTATTTTTTTTCCTATTAATGCAATATCAGTCATATTTTCTATATTTTTATTTCAACATCTACACCTGAAGCTAGGTCTAATTTCATCAATGCTTCAACTGTTTGTGGAGTTGGTTCAATTATATCTATTAATCTTTTGTGTGTTCTGGTCTCAAATTGCTCTCTACTTTTTTTATCAATATGTGGGGATCTTAATACTGTATATTTTTCTATTTTTGTAGGCAATGGAATTGGGCCTTTAATATTTGCCCCGGTCCTTTTAACTGTGTTTACAATTTCCTCTGTGGATTGGTCGAGTATTTTGTTATCGTAAGCTTTTAATTTAATTCTAATATTTTGTTTATCCATAATTTAACCTGCTATTTTTTTTGTTACATCGTCTTGCACATTTTGTGGTACCTTAGAATAATGATCAAAAAACATTGAGTATTGTGCTCTACCTTGTGACATTGATCTTAAACTATTTATATAACCAAACATATTGGCTAAAGGGACCATTGCAGTTATAACAGTAGCATTTCCACGTTGTTCCTGAGTGTTAATTTGTCCTCTTCTACTATTTAAATCTCCTATTACGTCACCCATATAATCTTCAGGTGTAACAACCTCAACTCTCATTATTGGTTCTAAAAGTTTTAATGTTCCTCTTGTACATGCTTCTTTAAAACAGGCACGAGATGCTAATTCAAAAGCTAAAACACTTGAGTCTACGTCGTGGTGTAAGCCATCTAATATTGTAACTTTATAATCAATCATTGGAAAACCAGCTAATATCCCACCATCAGCAATGGTTTCTATTCCCTTTTCAACGCCTGGTATAAATTCTTTGGGTATGGCGCCGCCTTTTATTTTACTTTCAACTTCACGTCCTTTACCAGGTTCTAATGGCTCTACCAACAATTTAACTCTTGCAAACTGACCAGCACCTCCGCTTTGTTTTTTATGAGTGTAATCAAATTCAGTAGCATTTTGAAGTGTCTCTCTATAAGCTACTTGAGGAGCACCCACATTTGCTTCAACTTTAAATTCTCTTTTCATTCTATCAACAATTATATCTAAATGTAGCTCACCCATTCCTTTAATTATAGTTTGTCCAGATTCTTCGTCTGAGGTTACTCTAAATGATGGGTCTTCTTTAGCCAATCTTCCTAAAGCTTCACCCATTTTTTCTTGATCAGCTTTAGTTTTAGGTTCAACAGCAATTTCAATTACAGGATCTGGAAATTCCATAGGTTCCAATAAAACAGGATTATCTTCATCACATAAAGTATGACCAGTGATAGTGTATTTTAATCCTGCAAGAGCAACTATATCTCCTGCATTAGCTTCTTTTATATCTTCTCTTGAGTTTGCATGCATTAGAAGCATCCTTCCAACTCTCTCTTCTTTTTCTTTTGAGGAATTGTATATACCAGTACCAGTTTTAATTGTTCCTGAATAAATTCTTATAAAAGTTAATGAACCAACAAATGGATCATTTGCAACTTTAAAAGCTAAAGCTGAAAAGCCTGCATTGTCTTCAAATTTCATTTCTAATTCATCCTCTGATCCTAGTTTAGTTCCTTTAATAGATCCTATATCTACTGGGCTTGGTAAATAATTTACAACTGCATCTAATAAAGGTTGAACTCCTTTATTTTTAAAAGCTGAACCTGTAGTTATTGGTACAAAACTAAAATTTAAACATCCCTTTCTAATACATTTAATTAGATCTGATTCTTCAATTTCTTCACCATTTAAGTATTTTTCCATGAGTTTTTCGTCTTGTTCAACAGCCATTTCAACTAATTCTGTTCTATATTTTTGAGATATTTCTTTAAGATCTTCTGGAATTTCTTTGTACTCCCACTCTGCACCTAGTGCCTCATTTTTCCAGATTTGTGCTTTCATTTTTACTAAATCAACTACTCCTGATAAAGAAGCTTCTATTCCAATAGGAACCTGTAAAACCATTGGTTTAGAACCAAGTCTATCCTTAATCATATCAACACATCTAAAAAAGTCAGCTCCAGTTCTATCAAGTTTATTTACAAAGCAAATTCTTGGAACTTTATATTTGTCTGCTTGTCTCCATACAGTTTCAGATTGAGGTTCTACACCAGCAACACCATCAAAAACTGCAACTGCTCCATCCAAAACCTTTAAAGATCTTTCAACTTCAATAGTAAAATCTACATGCCCAGGTGTATCTATAATATTAATTCTGTGGTCATTCCAAAAACAAGTTGTTGCAGCTGAGGTAATTGTAATACCTCTTTCTTGTTCTTGTTCCATCCAGTCCATAGTAGCAGCTCCATCATGAACTTCTCCAATTTTGTGGCTTTTTCCCGTGTAATACAAAACTCTTTCTGTTGTAGTGGTTTTACCAGCATCAATGTGAGCCATAATTCCAATATTTCTGTATTTGTCTAATGTATGTGTTCTAGGCATAAATTTTTACCATCTAAAATGTGCAAAGGCCTTGTTTGACTCAGCCATCTTATGTGTATCTTCCTTTTTTTTAATTGCTGAACCTCTATTTTGATAAGCGTCATAAATTTCATTAAAAATTTTATCTGACATATTTTTATCTTTTCTTTTTCTAGAAGCATCAATTAACCATCTAAGAGCTAATGCTTGTGATCTTTTTGATTTTACTTCTACAGGTACTTGATAAGTTGCTCCACCTACTCTTCTTGATCTAACTTCTACAGTAGGCTTAATGTTATTTATTGCTTCATTAAATATTGTGATTGGTTCATCTTTCGATTTAGTTTTTATCTTGTCAATTGCGTCGTAAACAATTTTTTCAGCTACAGTCTTTTTCCCATCGAACATAATTGAATTGATTAATTTTGGAATTATTGTTGATTTATACTTTGGATCAATTATTGGAATTTTTTTAGGTGCTTTACGTTTTCTAGACATTTTAATTATTTTCCTTTTTTTGCACCGTATTTTGATCTTTGTTGTTTTCTTGCTGTTACACCTTGTGTATCTAGATTTCCTCTTAAAATATGATATCTAACACCAGGTAAGTCTTTAACTCTTCCTCCCCTAATTAAAACTACTGAGTGTTCTTGAAGATTGTGACCTTCACCAGGTATATAAGAAGTTACTTCATGACCATTGGATAATCTAACTCTTGCAACTTTTCTTAATGCAGAGTTCGGTTTTTTAGGTGTTGTAGTATACACCTTTACACAAACTCCTCTTTTTTGAGGTGACTTTTCTAAAGCAGGAACTTTGTCCCTAGCTTTTTGTTTAATCCTTTTTTTTTTTAACAATTGATTAATTGTTGGCATAAATATTTTCCTTTAATTTTTCGATGAAACTAGCTAAGATTTTCAATGGCAGCGTTTAGTACCCAAGTACTACATTCCAACCAAAAAATTATCGCCAAAATACTATAGAATTGTCTTTTGTCAATTTAAATTGATTAAAAAAATGGTCTATTTTTATTGATTTACTTGAGTTTCTGTCGATTCTAACTTTTCTTGCTCAGAAAGAAATTTGTTGTCATCTTCTATGGCTTTCTTGTTCCACAAATTTTTTACCGATCCAGTTCCTGCTGGCACAAGTCTACCGACTATTACATTTTCTTTTAATCCAGATAATTTATCTACTTTTCCTTTAATAGCTGCATCAGTTAAAACTCTCGTTGTTTCTTGGAATGAAGCGGCAGATATGAAAGATTCTGTTTGAAGTGATGCTTTAGTAATACCCATTAGTACTCTTTCACCTTTAGCAATTTTTTTTCCTTCTGACTTCAATTTCTCATTCATTTGTTCAAATTTTATTCTGTCCATAATTTCACCAGGTAATAAGGACGAATCTCCACTTTCTTTAACTTCAACTTTTTTCAACATTTGTCTTAGTATTGTTTCTATATGTTTATCATTAATAATAACACCCTGAAGTCTGTAAACTTCTTGTACTTGGTTAACAAAATATTCCGTCAACTCTTTTATTCCTAAAATTCTCAGAATATCATGTGGCAGTGGTTGTCCATCAAGTAGATATTCACCTTTTCTAATACTTTCTCCTTGATTGAAGTTTATATGCTTACCTTTTGGAATTAAATAATTAGAACTTTCTCCATTTTCAGATAAAATAGAAATTCTTTGTTTACCTCGAACCTCTTTACCAAACATTACTTTACCATCGTTCTCTGCTATAATGGCACTATCTTTCGCTTTTCTTGCCTCGAATAATTCTGCTACTCTTGGTAATCCACCTGTTATATCTTTTGTTTTTGAAGTTTCTTTTGGTAGTCTTGCAATTACATCTCCAGCAAATATTTTTTGTCCATCTTTAACAGATAAAATAGAGTCTGGAACTAAATAATATCTAGCTTCATTATCATCAGCTTTTTTAATAACATTTCCTTTTTCATCTCTTAATGTAATTCTAGGTTTAAGATCTGTATTTTTAGATTGAGTTTTCCAATCAATCACAGTTTTAGTTGAAATCCCAGTTGCATCATCTAGTGTCTCTGCGATAGATACACCATCTATTAAATCAACGTAATTTGCTGTTCCGCTTTTTTCAGCAATCACAGGGGTTGTGTAGGGATCCCACTCACAAATTTTTGTATTTTTTTTAACTTTATCTCCATTCTGAAAAAATAATTTTGAACCGTATGGAACTTTATAAACTGCTGTTTGCAATCCATTTTCATCTTCAATTGATAATTGTGTATTTCTACCCATTACAACGAGATTCTTTTTAGAATCTTCCAATAAATTTGTATTAATTACTTTTAAAGTTCCTTCTGACTTAGTTACAATTTGAGATTCTTGTTTAATTGATGCAGTACCTCCAACATGGAATGTTCTCATTGTTAATTGAGTTCCTGGTTCACCTATCGATTGAGCTGATATCATTCCAATAGCTTCTCCAACATGAACCTCTTTTCCTCTAGAAAGATCTCTACCATAACTCATAGCGCAAACACCTTCTTTTGACCCACATGTTATTACTGAATATACTTGAACAGCTTTAACTCCTGCTGCATCTATTTTTTCACAAACAGATTCATCAATCATTTCTTGTTTTTTAACTATTAGTTCACCTGTTATAGGATTCTTTACATCATCAGCCACTATTCTTCCTAAAGCTCTTTCAGAAAGGCTAACAATAACATTTCCACCTTCAATTATTTCAGATAAGGTAATACTTCCGGCAGCTTTTCCACAATCACACGCTTTTTTAGTTATGGTCAAGTCTTGAGCTACATCACAAAGTCTTCTTGTTAAATATCCTGAATTTGCAGTCTTAAGAGCAGTATCTGCTAGACCTTTTCTAGCTCCATGTGTTGAATTAAAATATTCTAACGCAGTTAGACCCTCTTTAAAATTAGAAGTAATGGGAGATTCTATAATTTCACCTGAAGGTTTTGCAATTAATCCTCTCATACCAGCAAGTTGTTTCATTTGTGCAGCTGAACCTCTTGCACCACTGTCCGCCATCATGAAAACTGAATTTATTTTAAGTCCTTGATCTGTTATTTCAGTAGCAGAAATTCTTTTCATCATCTCAGAAGCAACTCTATCAGTACATTTAGACCATGCATCTACAACTTTATTATATTTCTCACCTCTTGTGATTAAACCCTCTGAATATTGATTTTCATAATCTGTAATCAGTTTTTTGGTTTCATCAATTAACTGTTGTTTGTTTTCAGGTATAACTAAATCATCTTTTCCAAAAGAAATTCCTGCTTTAAAAGCATGTTTAAATCCAAGATCTTTTAATTTATCACAGAATATAACAGTAGATTTTTGACCACAAAATCTAAAAACATGATCAATTATTTCTGAAACAACTTTTTTTGGTAATAATCTATCTATTAATGAAAATTTATTATTAATATTTTTTGGTAGTAAATTTGCCAACAAAAATCTACCTGCTGTACTTATATGTTTTTCATATTTATCTTTTCCATCATCTCCAATTGTAATAAATCTTGAAACAATTCTAGAATGAACTTTAATTTGACCAGTTTCTAGAGCATGTTCTATCTCATGGTTGTCAACAAAATATCCTTCGACTCTTTCAGTTTGATATGGTGCTTGTGACAAATAATATATTCCAAGAATCATATCTTGGCTCGGAACAATAATAGGTTTTCCGTTCGATGGACTCAAAATGTTATTAGTTGACATCATTAACACTCTTGCCTCTAGTTGAGCTTCTAAACTCAAAGGAATATGAACTGCCATTTGATCTCCATCAAAATCAGCATTGAATGCAGCACATGTTAAAGGATGTAGTTCTATTGCATCTCCTTCTATTAATTTTGGTTCAAAAGCTTGTACTCCTAACCTGTGAAGCGTAGGTGCTCTATTTAATATTACCGGGTGCTCCCTAACAATAATTTCTAGCGCATCCCAAACTTCATCTCTTTCTTTTTCAACTAATTTTTTTGCTTGTTTAATTGTAGATGCTAAACCTAATTTGTTTAATCTCGCGTATAAAAATGGTTTGAATAATTCCAAAGCCATCTTCTTTGGAAGTCCACATTCATGAAGTTTTAAATCAGGACCAACTACTATTACTGATCTTCCTGAATAATCTACTCTTTTACCTAATAAATTTTGTCTAAATCTACCTTGTTTACCTTTTAACATTTCTGCTAAAGACTTAAGAGGTCTTTTTCCTGTTCCTGTGATAACCCTGCCTCTTCTTCCATTGTCAAAAAGTGCATCAACTGACTCTTGAAGCATTCTTTTTTCGTTTCTGATTATTATATCTGGAGCTTTTAAATCTATTAATCTTTTTAAACGATTGTTTCTGTTTATGACTCTTCTATATAAATCATTAAGGTCTGAAGTTGCAAATCTACCACCATCCAAAGGCACCAAAGGTCTTAGTTCTGGAGGTATTACAGGAACAACTGTCAAAATCATCCATTCAGGTTTATTTCCTGTTTCAATAAATGATTCTATTAATTTTAATCTTTTTATTGATCTTTCCTCTGCTACCTTGGATTTTGTCTCATTAATAGTTTTAACTAATATATTTTTCTCTTCCTCTAAATTTAGTGATTTTAATATTTCAAGTATTGCCTCAGCACCAATTCCTGCTGTAAATGCTTCATCACCATATTCTTCTTGATATTTTATTAATTCTTCTTCGTTTAATAGTTGATGTTTTTTTAGTGTTGTTAACCCTGGTTCTATAACAATAAAATTTTCAAAATAAAGAACTCTTTCAACTTCTTTAAGTTTCATATCAATTGTAAGTGAAATCCTACTAGGTAGTGATTTTAAAAACCAAATATGAGCAACAGGTGTGGCAAGATTAATGTGTCCCATTCTTTCTCTACGAACGTTTGATTTTGTTACTTCTACACCACATTTTTCACATATAATTCCTCTAAATTTCATTCGTTTATATTTTCCACATAAACACTCATAATCCTTTATTGGGCCAAATATTCTTGCGCAGAATAGACCGTCTTTCTCAGGTCTAAACGTTCTATAGTTAATAGTTTCAGGTTTTTTTATTTCACCATATGTCCATGATTTAATTTTTTCAGGACTTGCTAAAGTAATTTTAATACTATTAAAATTTTGAGACTCTGATATTTCTGAATTTTTAAATAAATCTGTTAATTCTTTTTTCATAATTAGCTTAATTCCACATTTAGTGCCAAAGATTTAATTTCTTTAACCAAAACATTAAATGATTCTGGTATTCCAGATTCAAAATTTTCTTCACCTTTAACAATGGTTTCATAAACTTTAACTCTTCCAGCTACATCATCTGATTTGACAGTAAGAATCTCTTGCAATGTATAAGATGCTCCATAGGCTTCCAGTGCCCAGACTTCCATTTCTCCAAATCTTTGTCCACCTAATTGTGCTTTACCGCCTAAAGGTTGTTGAGTAACTAAACTATAAGGACCTGTTGATCTAGCATGAATTTTATCTTCTACAAGATGGTGAAGTTTAAGCATATAAATTGTACCAACAGTTACCGATCTATCAAATTTTTCTCCTGTTCTTCCATCCCATAAAAAAGTTTGCCCGGAGCTTGGTAGATTAGCTATTTCAAGCATTTTAGTAACGTCTTGTTCTTTAGCACCATCAAAAACAGGTGTGGCTATTGGAATACCGTTCTGTACATTTTCACAAAGATCTTTAAATTCTCTAGTTGAAAGTGGGTTTATAGACTCTTCGTAAATATCTTTTCCATATACAGATTTTAAGAAATTTGCAGTTTTTTCATTTTTTTCTATTTTCTTTTGATTTTCATTAATTAATTTTTTTAAAGTTTCACCTAGTTCTGTGCATGACCATCCTAAATGAGTTTCTAAAATTTGCCCAACATTCATCCTGCTTGGCACGCCTAAAGGATTTAAAACAATATCAACTGCCTTACCATTTTCTTGATATGGCATATCTTCAACTGGTACAATTTTACTAACCACTCCTTTGTTTCCATGTCTTCCGGACATTTTATCTCCAGGCTTAAGTCTTCTTTTGATAGCAACAAATACTTTTACCATTTTCATTACGCTTGGAAGTAAATCATCTCCTTGCTTAATTTTTAAAACCTTGTCTTCAAATCTTTCTTGAATATCTTTTTTTGCTAAATTATATTGATCTTTTAATTGGTTAAGTGCCTCAACTTTTTTTTCATCATTCAAAGATAATTTGAAAATGTCTGAGATAATTAATTTCTCTACTTTTTCTTCATCTAAAACTTCACCTGCATCAAAATTTTTAATTTTTTTACTTAGTTTAATTCCTGATAAAATGGGTAAAACTCTTTGCTTGATACTTCTTTCTAAAATTTCTTCTTCAACAATTTTATCTTGTTGAATAACTTCTATTTCTGCTCTCTCAATTGTAATTGATCTTTCATCTTTTTCAATTCCATGTCTATTAAATACTCTTACATCCACAACAATACCGCCACTACCACTTGGCATTTTCAATGATGTATCTGTGACATCTATAGCTTTTTCTCCGAAAATTGATCTAAGTAATTTTTCTTCAGGTCCAGATGTACTATCTCCTTTAGGAGTAACTTTTCCTACTAATATGTCGCCTGGCTTAACTTCTGCACCAATATATACAATTCCTGATTCATCTAGATTTTTTAAAGACTCTTCATTAACATTGGGAATATCTCTTGTAATATCTTCTTCTCCAAGTTTTGTATCTCTTGCCATTACTTCATATTCTTCTATATGAATAGACGTAAAAACATCATCAGTTACGCATCTTTCAGAAATTAAAATTGAGTCTTCAAAATTATAACCCTGCCAAGGCATAAAAGCTACTGTAACATTTTTTCCCAAAGCTAACTCTCCAACTTTTGTTGATGGTCCGTCGGCAATAATATCACCAGATTGAACCTTGTCTCCTACTCTCACTAAGGGTTTTTGGTTAATACAAGTATTTTGATTAGATCTTTTAAATTTTTGTAAATTGTAAATATCTACACCAGATTTACTAAAATCTTTTTCATCTGTTGCTTTTATTACAATTCTTTTCCCATCAATTTTGTCAACTACACCATCTCTTTTAGCAACAATAGTTACTCCTGAATCTAAAGCTACATCACTTTCTATTCCCGTTCCTACTAAAGGTGCCTCAGGTTTTAATAGTGGAACAGCTTGTCTCATCATATTAGATCCCATTAAAGCTCTATTTGCATCATCATTTTCTAAAAATGGAATTAACGAAGCTGCAACAGAAACTAATTGTTTAGGTGATACGTCTATGTAATCGATATTTTCTGGTTTAGATAAGATAAAATTTAAATTTTGCCTACAAGAAACTAAGTTTTCTTTAAACTTCCCATTTTTATCAATGATCGAATTTGCTTGCGCAATTGTAAATTTTGTTTCTTCCATTGCAGAAAGATATTCAATTGTATTCTGAACAACACCACTTTTAACTTTTTTATAAGGACTCTCAATGAATCCATATTTATTTATTTTTGAGTAAGTGGATAAACTATTTATTAGGCCTATATTTGGTCCTTCAGGAGTTTCGATTGGACAAATTCTGCCATAATGCGTTGGATGGACATCTCTAACTTCAAATCCCGCTCTTTCTCTTGTTAAGCCACCTGGTCCTAAAGCTGATACTCTTCTTTTATGAGTTATTTCAGATAAAGGATTTGTTTGATCCATAAATTGAGATAATTGAGATGTTGCAAAAAAATCTTTTAGTGCAACAGTAAGTGGTTTTGCATTTATAAGATCTTGAGGCATCGCTGACTCTATATCCAATGTTGTCATTTTTTCTTTAATTGCTCTTTCCATTCTGTAAACACCAATACGAGCTTGATTTTCAACTAGTTCCCCAACAGATCTAACCCTACGATTACCTAAATGGTCAATATCATCAACATCATCCTTGCCATCTCTTAAATCTAGCATCTTTTTTACAATAGCTATGATGTCATCATTTCTTAAAATTGTAATTTTATCAGAACAATCAAGATTTAATCTTGAATTCATTTTTACTCTTCCCACATCAGATAAATCATATCTATCAGAGCTAAAAAATAAATTATTAAATATTTGTGTAGCAATTTCTAATGTTGGAGGCTCTCCTGGTCGAAGCATTTTATATACTTCGGTTATGGCATCATTTTTATTTTCATTTTTGTCATTTAATAAGGTTTGTAAAATATATGGTCCTTTATTTATTGAGTTGGTTCTTGAAATTTCTAATGTGTGAATATTATTTTCTAAAAACTTTGATAAAATAATCTCATTAATTTCAGTTCCAATTTTAAATTCTTCTTCACCTATAGTGATATTTTTGTGTAAAAATTTTCCATATAGTGATTGATTGGATACAAAAATTTCTTTTAGACCATCATTTGCTAATTTTTTTGCTGTTAAAAAATTAATCTTTTCACCAATTTTAACAATTATTTTATTATTTTTTGCGTCAATTACTTCTTCTGAAAAGTTTTTTGCTTTATAATTTTCAGGATCAAATTTTGTCTTCCATTTTTTAACTTTTTCATCATAAGTATAATTTTCATTTTCATAAAATTCATTTACAATATCGTTTTTTGAATAACCTAAAGCCTGCAATAATGTTGTAACATAAATCTTTTTTTTTCTGTCGATTCTAAAATATAAAAAATCTTTTACATCAAATTCAAAGTCTAACCATGAACCTCTATTCGGTATAACTCTACAATTAAAAAGATATTTTCCACTGGCATGTGATTTTCCTTTGTCATGATCAAAAAATACGCCTGGACTTCTATGCATCTGGTTAACAACAACTCTTTGAACTCCATTTGTAATAAATGTTCCACTATTAGTCATCATTGGAACTTCTCCCATATAAACTTCCTGTTCCTTTGCTGACAAAATATCTTTTGTATTATTTTCCTGATCTATTTCATATACTACTAGTCTTAATGTACATTTTAATGCAGCAGAATATGTTAAACCTCTTGTTATACATTCTTCAACGTCAAACTTAGGTTTTTCTAATCTATAAGATACATATTCTAATGTAGCTTTGTCATTCATATCTTCAATTGGAAATATGCTTTTAAAAACTCTGTCGAACCCTTTAATTAAATTTTGATCTACTTTATCTTTATCTTTATTTTCTGTTAATTCTTTATAGGAATTTTTTTGAACTTCGATTAAGTTCGGAA
>CACENP010000020.1 GCA_902560815.1 uncultured Pelagibacteraceae bacterium
AAATTTTTTTTACTTTTAAATAAATAAAATTCATTTATCAATTTGTCTTTTAAAATACTATTAGTCAATAATTTTCCACCCTCAATGATTATTGATCCAATTCCAATACTATATACTTTCAAAAATACTTTCTTTAAATCAACATTGTTATTAAAATCTAAGTCTGTATAAATAAGCTTGATACCTTTTGACTTAAAATATCTTATTTTTTTTTTATCACTAGCTGAATGAAAAATAATAGTGTTATTTTTGTATTTATCATTAATTACAATAGATTTGTTGTTAATTTTTAAATCTTTATCAATAATTAGTCTTTTGGGAGAATGATTTTCTAATCCTTTAATTCTACAAGTCAGTTTTGAATTATCATTATTAACAGTTTTATATGATGTTAGAATTGAGTCAAACTTATATCTTAAGAGGTGAGAAACATTTCTAGAGTATTCGTTTGTTATAAATTTACTTCTTGATTTTGTATAATAATCATTAGAACATGCTATTTTGGCAGCAACAAATGGTTTTTTATATTTTTTTTGATTAAAATAATTTGTATAAATTTTTTTACTTTCAGATTTTAATAATCCTTTTTTAACGTTAATTTTTTTTGATCTTAAAAGTGAAAATGCTTTATTGGAAGTTCTTTTATCAATATCATTTGATGAATAAATTACTGTTTTAATTTTTGATTTTATAATTTGATTTGTGCATGGTGGGGTTTTACCATAATGAGTACAGGGTTCCATTGTAATATAAATTGATGAACCACAAAGGTCATTCTTTTTACATTTATTTATAGCAACAGTTTCAGCATGTGGTCTTCCACTAAAACCTGTTTGACCAAAAGATAAAATTTTATTATTTTTAACTATAACGCAACCAACAGATGGGTTTAATCCAGTTAAACCAATTCTTTCTTTGGCTAAATTCATGGCTATACTCATGAAATACTTATCTAAAGTATTTGATTTATCTTTTTTTTGAAGACATCAATTTTATCTACGAATTGAATAAAATCTTTTTCTTCTCTAAAATTTCGATAAACTGATGCAAATCTAACATAAGCTACTGGATCTAAATTTTTTAAACCATCCATAACCATTGTGCCAATTGTATTTGAAGTAATTTCACTTTGACCTAATTCTTCTAAAGATCTTGAAATGTTAGTTATGAACTTCTCTACAGTTTCAGTATCTATTGGTCGCTTTTTAAGAGCGATATAAATAGATTTTGAGAGTTTATCTCTATCAAAAGGTGATTTTCTTCCATTTTTTTTAACAACCATTAATTCTCTAATTTGAATTCTCTCAAATGTTGTAAATCTTTCACCACACTCACAAAGTCTTCTTCTTCTAATAGCTGTCCCGTCTTCGGTAGGACGTGAATCAACTACTGAAGTTTCACCTTTTTTTTCACAAGGACAAATCATTTTCTTAAATTTTTATATATAGGAAATGATAAACAAAGAGAAACAACTTGCTTTCTAACTTCATCTTCTACCTTAGTATTGTCATTTGGATTTTTAGATAATCCATCGATTACTTTAGTGATTAATTCACCTACTTTTTCAAATTCCTTTAAACCAAAACCTCTTGTTGTTGCCGCTTGAGATCCAAGTCTAATACCAGATGTTATCATTGGGCTTTCAGAATCAAATGGAATACCATTTTTATTACATGTTATGTTTGCTCTAGATAAGCTTTCAGCAGCTAAATTTCCTTTAACTTTAAAAGGTCTTAAATCAACTAACATTAAATGTGTGTCAGTTCCTCCAGAATAAATTTTAAAACCATTATTTTTTAAAGTTTCAGACAAAATTTTTGCATTAGCTAGTACTGATTTAATATAATCTTTAAAATCGGGTCTTAGCGCTTCTAGAAACCCTGCTGCCTTAGCTGCAATGATATGCATTAATGGTCCTCCTTGGTAACCAGGAAAAACTGCAGTGTTAATTTTTTTTGCTATATCTTCATGGTTTGTTAAAATAATACCACCTCTTGCACTTCTAAAAACTTTATGGGTAGTTGAAGTTACAACATGTGCATGATCACATGGATTTGGATATCCTTTTCCGGCCACTAAACCTGAAAAATGAGCCATGTCGACCATAAGATACGCATCTACCTTATCGCATATTTCTCTAAATCTTTTAAAGTCTATTACTCTAGAATAAGCACTTCCACCGGCTATTATAAGTTTAGGTTTGTGCTCTAATGCTAATTTTTCAACATGATCATAATCAATAAGTTCAGACTCTTTATCTACATCGTAACCTATTGGATTAAACCATTTACCAGACATTGAAATTTTTAATCCGTGAGTAATGTGACCACCGGAGTTAAGGCTCATTCCCATAAATGTATCACCCGGTTTGAGTAAAGCTAAAAATGTCGCTCCATTTGCTTGAGCACCTGAATGAGGTTGGGAATTTGCAAATTTACAATTAAATAATTTTTTTAATCTTTCATTTGCCAAGTTTTCAGCAACGTCTACATGTTCGCATCCATTGTAATATCTTTTACCTGAATAACCTTCTGCATATTTGTTAGTTAAAACAGATCCCTGCGCTTCTAACACTGCTTGAGAAACAATGTTTTCAGAAGCGATTAATTCGATATGTTCCTGCTGCCTCTGTAATTCATCATTAATAGCCTTGTATAGATCTGGATCAGTTTTAGATAAACTGTCTTCAAAAAAACTTTTATATTGATCGTTTAAATATTTGCTTTCACTAGACATAACTAAATTTTTTTAACTCTCCTTAAGTGTCTGCCACCTTCAAATTTTGTACTTAAGAAAATTTTTATAAGGCTAATAGCTTTATTTTTATTAATCAACCTTTCTCCTAATGTAATGATGTTTGCGTTATTATGCAATCTAGATAATTTAGTATTTTTCTTACTATAGCATAAGGCAGCTCTAATATTCTTTGTTTTATTGGCTGCAATGGCCATTCCCATTCCAGATCCACAAATTAAAATACCAAAGCTTCCATTATTTGATGCGACTCTTTTAGCTAACTTTTTTGCGTAATCAGGGTAATCTACTGAATCAGAAGATTTTGGGCCAAGATCAATAATTTTATTTATTTTTGATGTAATGCTATTTTTTAATTTATAGCCAGCGTGATCGGATGCAATAAAAATCTTTTTCAACTTAAGTAAATTTATAAACTAAAATTAATTAAATTTATAGTCCAAAACACATGCAACTAAATGGACTCTATTTTCTTCTCCACCATTAAATGCATTGTGATATTTTAAATTATTAGTAACCCATACTGAGCCATCAGCTGGCATATGTTGTGCTCTTTTATCAATTACCATAATAGCTCCTGGGTTTGTATATATAGGAATATGAAGTCTTGGCTCAGGATCTCTGTGCCAACTTAACGTTGATCTAGGTTCTTTCAATAAAAGTCTTACTCTTCCCAATTTATATTTTTTAGATAATTCTTCAAAGACTTCTTTGAAGTATGTATGTTCAAAATCTTTCACAAATTCTGTATATTTACTTTCATCAATCTTTACATCTCTTGATACTTCAACTCCAGTTGAGTCAGGCTTCGTCCAATAAACACCTCTTACTTTACTTCCTTTAATAGAGTCAGGATCTCCTGGAATTTGATTTAATGAAATAGCTGCAAAATGAGGGATTCCTAAACTTGTATCGAAACCTTTTATTTTTAGAACTTCATTGCACGCATTTCTAAGCTTATCTATATCAAAATTAATATCTTGCTTTTGAAAATCGCCTGCGATTTTAGTAGTTTTTATTTCAGTTAAAGATGTAACATTACTCATGTGCTTAAATAAATACTTTATTTATAATTATAATACATATAACTTTTGTCGCATATAAAAATTATTGAGAATGATTATCACTGGAAAATATCCCAATTTAAGACTTAGAAGAAACAGAAACTCAGATTGGTCACGAAGACTTGTTAGAGAAAACACTTTGTCAGTAAATGATTTGATTCTTCCAATATTTCTTGTTGATGGAAATAATAAAAAACAATCAATTAAAGCTATGCCAGATATTTATAGATACAGCATAAATAGATTATCTGAAATTGTTGATAAAGCTGTTTATAATAGAATTCCAATGGTTGCGTTATTTCCATATACATCAAAAAGATTAAAAAATGATTCGGGTTCTGAGTCACTTAATGAAGAAAATTTGGTATGCAAAGCAATTCAATATATTAAAAAAAAATATAAAAACTCTATTGGCATAATGTGTGACGTAGCACTCGATCCTTACACTACGCATGGCCATGATGGTCTTTTGAACAAAGGTAAAATACTAAATGATGAAACCGTAGAAATATTGGTCAAACAATCATTAATACAAGCTCAAATGGGTTGTGATGTAATTTCTCCATCAGATATGATGGATGGAAGAATAGGAGAAATAAGAAAGAATTTAGACAAAAATAAACTTAAGGATGTTCAAATTTTATCTTATGCTGTTAAATATGCATCAAGTTTCTATGGTCCTTTTAGAAATGCAGTTGGCTCAAAAAGCCTTCTTAAGGGTGATAAAAAAACATACCAAATGGACTATGGTAATAACTTAGAAGCAATAAGAGAAGTTGCGTTAGACATAAAAGAAGGTGCTGATATGGTAATGGTAAAACCTGGAATGCCTTATCTTGATGTAATAAGATCAATTAAAGAGAATTTTAAAATTCCAGTTTTGGCTTATCAAGTTTCAGGAGAGTATAGTTTAATTTGTAATGGAATTAAAAATGGAATAATTGACAAAAATACAATCATAGAGGTATTAACCGGTTTCAAAAGAGCCGGGGCTAATGCAGTTGTAACTTATTTTGCAAATAAAATAGCAAAAGATTTGAAATAAAACTTACTCTTTTAATGTGTTTAAAAAATCAATTCTTGATCTAGGATGAGAAATATTATTCGGTCTAAGTATTGATTTATCTAAATAATCTGTAATTAATTTTAATCCATTAGATATTTGCTTAAAATCATCTATCTCGTTATTATTTTCAACAATAAAGTTTGGAACATACTTTTTGTCATTATTATTTGATACAAAATAAAGTTTTTTTCCATCTACAACTTCTTCGCTTACAATATTTTTTAATTCAAGGTCATAACCAATGAGCTTCAATAATTCCAATTCCCAGAAAATCAATTTATTAATCCAATTGGAACTTTCTAAAAGACAATAAAAATTATCAATAAGATTATATATTTTTATATTAGATTGGTTTTCGACAGTTAGTAATTTAATTAAATTCATTGATGACAAGATACATAAAAGTTTTTTTCTATCTTCAAAAAATGCAGGTGTTAATATCTTTTCAATTTCAATCTTTAAATATCCTAATTTATTTTCGTTTTTAGAATTATATGTAATATAAAATTTATTTCCAATCTGAAGATAATTTCTTATTTTCTTTGATGTAGCTCCATATATAATCCCAGAAATTTTTCCATGATTTTCTGTAAAAAATTGAGTTATAATAGAGTTCTCACCAAATTTATTTTTTTCTAATAAATAACCATAATCAGACCAAATCATAAAATTTTTGAATTATTTAACAAATTTTTAGCTGCATCTTGTTCAGCTTTTTTTTTTGAATCACCTTGTCCATTAAAAAATTTACTATCTTGCAACCTAACAGATATTATAAATTTTGGTTTATGCTTTGGGCCAGATTTTGATATCAGTTTATAAATTGGTAAAGTTTTAAATTTTTTTAAGGAATACTCCTGAAGTTTTGTTTTAGAATCAATTATAGTTTCTTCTGATGAACTAATAAAACCTTTCCACATATTTAAAATAAATTTTTCAGAAATTTCAAAACCTTTGTCATAATAAATAGCACCGATTAAGGCTTCAATAGAATCTGCCACAATCTTGTTTTCAACTTTATTTTTTGAATTTTTGTTGCCAACTAAAATGAACTTTTCTAAACCTATTATTTTAGCTACTTCTAAGCATTTATTTTTATTTACTAGGGATGCTAATTTTTTGTCAAGAACTCCTTCTTTTTCATTAGGATATAATTCAATTAATTTTTTTGAAATAACAAAGCCTAAAATTCTATCTCCTAAAAATTCTAATTTTTCATAATTGTTAAAAGAGTCATAGCTTTTATGTGTTATTGACTTTTTTAAATTATTTAAATTTTTAAATTTAATATTAATTCTTTTTTGTAAATTTATTATCTTATCATTCATTAATTAATTTTTTTAAAAAATCTATTAAATCTAATAATTTTGTTCCATTTCCAAAATTTAAATATACTGCCAATTCTATAGTCAGATGAAAAAAACAAAAATTGAGCTTTTCCAACAAGATTGTCTTGATGTACATAACCAACTTCGGATAAAAATCTACTATCTTTTGAACAATCTCTATTATCGCCTAGAAAAAAATAATGTTTATCAGGAACTACAAATTTATCAGAATTTTGGAAACTATAATCTGATCTATATACACTTTTATAAATCTTTCCATTTGGCAATTTCTCATTAAAAAAATTAACATTAATTTTATCGTTTCCACAAAAAACATTTTCGCCTGATTTAATTGATGTTTTCAATATTTGATTATTGTTAATGTATAGATCTCCGTCTAAAAATTGAATTTCATCACCAGGTAAACCTATTAATCTTTTAATATAATCAGTTCTATTATCTACTGGAGTTTTAAATACAACTACATCGCCAACTTTTGGTTGTGAAAATAAAATCCTTCCATTAAAAATGTTTGGGCTAAATGGAAATGAATGTTTGCTATATCCATAAGAATATTTTGTAACAAATAGTCTATCACCTACTAGCAAATTTGGTTCCATTGAAGAGGATGGTATATAAAAAGGTTGCAAAAATATTGATCGAATTATTACAGCAATTATTAAAGCGTAAAATAATGTTTTAATATTATCGATTATAGTATTTTTACTAATCATTTATGAATCACTGAAAAAGCTATAGAATATTTTTTTTCATCGGCCAAAGATAGTGAAATTTTAAATTTTTTTATCTTATATTTGGAATAAATAAGTTTTTTAACATTATTATTTAATTTAAAGTTTGGTTTACCATATTTATCATTTGTAATAGAAATATCTTTAAAATTTATACCATTTCTAAAGCCTGTCCCTATTGCTTTTGATAATGATTCTTTTGCAGCAAATCTTTTGGCAAAATAATTTGTATTATCTTTTATTTTTTTAGAGTTATTAATTTCAATTTTTGAAAAAACACGAAGAACAAATTGTTTATTTTTTATTAATTTTTTAATTCTATTATTTTCAACAATATCTATGCCAATACCATTTATAGTCATTATTTTCTTATAATTTTTTTAAATCTTTTAATAACATTCATCAAACCTATAGATATAGCTTCACCAATAATAAAATGACCAATATTAAATTCTTTAATTTCATCAATTTTTGATAGTATTTTTGCCGTTTTATAATCCATGCCATGACCAGCATGAACTTCTATACCTAAAGAATTCGCATACTTTGAACAACGCTTAATTTTTTTAAGCTCGTGTTTATAGTTTTTATTAGTTTTAATTAAATTAGATAACTTTCCAGTGTGAATTTCTATACATTTAGCATTAATTTTTTTTGAATATAAAACATCTCTTAATGATGGATTTATAAATAAACTGGTTCTAATTTTTTTATTATTTAATCTATTAACAATAAATTTAATTTTCTTGAAGTATTTAATTAAATTTAATCCACCTTCAGTTGTTATTTCCTTTCTTTTTTCTGGTACCAGGCAGACAAAAGTTGGATTATTTTTTAAAGCAATTTTCATCATTTTATAATCACATGCTAATTCTAGATTTAATGGAATTTTTGTTTTTACTATTTTTTTAAGGTCATTGTCATTTATATGTCTTCTGTCTTCACGAAGATGTATTGTAATAGAATCTGCGCCGAACTTAATTGCTTGCTTAGAAATTTCTAGTGGATTGGGATGAGCTCCACCTCTAGCATTTCTGATTGTTGCAACATGGTCGATGTTAACCCCTAATCTTTTCATTTTAAATATCTGCTACCTGGCTTTGTGATTGGAATATTTTTTAAATTAGAAGGTAAGTTTTGTTTTTTATAAGTAGGAATATTTAATTTAATTTGTGAAACAATTTTTTTTTTAATCTTTAAGGTTTTGTTATTTGATCTATCAATTATACATGCAAAACCAGCAAGATTTGCACGAGATTTTTTAATCAAATTAACACATTCTAAACTAGATTTTCCTGTTGTTATTACATCTTCAACAATTAAAACTCTTGAATTTTTTTTTATATTAAAACCTCGTCTAAGTACAAACTTACCACTTACTCTTTCACAAAAAATTGTTTCTTTTTTTAATAATTTTCCTATTTCATATCCAATTATAATACCGCCCATTGCGGGTGATAATATTAAATCTATTTTTTTAATTTTTTTTTTAATTTTTTTACTTAAAGATAAACAAATTTTACTAGCTTTAGATGGATTGCTTAATAATTTAGCACACTGAACATAACTTGGAGAATGAAGTCCTGATGATAATATAAAGTGACCTTCTAATAGAGCATTAGTTTTTCTTAAAACCGCTAAAGAGTTTTTTAATGAAAGCATATTTTTTATTTTTATGTCTTATAATTTTGAAGTTATATTCTTTTTGTTTTAGCTCACTTATAAGTTTTGTAAAGTTCTTCAAGTCATTAATTATAAGATTAAATCTAAAATTTATTGCTTTTTCCGTTTTTTCTACCATTTCAACGCTAGAAATATTAACTCTATTCTCTCCAATCATTGTAGTAACATCGCCTAGTTTTCCTGGTTGATCAATTAAAGAAATCCATAATGTAGTTCTATATTCTTTAGATCTATGTACTTCAGAACCGTCTCTATATTGCCAATATCTTCTTATTGCAGCCCTTGCTTTACCTGTTTTTGTTGAAGTTAACCAATGTAATGATGGCGAAGCTTTCTTCGATGTTATTATTTTAACTACATCTCCATTTACCAAAGTGCTTTGTAATGCACTTTCTTTTCCATTAATTTCACAACCAATAGCGGCATCTCCTATTTTAGTATGAACAGCATATGAAAAATCTATTGGTGTGGCGTGTTTAGGTAACTTTATAATCATTCCTTTAGGTGTAAAGCAGAATACATTTTCCTGAAACATTTGTAATTTCGTGTATTCAAAATAGTGTTCTGGATTTTCATTTTTTTCTATAATTTCAACCAAATCCTTCAACCAGTCATATTCTTTCCAAGTTAACGAATTAAATTTTTCAGATGATTTATATTTCCAATGTGATGCTATTCCTCTTTCAGCAAAATCATGCATCGGTCTGGTTCTAATTTGGATTTCTATTGGTCTTTTATTTGGTCCAATGACTGCTGTATGTATTGATTGATAATTATTTATTTTTGGTGAAGAGATGTAGTCCTTAAATTTACCAGGTATACAATTATACTCTGAGTGAAATACTCCTAGAGCTTTATAACAATCGTCTGTATTATTTAATATTATCCTAAAACCAATGATGTCAGTTATTTGTTCAAGCGAAACTCTTTTTTTTTGTACTTTTCTCCAGATTGAAAAAGGTGTTTTTTCTCTTCCAACAATTTCTGAATCCAGGCCATTCTGTTTTAATATGTCTGTAAATTCATTAGATACATTTTTAATGTTTGTTGTTCTGTTTTCTTTTATTTCATCAAGTCTATTTTTAATTAATTCTCTAGCTTCAAAGTTCAATACTTGAAATGAAAGATCTTCAAGTTCATCTCTAATTCTATTCATGCCCATCCTATCAGCTAATGGTGCATATATTTCCATAGTTTCTGTAGCTTTTCTTGTTTGTTTTTCTTTACTAGTAACAAATTTAATTGTTCGCATATTGTGCAACCTATCAGCAAGCTTAACTAGTAAAACTCTTATATCCTTTGATGTTGCTAAAATAAGTTTCCTAAAATTTTCAGCTTTTGAATTAGATATTGCTTGATTTTCAAATTCAGAAATTTTTGTTACACCATCAACTAGATCTGCAACTTCAATACCAAATTCTTCTTTGATAGTTTGGTATGTTGCATGAGTGTCTTCTATTGTATCGTGTAAAAGTCCAGTTGCTATTGTTGCGCTATCCAATTTTAATTCCGTTAAAATATTTGCTACAGCTACAGGATGTATAATATAAGGTGAACCCTCGTCTCTTTTCTGTTTTTCATGTGCTTTTAAAGCAAAATTATAAGCCTTGGTTAAAGTTTCTGGATTTAAAAACTTATTGTAAGACTTGACTTTGGTTATTAATTCTTCTGAATTTAACATTGATAAATTATATCATTTATTTAAATTTGTTTAATAGAGTAAAGAGCAGAATCGTCTAATTTTTTTATTAAATCCTTAATTTTTGTTTTTTTTATAGGATGTTGCCAGTTTTTTTGTATCTCAAATAAGGGAAATAAAACAAAATTTCTATCTTGAAGTCTGGGATGAGGAATTAATAGCTTATTATTATTAACATCTAATTTATAAATTTTTCCTTTATAATCGAGAATATCAATATCGCATATTCTAGGTTCATTGATTAGTGCTTTTTTTCTACCTAATTCTTTTTCAATATTTTTTATTACATAAAACAAATTTTCTGGTTTTAAATTTGTCATGACTTTAATTACAATATTATAAAATTTTGGCTGGTTTTTATTAGGCCAAGAGTAAGTTTCGTAAATATTTGAACTTTTTATAACTTTAATAGAGTTTATTTGTAAAAGAAATTTAGTTTTCTCAATATTTCTTTTCTTATTTCCGATATTAGATCCAATACCTAAAAAAGCTGTATTAACTTGATTTTCTGAAATACCTTGCTTTGTCACGGTTCCAATCTTTATTTTTTTTAGTTTCTCTTTTGTCATATTGTTTTTTTCCTTTGGCAACTGCAATTTCAATTTTAGCTTTACCTTTTTTAAAATACATTTTTGTAGGAACTATAGTGTATCCTTCAGCATTAATTTTACCTGTAAGTTTATTAATTTCTTTTTTATTTAGTAAAAGTTTTCTTTCATCGGTCGGATTATGATTTGAATAACTTGCTTCTTTATAAGATGCTATGTGAGAATTAATTAAGTAAATTTCACCGTTTTTTTCTATGCCGTAAGAATCTGCAATATTAACTTTTCCAGTTCTAATAGATTTGATTTCTGATCCTTTTAAAACTATTCCAGCTTCAATTAATTCATGGAAAAAATAATTAAAACTTGCTTTCCGGTTTAAACAAATAATTTTTAAACCAGGATTGGTTTTTCTTTTCATTAACTAATAAGTTTGGCTGTCGATAAAGCTTTTTTAACTTTTTCCTGTGTTTCCTTTTTAATTTTAACTAATGGAAGTCTTATTTCATCACTGCATAATCCTAATAACATTGCAGCATATTTTACTGGAGCTGGATTACTTTCTATAAATAAAGACTTGTGTAGTGGCTGTAACATTTGATCTATTCTTTCGGCTTCTTTAATTTCATTATCAATTTTTGATTTAGAATATTTTTGCATATCAGAACAAAGTTTTGGAGCTATATTTGCTGTAACAGAAATAATTCCTACGCCACCTCTTTTATTAAATTCAAAAGCAAGTCCGTCTTCTCCTGTAAGCTGTATAAATTCTGGCCCTAGCTTTTTTATAGTTTGATCAAGTCTATTTAAATCTCCTGTAGCATCTTTCACTCCAACAATATTCTTAAGTTCAAATAACCTTGCCATTGTATCTACTGACATGTCTATTACACATCTACTTGGAATATTATAAATTATAATTGGTAGACTAGTATTATCATTTATAGATTTATAATGCTGATACAAACCCTCTTGTGTAGGTTTGTTATAATAAGGAGTAACAACTAAAGCTCCATCAGCTCCAGCTTTTTCGGCATGTTTAGTTAAAGCTACGGCCTCTTCTGTAGAATTAGATCCTGTTCCAGCAATTACAGGAATTTTGCCTTTAGCTTCATTAATGCATAATTCAATTACTTTTTCATGCTCTTTGTGACTTAATGTTGGAGATTCACCAGTGGTGCCTGCTGGAACTAGGCCATTAGTATTATTTTCTAAATGAAAATTAATTAATTTAATATAATTTTCTTCATCTAGATTATTATCTTTGAATGGTGTTATAAGTGCTACATTTGAACCTTTAAACATGACATCTTATAACATAAATTACTAACGATTCATTAAATTTATTATGAAAAAAAAGCTTTTAAAATTTGCTATAATTATTTTGATCTTCTTCAAGGGTACTTTTTCTGTACAAGCAAATGAGAAAGTTATTCTTCCGAAAAGTAAACCAGTTATAACTAAAGAACAAAAGTCAAACAAAGTAGCTAATTATTTAATTCCACCAAAAAAACCAATTCTAAAATTAGAAGAGGTAAAAACA
>CACENP010000021.1 GCA_902560815.1 uncultured Pelagibacteraceae bacterium
AAAATGCACCAAAACTACTTACTGGAACTGGAGAGGAAAAAACTCATTTATGTGTTGTGATGACCTCAGATAGAGGTTTGTGTGGAGGTTTTAATACAAATATTATTAAAAAAGCAAAACAGTATTTTCAAAAAATATTAAAAGAAAATAAAATATTAAAAATTATAACTGTTGGATCTAAAGGTTATGATCAATTAAAAAGACAATATAAAGATAATATAATAGAAAAAATTTCATTTAAAGATTCTAAAAATATTAATTATTTTGATGCTGATAAGGTTGGCAAAATTATAATTGATAGATTTGAAAAAAAAGAATTTGATGTATGTGCAATTTTTTATAATCAATTTAAAAATGTTATTACTCAAATACCACAAGAACAGCAAATTATACCTTTGAAATCTAATGAAGAAAAAGAGGCTAATTCTGACAGTAGTTATGAATTTGAACCAGAAGAAGATGAAATTTTAAGTAACTTATTACCTAAAAATATTTCTACACAGATTTTTAAAGCAATGTTAGAGAATTCAGCTAGCGAGCAAGGTTCAAGAATGAGCGCTATGGATAATGCAACAAGAAATGCAGGTGAAATGGTGGACAAACTTACAATTCAGTATAATAGAAGTCGTCAAGCTGCAATTACTAAAGAATTAATCGAAATAATATCAGGAGCAGAAAGTTTATAATTATGAGAAAAGGAAAAATTACACAGGTTATTGGAGCAGTAGTAGATGTTAAATTTGATGGAGAGTTACCTGAGATTTTAACTGCCTTAGAATGCAACAACAGTGGCAACAGACTTGTTTTAGAAGTCGCACAGCACTTAGGAGAGTCAAGTGCTCGAACGATTGCAATGGATGCAACTGAAGGACTAAAAAGAGGAGACGAAGTTACTGATACTGGTTCTCCAATTAAAGTTCCAGTCGGGCCCGAAACATTAGGAAGAATTGTCAATGTTATAGGTGAACCTATTGATGAAAAGGGTGAAGTTAAAACTAAAGAAAGCTGGCCTATTCATAGAGCTGCACCAGAGTTTAATGATCAATCAACTGAAACAGAAATTTTAGTAACTGGAATAAAAGTAGTAGATCTATTAGCACCCTATGCAAAGGGAGGTAAAATTGGTTTGTTTGGGGGTGCAGGAGTTGGAAAAACAGTAATTATTATGGAATTAATTAATAATATTGCAAAAGCACATGGTGGCTTTTCTGTTTTTGCTGGAGTTGGAGAGAGAACTAGAGAAGGAAATGATCTTTATCATGAAATGATAGAATCTGGAGTAATTAAACCGGAAGGACCTGGATCAAAAGCTGCATTAGTTTATGGACAAATGAATGAACCACCAGGTGCAAGATCAAGAGTTGCTCTTACAGGACTAACAGTTGCAGAATATTTTAGAGATCAAGAAGGACAAGATGTACTTTTTTTCGTGGATAATATTTTTAGGTTTACACAAGCCGGTTCTGAAGTATCAGCGCTATTAGGAAGAATTCCATCAGCAGTTGGATATCAACCAACTTTAGCTACTGATATGGGAAATTTACAAGAAAGAATTACCACAACCAATAAAGGCTCTATTACATCTGTTCAGGCAATATATGTTCCTGCTGATGACTTAACTGATCCAGCTCCAGCAACATCTTTTGCTCACCTAGATGCAACAACTGTTTTATCAAGACAAATCGCTGAACTTGGAATTTATCCAGCTGTTGATCCACTAGACTCAACTTCTAGAATATTGGATCCAAGAATCGTTGGTGATGAGCATTATAGAGTTGCAAGGGAAGTTCAAAAAATTTTACAAACATACAAATCTTTACAAGATATTATTGCAATTTTGGGTATGGATGAACTATCCGAAGAAGACAAACTAATTGTTGCAAGAGCTAGAAAAATTCAAAGATTTTTGTCCCAACCATTTTTTGTTGCAGAAGTTTTTACAGGTTCTCCAGGAAAATTAGTTGATTTAGAATCTACAATTAAAGGATTTGATGCAATTTGCAAAGGTGAATATGATCACTTACCAGAAGCAGCCTTTTATATGGTTGGTACAATCGAAGAGGCAATTGAAAAAGCCGAGAAAATGGCAAAAGATGTTGCCTAATGAGTGAAGAATTTAAAGTTGAAATAGTAAATCCCGAAAAATCTTTTTTGTCGAAAGAAGATGTTACAGAAGTAGTTGTACCTGCATTTGAAGGTGAAATGGGAATTTTAAGAGATCATATTTCAATTATTTCTTTTCTAAAACCAGGCATAATAAAAGTTTATTCAAAATCAGAAGAAAAAAAATATTTTGTTGAAGATGGAATTGTTGAATTTAAAGATAATAATTTATCAATTTTAACAAGCTCAATTTATAATATGTCTGACTTAGATAGAAATAAAATAGACCAAATCCTTAAACAAGCAGAAAAGGAATCAATTGAAGAGAATATTGATGACCAAAAAAAATACTTAATTGATCAAAAAATAGAAGTTTTAAAAAACCTTAATCTAAATTAGTTTAATATTTTAGTTATTTCTTGTTTAAGATTTTTATATACATCAAGTTTAAAGCTTACAGCTATTTTTGTCAGATCTTCTAAATCAATCCATTTCCAATCTAAGAATTCAGGTTTTTTTGTTTTTATGTTAATTTCTGAATCGTTTCCAACAAATCTCATAACAAACCATTTTTGTTTTTGACCTTTAAATCTACCTTTCCAAATAATTCCTATTAGATGATTAGGCAGTATATAAGTTAATTTTTTGTCAATTTCATGAATAAGTTTTACAGTCACGATACTAGTTTCTTCTTTTAATTCTCTTAAAGCAGCTTGATAATAGTCTTCATTTTCATCAACGCCTCCCTGAGGCATCTGCCAAAAATTTTTTGGATTATCAATTCTTTTTGCAACAAAAACTTTATTTTTCTTGTTTAACAAAACTATTCCCACTCCTTTTCTTAGAGGTAATTTAGAAAAATTTTTCTTCATTTATTAATTAGCCATTGAGCAATGTAATAGCAAAATCTAATTGGTTATCAGTTTCTGTACCAATTCGGAATTCATCTGAACTTTCTTCAACCTCTATATCTGGTGTAATACCAGTCCCAGAAATAGATTCTCCAGAAGGCAAATAATATTTAGAAATTGTTAATCTTATAGCTCCATTATTTTTCAAAGGTATAATAGATTGAACAGATCCCTTCCCATATGAATTTTCTCCAATTAAGATTGCTCTTTTATGATCTTTAAGAGCCCCTGCAACTATTTCAGATGCAGATGCAGATCCATAATTAATTAAAACTACTAGAGTTTCCCCATCAATTATGTCTCCTTGTTTTGCAAAATATTTTTTATTTTCAAATGATTTTCTACTTTTGGTAGATACAATTTCCCCATTATCTAGGAAAAAATCTGATATTTTAACGGCTTGTGATAGTAGTCCTCCAGGGTTGTTTCTTAGATCAAGTACATATTTGTTAATTTTATTTTTTTTGAATTTTTTTATTCTATCCTTCACTTGCTTTGAACTATTTTCATTAAATGCAGTCAGTCTTATATAACCAACATTATCATCAATTATTTTTGATTTTACTGACTTTACTTCTATAATTTCTCTTGTGATTTCAAATACTAAAGCTTTTTTTACTCCTTTCCTTCTAATTGTTATTTCTAGCTTAGATCCAACTGGACCCCTCATTAGTTCTACTGCTTCAGATAAAGTTTTACCTTGAACCTGTGTTCCATTTATTTTCACAATATAGTCGCCAGCTTTTACACCTTCTTTTTCAGCAGGAGAATTATCCATTGGTGTAATTACCTTTACTACACCAAATTCCATTCCCACCTCTATTCCTAAACCGCCAAACTTTCCACTTGTTTCAGTTTCCATTTCTTTAAAAGTATCTGGAGACATATAGGCAGAATAAGGGTCTAATGATTGTAAGACACCATTTATTGCAGCATCCATCGCATCACTATGGTTAACTTCATCTACGTACTCTTTATTTATTTTATCTAAAACTTCACCAAATAAATCAATTTTGTCATAAATATTTTTATCATTAGCAGCAAAACTAATTTTTGAAAAAATAAATAAAATTATACTAAAAAATATTATTTTTAATTTTTTTTTCATATTATAATTTTTTCTTTTGGTATTAACTCAGACCATATTTTTTCAAGCTCATAAAATTTTCTTTTTTCTGGATTAAATATGTGCACTATCAAATCTATTCCATCTATTAACTTCCAATCATTGCTATCTTTTCCTTCAATTTTACAATTAATAATACCATTATTTTTAAACTTTTCTAAAACTTGCTCCGAAAGAGCCTGAATGTGTCTAGATGAAGTGCCACTAGCAATAATCATATGATCAGCCATAGATGACTTATTTTTCAAATCAATTGATACTATGTCAATAGCTTTATTCGAATCTAGCGTGCTAATTATTATTTTTTTTAGATTCGAAATTTTGTCCATTAATTAAATAAATTTTATCAAATTTTTCTCAATTTAGAAGATGAAATATTTACTTTTTTAAATTTTATAAACGCCAATCTTTTTTTACTAATCTTTTTAAAAGCCAAAGATTTTAATGATTTTGATTTATATTTTGTTCTATCGAAAACTAAAATGTTACACTTTGATGAAATTTTTTGCCATTTATACCATTTATGAAATGAAATTAAATTATCCGCTCCCATTAAAAAAAAAATTTCTGATTTAATATTTTTTCTCTTTATATAATTTATTAAATTGATTATTTTATTTGATTTTATTTTATCTTCATAAAACTTAACTGAAATAAATTTATATCTTTTTGTAATTTTTTTTGCAATTTCAATTCTCTTTTTAAGAGTAAATTTACTTTTTGATTTAAAGGGATTTTTTTGTGTAACAGCCCAAATTATTTTATTAATTTTAAAATTTTTTTTTGCTTCAGTAGAAATTTTAAGATGACCTTTATGAGCAGGATCAAATGATCCCCCAAGGATTCCAATTTTTTTTTTATAATTCTTTTTCAATTTAATTTCTTATTTGTCCTTTTCCTAGAACTTCATATTTATATGAAATTAATTGATTTAAACCAACAGGTCCTCTAGGTGGTAGAGTATTTGTTGAAATTCCAACTTCACCTCCAAATCCAAATTCTCCTCCATCAGCAAATTGAGTTGAAGTATTATGCATTGCTATAGAACTTTTTATATTTTTTAAAAATAAATTAGCACTTTTTTTATTTTTAGTAATAATACTATCGGTATGCATTGTTCCATATTTATTGATATGATTGATTGCTTCAACAATATTATTTACAGACTTAACTGAAACTTTTGCAGACAAATATTCTTTAGACCAATCTGAATCTGTTGCCTTTTTAGATTTACCAATAAAATTTTTTCTAATAGTATTATCAGCAAATATCTCACAATTATTTTTACTTAATTTTTCTAATATAGGATTACAAAATTTTTTTAAGATTTTTTTATGCATCAAAATTGTTTCTGTAGCACCACAAATACTTGTATTTCTTAATTTTGCATTATGAACAACTTCTATTGCCATATTTAAATCTGCATCTTTATCAATATAAGTATGACAAATTCCTTCTAAATGTCCAATTATTGGAACAGAGGATAAGTTTTGTACTTTTCTAACTAAGTTTTTTCCACCTCTTGGAATTATAACATCAATAAAATTTTTCATTTTTGACAACATGTAGTCTACAGATTTTCTATTTTTATCTTTTATTATTTGAACGTAATTTTGATCAATATTGTTTTTTCTAAGAGCATCTCGAAATAATCTAGCGAAGATTTTGTTTGAATTATATGCTTCCGATCCACCTCTAAGAATTACTACATTACCTGATTTAAAACATAAGCTTGCAACATCTGATGTAACATTTGGTCTGCTCTCATAAATAATACCAATTACTCCAATTGGAGTTGAAACTTTTTTAATAATTAATCCATTTGGTCTTTTCCATTTATCAATTACTTTATTTGTTGGATCGTTTAATTTTATAATTTTATTAATTGAAGCTTCTATTTCTAGAAGTTTTTTATCATTTAAAGTCAGTCGACTTATTAAGTTTTCAGGAAGATTATTTCTGATTGCAAACTTTATATCTTTATTGTTTTCTCTAAAAATATTTTTCTTATTTTTATTTATTAGTTGTAAATATTTTTTTAAAACTTTATTTTTATTTTTTTTATCTACTTTAATTTTAGAAGCTTTTTTTGCTTTTATTCCAATATTTATTAATTTTTTTGACATTTATATTTCAACCATATCATCTTTATGAACTACTTCCGATTTAGAAATGTATCCCAAAAGTTCATAAATTTTATTTGAATGTTGGCCCTGGATTTTATTAATTTCTTCGGAAGAAAAGGAACTCAAACCTCGAGCATATTCTTTAAAATTTTTATCTACTATTTTTATATGATCACCTTTATTAAATTTTCCTTCAACTTTTTTAATTCCTGCCGCTAGTAAGCTCTTACCTTTTTTAAGTGCATTAATAGCTCCATCATCAATTATCAATTCTCCTTTTGGAGATACTGAACTTATAATCCATTTTTTTCTAGCATCTAGTTTTGAGACTTTCGGTAAAAACCAAGTACATTTATTTTTGTCTATAATCTTTTTAATAGGTCTTTCTAAAAGGCCATTAGCTATAACCATCGTACATCCGGATAGTTGGCAAATTTTTGCAGCTTCGATCTTAGTTTTCATCCCTCCAGTCCCATGTTCACTTACACTTTTTGTAGCAATCTTTTCTATATTAATATCTATATTTTTAATTTCTTTTATTAGTTTTGAATTTTTAAATAGTTTTGGATTTTGAGTATACAATCCATCAACATCTGAAAGTAGCACTAAACAATCAGCTCCAGAAATTTGTGCTACTCGAGAAGCCAATCTATCATTGTCCCCATATTTTATTTCAGTTGTAGCGATACTATCATTTTCATTTACAACCGGGATAAAACCTAATTCAAATAAATTTTCAAAAGTTCTTTTTGCATTTATTGCTCTTCTTCTTTGTTCAGTGTCTTCTAATGTAAGTAAAATTTGAGAAAGATTAATTTTTTTTAAACTAAATATTTTATTAAATAGATTCATTAATTCAATTTGACCTATAGAAGCTATGGCTTGGCTTTTATCAATTTTTAAATTTTGTTTGCTTAAATTTAATTTTTTACAGCCTAAGGCTATTGCTCCTGAACTTACAAGAATTACATTTTTTTTTTGTTCTAATAAGTCATTTATATCTTTTGCAAATTCTGCTAACCATTTTTTTCTAATTTTTCTTTTTTCATCTATTAAAATTGTAGATCCAATTTTTATTACAATTGTTTTCGATTTTTTAATATACATATTTAATTAATTTAGATTTAATTTTTGATATTGATTTTTTATCTAGTGTTGAGAGAGTTATTAGGTCAACTTTATGTTTTTTTAAAAAATTATTTTTGATTTTTTTTACTTCTTTATCTTCTAAAAGATCAGTTTTATTTAAAACAACTATTTCATCTTTATTTAGCATATCCTTACTATAGTTTTTTAGTTCTTTTCTAACTTGACTATAAGATTTTTTAAGATCTTCCTCCGTTATATCAATTAAATGAAGCAAAGACTTACATCTTTCAATATGTTTAAGAAATTTTATACCTAGTCCTACTCCTTCATGTGCACCCTCAATAATACCAGGAATATCAGCTAAAGTTATTTCTTTATCATCATAAACTGCAACACCAAGATTAGGATTTAAAGTTGTAAATTTATAATTAGCAATTTTTGGTGTTGCGCTTGTTATTGCAGCTAATAAGCTTGATTTACCAGCATTTGGTAAACCAATAATACCAATGTCAGCTATTGTTTTTAATTGAAGCCAAATCCAAAATTCTTCTCCCTTGGTTCCTTTTGTAAATTTTTTTGGAGCTCTATTTGTTGAAGATTTAAATCTAGTATTACCAAATCCTCCTCTACCACCATTTGCTACAACAAATTCTTCACTTTCTTTTTTAAAATCAAAAATTAAAGTTTTATTATCTTCTTCAAAAACTTGTGTACCAACAGGAACCTTTAGATATAAATTTTCTCCACCTCTGCCAGTTTGATTTTTTCCTTTTCCATCATTGCCTCTTTCTGATTTGAAATGTTGTTGATATCTAAAATCAATAAGAGTATTTAAATTTCTTTCTGATTTTAAGATTATAGAGCCGCCTTTGCCTCCATCACCTCCATCTGGTCCTCCAAACTCGATAAATTTTTCTCTTCTAAAACTTGGTGATCCTGAACCACCATCACCTGCTTTAATAAATATTTTGACTTGATCTAAAAATTTCATAATACAACTCCTTTTGATTTTTTAAGTTGTATTGATTAATTGGGTTTTACAGAAACAAATGTTCTATCTGATTTAGTCTTTTTAAATTCTACTTTGCCTTCAACTTTTGCAAATATAGAATGATCTTTACCCATACCTACATGTTCTCCAGGGAAAATTTTTGTTCCTCTTTGTCTAACAATTATGTTACCTGGAATGACATATTGACCACCATATTTTTTAACACCTAGTCTACGACCAGCACTATCACGTCCGTTTCGAGATGATCCGCCTGCTTTTTTTGTTGCCATAATTAAATCTTAGTTTTTTCTTCTTTTATTTTTTTTTTCTCTTTTTTTTCTGCTTTTTTTGCCTCAGAAAGTATAGCCCCATCTTTTGCAAAAATTTTTTTTATCTTTATTAGAGAATATTGTTGTCTATGTCCATTTTTTCTTCTTGAATTTTGTCTTCTTCTTTTTTTAAATATTAAAATAGTTCTATTTTTGCTATTTTTTAGTAGTTCAGCTTCTACTTTCGCACCTTTAACAAGTGGCGAACCGACTTCTAAATTATTGTCATCTCCGTATGCAAGAATCTCGTTAAATTCTATTTTACTCTCGGGCTTACTATCTTTAATTTTTTCGATTTTTAATATATCGCTAGCTTTAACTTTGTACTGTTTTCCACCCGTTTGTATTACTGCAAAAGACATTGTAAATCCTTAATTTTTATAAGACGCAATATAGTTCTAGACTTCTTTTAGTCAAGTTGAATAAATTAAAAATTATCCTTTAAATCTCTCAATTTTGAAAAGTCTTGAAGATTTTTTACTCTTAAAAAAATATTGCATGCTAATTCTTCCCCAATTGTTGAAGGAATTGTAGGTAAATTGTTTTTTAACTTATGCTCAATTTCAATAATTTTTTTTTTTAAATTGCTATTATTTTCTTCATATTTTTCACAGAACATTGAATTTTTAAGTGTATATTCATGTCCACAATAGATTTTAGTTTCAATAGGAAGTTTTTTTAACTTATTCAAAGATTCAAACATTTGTTCATATGTACCCTCAAATATTCTGCCACAACCAAGTGAAAATAAAGTATCTCCAGTAAAAGCAATTTTTTCTTTTTCAAAATAAAAACATATATGGCCCGATGTATGTCCTGGAATATGAATAATTTTAGCTTCAAAATCCTTGTCTAACCAAATTTTATTATCTTCAACAAGAGTATCTATTCCTGGTATTCTGTCTTTATCATATTTAAATCCAACAATATTTGATCCATATTTCTTTTTTAAATCATTATTTCCACCAACATGATCATAATGATGATGTGTATTTAAAATAAATTTTAAATTAATATTTTTTTTTTCAACAAAATCAATAATTGGCTTAGATTCGCTTGGATCTATAACACATGCATTTTTATTTTTTTCATTAATTAAAAGATATGAAAAATTATCTTTAAGACACTTTATTATTTCTACTTTCATTCTACTTTTCTATTACAAAAATACCTAATTGAGAAAACAAATTTTTATAACTTAGATTTTTACTATTAATTTTTATATTTTTTTTATTACAATAATTTACAAAATCCTTAATAGTACACATATGAAGATTAGGTGTATTGAACCACTCATTTGGTAAATCTTTTGTTATTGGCATTGTTCCTCTAAAAAGTAGATGAATTCTTACTTTCCAATAACCAAAATTTGGTATTGTAACAATTGCCTTTTTACCAACTCTTAATAATTCACTAATTACATTTTCTGGATCTAGAAAAGCTTGAAGAGTTTGACTTAAAATAACATAATCAAATGATGATTTTGGAAACTGTTTTAAATCTTTTTCAGCATCTCCCTCGATAACTGTTAATCCTTTAGCTACACATTTTTGAACATTACTTTTTGATATTTCTAGGCCCCTTATATCATTTGTAATATTTTCATTTATATATTTCATTAACTCACCATCTCCACAACCAACATCTAAAACTTTTGATTTTTTTTCAACTAGGTTTGCTATTATATTAAATTCTTTTTTCATTTTTTTTATTATATGATGTATTTAAAAAATTCTTTATTGTATTAAGAAAATCAGGGATATCTAATAGAAATGAGTCGTGACCTTTATCAGATGTGATTTCAGCAAAACCAACATCTTTTCCAATAGAATTTAGAGCAATAACTATTTCTCTATTTTCAGATGTTGGATATAGCCAATCTGAAGTAAAAGATATAATAAAAAATTTAGTATTAGTTTTTTCAAATGCTTTTGATAGATTTCCATCAAATTGTTTTGAAAGATCAAAATAATCCATAGCTCTTGTAATATAAAGATAACTATTGGCATCAAACCTATCTACAAAGACTGAACCTTGATGTCTTAGATAACTTTCAATTTGAAAATCTGCATCAAAACCAAACTTTAAATCATCTCTTTCTTGTAGTTTTCTTCCAAATTTTTCTTGCAAACCTTTTTTTGATAAATATGTAATATGTGCCGCCATTCTTGCAACAGCCAGTCCTTTAGCGGGAGATTTATTATTGTCCTCATAAAATCCATTTGCCCAATTATGATCTGCCATAATTGATTGTCTACCTAGTTCATTTAGAGCAATATTTTGTGCAGAATGACTATGTGTACAAGCTATAGGTATAGCAGTTTCAGATTTATCTGGAAAATTGGATATAAATTGTAGTACTTGCATTCCACCCATAGACCCACCTAAAACTGAAAATAATTTTTTAATCTTAAAAAATTCTAATAAATGGTATTGAGCGTTAACCATATCATTTATAGTTATAACTGGAAATTCTGTTCCAAAATTTTTATTAGTTTTTGGATTAATGTTACTTGGACCATAAGACCCCATGCATCCTCCAATTACATTTGCACAAATTACAAAATATTTTTTTGTATCTATTGCCTTGCCAGGCCCTATAAGGTAATTCCACCAGCCTTCCTTATTGGTTATTGGATTTATACCTGAAGCAAATTGATCTCCAGTTAGCGCATGAAATGCTAAAATTGCATTATCTTTTTTATCATTTAGTTTTCCATAAGTTTCATATGCTAATGGAAAATTAGATATAGTTTGTCCACAATCAAGCTTCAATGGCTTATCAATAATTAATTTTTTTACTTTCTCTATATCGTTCATATTTTTTGGTGAATTGTGAGATAAAAAAAACTTATTTAGCGGTTTTTTTATAGCGCTCGCAATTCAGTTAAATCAGCGCATAAATTATTTACAGGATACATTTGTATATGTCAATTTTATAAAAATATTAAATATTTTATGTAAATAAGTAATTTTTTATCTATAAAGATACAAAATATTGAAAATTATGACTTCGCTTAATTTTAGAAAAATAAATATAGA
>CACENP010000022.1 GCA_902560815.1 uncultured Pelagibacteraceae bacterium
ATAAGCATGGAACACCTATAACTGATGAAGTTTTTTATAAGGCTTTAGAATGTGAAGCCGTAATTCTTGGTGCTGTAGGAGGTCCAAAATGGGATAATGTAGAATTTTCAAAAAAACCTGAAAGAGCCTTACTCAAATTAAGAAAAGAGCTAAAGCTTTTTGCAAATTTAAGACCTGCAATATGTTTTAAACAGTTAGTTGATGCATCAACTCTTAAACCTGAAATTGTTTCTGGATTAGATATTATGATTGTTAGAGAACTTACAGGTGGAATTTATTTTGGTGAGCCAAGAGGAATTAAACCAATTGATAATGGTGAACGAAAAGGAATTAATACCCACACATATACTTCCAGTGAAATCCAAAGAGTTGCAAGAGTTGCATTTGATTTAGCTAAAAAAAGAAAAAATAAAGTTACATCATGTGAAAAATCAAATGTAATGGAAGCGGGCTTACTTTGGAGAGAAGAAGTTGAAGTATTACATGAAAAAGAATTTAAAGATGTACAATTAAATCATATGCTTGCGGATAATTGTGCTATGCAACTACTAAGGAATCCAAAACAGTTTGATGTTATAGTTACTGATAATTTATTTGGAGATATGTTATCTGATCAAGCGTCTATGTTAACTGGTTCTTTAGGATTGTTACCTTCAGCATCTTTAGGAGCCAAGAATAAGGACGGCAAAATAAGAGCTATGTACGAACCTATACATGGTTCAGCACCCGATATAGCTGGACAAGGTGTAGCCAATCCAATCGCAACAATATTAAGTTTTGCAATGGCCTTAAGATATTCGCTTAATTTAGATAAGGAAGCAGATGCTTTAGAAAAAGCGGTTCAAAATGTTTTAGATGAGGGACTTAGAACTAAAGATATTTTATCTAAAGGAATGAAAGAAGTATCAACATCTGAAATGGGTGATGCGATAATTTCAAAATTGCAATAACTAATCAATTATTCTAAACTTGTATAATGCCAATTTATAATGCTCCAATAGAAGATATGATGTTTCTTTTCGATAAGTTAAGAAATAACAAAAATTATAATGAAATTGAAAAATATAAAGAAGTCAACTCTGAACTGGTAAAAAATATATTAGATGAAGCTGCAAAAATTAACCAAAATATAATTCTACCTCTCGCTAAATCTGGAGATGAAAATCCAACTATTCTGGAAAATGGAGTAGTAAGAACTCCTCCCGGTTATAAAGAAGCTTATGCTAAATTTATAGAAGATGGATGGACATCACTTTCTTGTGATCCTAAATATGGAGGACAAGGAATGCCAAAAACTGTAAGTGCTTTCTTTGATGAAATGCTTTCATCAGCGAGCTTATCATTTAAATTATATAGCGAATTAAGTATAGGTGCATATAATTGTATACATCATCACGCAACTGAAGAAATAAAAAATAAATATTTACCCAAAATGGTTGAAGGAAAATGGAGTGGGACGATGTGCTTAACAGAACCAGTTTGTGGAACAGATTTGGGTTTATTAAAAACAAAGGCAGAAGAACAATCTGATGGTACTTTTAAATTAAATGGGCAAAAAATATTTATTACTTCAGGAGATCACGATTTAACAGAAAACATTATCCATTTGGTTATAGCAAGAGCGACTGACTCTCCAAAGGGAACTAAAGGGATAAGTTTGTTTTTAGTTCCTAAATTTAAAGTCAACGATGATGGATCTATAGGATCTAAAAATGGCATTTCTACCGGTTCGATAGAAAGTAAAATGGGAATCAAAGGTTCTGCCACTTGTGTATTAAATTTTGATGATGCTGTTGGTTATATGATTGGACCAAAAAATAAAGGACTCAATTCTATGTTTACAATGATGAACTTAGAAAGAATTGTTGTTGGTATACAGGGTTTAGGCATTTCTGAAATTGCTTATCAAAACTCAGTAAGTTATGCCAAAGAGAGAAAACAAGGAAAAACAAATAATAGTAAATCTACCAATGGTGCTGATTATATAATTGATCATGCTGATATTAAAAAATCTTTATTAAATATGAAATCTATAATTGAAGGAGAAAGAGCACTTTGTTTTTGGTTATCTCAACAAACCGAAGTTAGTCTTAATCACAATGATGAAAAAGTTAGACAAGAGGCAGCAGATTTTGTTTCTTTAATGACTCCTGTGGTTAAAACAATGTTTACAGATTTGGGAATGGAAATAACAAGTGACGCAATGCAAGTTTATGGAGGTTATGGTTATACAAAAGATCAAGGTATTGAACAATTGTATAGAGATAATAGAATTACTCCAATTTACGAAGGAACAAATTCTGTTCAGGCTGCAGATTTAGTATTCAGAAAATTAGTTAATAAAAATGGCGATATTATTGATAAATATTTAAATATGATCAAAAATGACTGCAATATTGATGACGAAAAAATCAAACCTTTTGTTAAAGATTTAAATATTCATATAGAAATACTAAATAAATTTACATCCTGGATTAAAGAAAAAATACAAAACTCAAAAGATGACGCTAGTGCTGCATGCAATGATTATTTAAAGGCATTGGGATTTGTTTCTATAGCTCATGCATGGATAAAAGTTTTGGAGGTTAGCTTTAGAGATTATGATAGTAATAAAGGATTTTATGAAGATAAAATTCAAACTGCAAAATTTTATTTTAAAAGAGTATTGCCAAGGATGGAAAATCATTTTAAAACTGCCACAACAGGAAGTGAATATATTATGAACTTTAATTTTAAATAATATGAATCATTACGAAAATAATCTTAACAAAAATGATGCAAATTTTGTTCCACTAACGCCACTAAGTTTTTTAGAAAGAGCAAAGGATATTTATCCAAACTATGAAGCTTTAGTATATGAAAATAGAAGTTATACTTGGACTGACGTATATAAAAGATGTACTAAGTTTGCTAGTGCTTTAGAAAAAATAGGTATTGGTGAGGGAGATACCGTATCTGTGATGGCGTTTAATACCCCTGAAATTTTTGAAGCTCATTATTCAGTTCCTATGACAGGAGCAGTTTTAAATACAATTAATAGCAGAGTGGATGCAAAAACTGTTGCATATATTTTAGATCACAGCGAAGCAAAAGTTTTAATTGTAGATAGACAGCTTCATTCAGTTATTGAAAAGGCGTTAAGTCAAATTAAATCAAAACCAATAATTATAGATATTCAAGACGATTTTGCAGATCAATCTTTATTAAAAAAAATTGGTGATAAAGAGTATGAAGATTTTTTAAATTCAGGAGATGATAACTATATCTGGAAAAGACCAAAAGATGAATGGCAGGCAATCTCACTAAGTTATACATCAGGAACAACTGGAAATCCTAAGGGAGTTGTCTATCACCATAGAGGTTCTTACTTGATGTCTACTGGTAGCGCTGTTGCGTGGAACATGCCAAATAGATTAAATTTTTTAACAGTTGTTCCGATGTTTCATTGTAATGGATGGTGCTATCCATGGACAGTTCCAATGTTGAACGGAAAAACAATATGTTTAAGAGCTATAGATATAAAAAAGATTTTAGATAAAAATATAGAAATAACTGCGACGTGTGTAAGAATTCCTGTATTAGTTTCTCATGCAGAGTCAATTAATATAGAATTTGAAAATGAATTTACTATTGAAAAAATTCGTAATGCTTTAAATAGTGCTGAAGGTTGTGAAGTCGTTGATGAAAGAAAAGATGGAGGATACATAACTCCATTAGAAGCAGAAGGAAAAAATGAAACTTTCATTTCTAGAATAAGAAAAGATAATAGCAATAATAAAGCAATTAATATTTGGTGTGTATCTGATAATTTATTGAGGGGTGCAGCATTAAATGCAGTTGAAATAGCTGAAGCATATATTAAAAATAAATAATGAAAAATGATAATCCTTTATCGCCACATATCCAAATTTATAATTGGCATATATCATCTTTAGTTTCAATTTCTCACAGAATAACTGGCATTATAAATATAATTATTATAACCCTAATTTGTTTTTGGGTAGCATTATTGCTTTTAGGTAATACAAATTATGATTTAATTCAAAAATTTTTTGAAACATATTTAGGTAAATTCTTTATTGTTGGAACAGTTTGGTCTTTTTCTTTTCAAACTTTATGTGAAATTAGACATTTATTTTGGGATTTAGGACATGGTTTTGAAATAAAAACTTCAAATATAACTGGTTTACTAGCTATATTTGGATCAGTTGTTTTAACAATTTTAATTTTAGGAATAAATATAATTTTATGATTAACGCTACAAAAAAATGGATTTTTTTAAAAATAAGTTCAGTTGTATTAGTTCCTTTAATGTTGTGGTTTTTATTTAACCTAGTTTCTTTTTATGATAAATCGTATGAAGAAGTATTATTATTTTTTACTAACCAACCAACAAAATTTATTTTTTCATTATTTATCATTTTTGCTTATTTTTATTCTGCACTAAGTATTAGTGAGGTTTTTGAGGATTATATTGAGAATGAAAAATTAAAAAATGTCGCAAATAAATTACTATATTTGTCTGCTATAATAATTCCCATATCAATATTATTTATATTATTTAGATTGAGTTTATGAGTTCATATAAAATTATAGATCATGAATATGACGTAGTTGTTCTTGGAGCTGGAGGCGCAGGTTTGAGAGCTGCGGTTGGCCTTAGTGAGGTTGGATTAAAAACCGCGTGCATATCAAAAGTTTTTCCTACTAGAAGTCATACATCAGCAGCTCAAGGAGGTATTTCAGCAGCCCTTGGAAATATGGGAGAAGATGATTGGAGATGGCATATGTATGATACTGTCAAAGGATCTGATTGGTTGGGTGACCAAGATAGCATAGAATATTTGTGCAAAGAAGCTCCACGAGCAGTCTTAGAACTAGAGAGATATGGAGTTCCATTTAGTCGTACTGAAGATGGAAAAATATATCAAAGACCTTTTGGTGGAATGACTAAAAATTATGGAAATGAAACTGTTCAAAGAACTTGTGCAGCAGCAGATAGAACAGGTCATGCCATTTTACATACTATGTATGGACAAGCATTGAAGCATAATACAGAATTTTTTATTGAATACTTTGCTTTAGATTTATTAATGAAAGAAGGTGAGTGCAAAGGTTTAATAGCTTGGAATTTAAATGATGGAACTATTCATAGATTTAGATCTCATATAACAATTATAGCAACTGGTGGATATGGAAAAACATATTACTCATCCACATCTGCTCATACTTGTACTGGTGATGGAAATGCCATGGTTTTAAGAGCCGGTTTACCTTTACAAGATATGGAATTTGTACAATTTCATCCAACAGGAATCTATGGACATGGAACTTTAATATCAGAAGGAGTTCGAGGAGAAGGAGGATACTTATTGAATTCTAAAGGTGAAAGATTTATGGAGAGGTATGCTCCAAAAGCAAAAGATCTTGCATCTAGAGATGTGGTAAGCAGATCAATAGCAGTTGAAATAAATGAAGGAAGAGGTGTTGGAAAAGAAAAAGATCATGTTCATCTTCATTTAGATCATTTAGATCCAGAAGTAATTGAGAAAAGACTTCCAGGAATTTCAGAATCTTCAAGATTATTTGCCGACGTTGATGTTACAAAAGAACCAATACCAGTTGTTCCTACAGTTCATTATAATATGGGTGGAATTCCAACAAATTATAAAGCTGAAGTTTTAACAGTAAATGGTTCAGAAAAAATTGTACCTGGACTTATGGCAATAGGTGAAGCAGCATGTGTCTCAGTTCATGGAGCTAACAGATTAGGATCAAATTCATTAATTGATTTAGTTGTATTTGGAAGAGCTGCAGCAAAAAGGGCTGCTGAACTAGTAAAACCTGGAACTCCACATGAGAAAATCTCAAATTCAGAGACAGATAAATGCTTAGATAGATTTGAAAAATTAAGAAATGGAAATGGAACTAATAGAACTGCTGATTTAAGATTGGCTATGCAGAAAACTATGCAGTCAAAGTGTGCAGTATTTAGAACTGAAAAAACTTTAAAAGAAGGAGTGGAGGAAATAAGAAAACCATTTGAAGGAATGGACTCAATATCAGTAAAAGATAAATCTTTAATTTTTAACACTGATTTAGTTGAAACTTTAGAATTTGATAACTTAATAAGACAGGCGATAGTTACACTCGATTCTGCATATGAAAGAAAAGAAAGCAGAGGAGATCATGCAAGAGAAGATCATCCAAAAAGAGATGATAATAACTTTATGAAACATACATTATCTTGGTGCAAAGGAAGTGAAACAAAAATTTCTTATAGAGATGTACATAGATCAACTTTAACAAATGATGTACAATATTTTCCACCACAAGAAAGAGTTTATTAATGGTACAAATAAATTTACCTAAAAATTCTAAAGTTCAAAAAGGCAAATTTTATAAAGATAAAACAGGTTCAAAAAATATCCGAAAAGTTAATATTTATAGATGGGATCCATCTAGTGGCGAAAATCCTCGTATAGATACATATGAAGTTGATATGGATAATTGTCCATCAAAAGTATTAGATCTTTTAAATAAAATTAAAAATGAAATAGATCCATCTATTGCTTACAGAAGATCTTGTGCTCATGGTGTCTGTGGCTCTTGTGCAATGAATATGGATGGAAAAAATGGTTTAGCTTGCACAAAACCTCATAAAGAAATTAAAGGTGATATTAATATTTATCCTTTACCGCATTTAAAAGTTCAAAAAGATTTAATTGGAGATTTAAGCACTTTATATAAACAATACGAGTCGGTTGAACCATGGTTGAAAGTTTCAAAAAAAGATGAAAATAAAGAAAACTTACAATCTATAGAAGATAGATCAAAATTAGATGGTCTTTATGAATGTATAATGTGTGCATGCTGCTCTACTTCTTGCCCAAGTTATTGGTGGAATGGAGATAAATATTTAGGTCCTGCAGTTTTATTGCAAGCATATAGATGGATTATAGATAGTAGAGATGAAGATAGAAAAGAGAGATTAAAGAAAGTTGCTGATGAACTAAAGCTTTATAGATGCCATACTATTATGAATTGTACTAATGCATGCCCAAAAGGCTTAAATCCTGCAAAAGCAATAGCGTCTATAAAGAAAATGCATGCAACAAGTTAATTACTTAATTAAATAATTTTGGCCATGAATTTAATTCAACATTTCGTAAATGGGAAAATAATTCCAGGAAAATCAGATAGAAGAGGAAAAGTATTTAATCCAGCAATTGGAGAACAAGAGTCTGAAGTAATATTAGGTTTAAAATCAGATTTAGATCAAGCAGTTGATGTTGCAAAAAAAGCTTTTGAGACATGGTCCTTAAAACCACCAATTCAGAGAGCAAGAATTATGTTTAAATTTAAAGAATTAATAGAAAAAAATTCTGATGAATTAACCAAAATGATAGTGTCTGAACATGGCAAGGTATATGAAGATGCAAAAGGTTCTTTAATAAGAGGCCTCGAGGTAGTAGAATTTACTTGCGGAATTCCTCAAGTTTTAAAAGGAGAATTTACAGAAAACGTTGGAACAGATATTGATAGTTGGTCAATTAGGCAACCACTTGGTGTTTGTGCAGGTATAACTCCATTTAATTTTCCCGCAATGGTTCCAATGTGGATGTTTCCAATGGCTATTGCTTGTGGAAATACTTTTGTATTAAAACCATCAGAAAAGGATCCTTCTATTTCAATTAAATTAGCAGAGTTATTCCAAGAAGCTGGGCTACCAGACGGAGTGTTTAATGTAATAAATGGTGATAAGGAAGTTGTAGATGCAATTTTAATCAACAAAGATATACAAGCTGTAAGTTTTGTAGGATCAACACCAATTGCAAAATATATTTATGAGAATGCAGCTAAAAATGAAAAAAGAGTTCAAGCATTGGGAGGTGCAAAAAATCATTGTGTTGTGATGCCTGACTGTGATTTAGATCAGGCTGTTAATGGTTTGATGGGTGCAGCTTATGGATCTGCTGGTGAAAGATGTATGGCTCAATCAGTGGCAGTTGCAGTTGGAAATATTGGAGATAATTTAGTTAACGAATTATCAAAAAAAGTTGAAGCATTAAAAGTTGGCCCAGGTATGGATAAAAAATCTGAAATGGGTCCCTTAGTTACAAAGGAACACTTAGAAAAAGTTAAGGGTTATGTTGACCTAGGGGTTAAAGAAGGAGCAAAATTAGTAGTTGATGGAAGAAATTTAAAATTACAAGGTTATGAAAAAGGTTACTATATAGGTGGATGTTTGTTCGATCATGTTAAAAAAGGTATGAGAATTTATAAAGAAGAAATTTTTGGCCCTGTACTTTCTGTAGTTAGGGTAAAAGATTTTGATGAAGCTACTAAGCTAGTTAATGATCATGAATTTGGTAATGGAACGAGTATTTATACTAGAGATGGAGATGTTGGAAGAACTTTTGCTAGCAATATTAAAATTGGAATGGTTGGTATAAATATACCTATACCTGTGCCTGTTGCATTTCATAGTTTTGGTGGTTGGAAACGATCTTTATTCGGAGATCAACATATGCATGGATTAGAAGGTGTGAGATTTTACACAAAACTTAAAACAATAACTTCAAGGTGGCCATCTGGATTAAGATCAGATCCTGAATTTGTTATGCCAACAATGAAGTAAATATATGTCAAAAAAAATATCATTAATAGGTGCTGGGCAAATTGGTGGAACGCTTGCACATTTAATTGGTTTAAAGGAATTAGCAGATGAAGTTGTAATGTTTGATGTTGCAAGCGGTATTGCTAAAGGGAAAGCATTAGATATAGCTCAATCATCATCAATCGATGGTTTTAATGTTAAATTATCCGGAACAGATAATTATGACGATATTAAAGATTCTGATGTAATTATTATAACTGCGGGAGTTCCAAGAAAACCTGGAATGAGTAGAGATGATTTATTAGGAATAAATTTAAAAATTATAAAACAGGTTGCAGAAGGTATTAAAAAAAATTCACCTAATGCATTTGTAATATGCATTACAAATCCATTAGATGTTATGGTTATGGCTTTTCAAAAATACTCAGGACTTCCAATAAATAAAGTTGTTGGTATGGCAGG
>CACENP010000023.1 GCA_902560815.1 uncultured Pelagibacteraceae bacterium
ATAATGACTATGTATAACAAGGAAATTGAAAAACAATTTCTTGTTGCTTAAATGTCGGATAAAAAAAACTTAGGACATAATAGTAAAAAAGATTTTCTTAAGTCTCCTGTTGAACACATTGATATAACCTCGTTTGATTCAAGAGAAATAATTGCATCAATGAAAAAAATGTCTTTTGTTTCTAGAGAAACTGCAAATGCGGCAGATATATTTAATGAAATGATTAAAGATAAAGATTGTACAATTTTTTTAACACTGGCTGGATCTACTTCTGCTGCTGGATGTATGCACATTTATAGAGATATGATTAAATACAATATGATTGATGCAATTGTAGCTACTGGTGCATCAATTATTGATATGGATTTCTTTGAGGCTCTTGGATTTAAACATTATCAAGGTTCTCAATTTCAAGATGATTCTGAATTGCGAAAAAATTATATTGATAGAATATATGATACTTATATCGATGAAGATGAGCTTCAAATGTGTGATAAAACAATATGTGAAATAGCAGACAAACTACAACCAAGGAGTTACACATCTAGAGAGTTTATTAACGAAATTGGAAAATATTTAAAAAATAATGCAAAAAAGAAAGGTTCATTAATTGAAACTGCGTATGAAAATAATGTTCCAATTTTTTGTCCAGCTTTTACAGATTCAAGCGCTGGATTTGGACTGGTAATGCACCAAGAAAAAAATCCAAAAAAACATATAACAATTGACTCAATTAGAGAATTTAGAGAGCTAACTGAAATTAAAATACAATCAAAAGGATCAGGTTTATTTATGATTGGCGGTGGAGTTCCAAAAAACTTTATCCAAGATACTGTTATTTGTGCTGAACTACTTGGTAAAGACGTAGATATGCACAAATATGCTGTTCAAATTACAGTAGCAGATTCTAGAGATGGAGCCTGTAGTAGCTCAACACTTAAAGAAGCAAGTTCATGGGGTAAAGTCGATGTTACTAAAGAACAAATGGTTTTTGCAGAAGCAACTAGTGTTCTTCCTCTAATTGCTAGCGATGCTTATCACAAAGGTGAATGGAAAAAAAGAAATAGAAAAAATTTCTCAAAAATATTTAAATAAAGTGAAATATCTTTCAAACAAAAACGGTTTTCTAGGAGTTGATAATAAATTCAATTTTAAAGAAAAGGTCATAATAGTTCCATTTGGATTAGAGAAGACTGTTAGTTATGGAGGTGGAACAAAAAATGGACCAAAAGAAATTATTAAAGCCTCACATCAAGTTGAGTTATATGATGAAGAATTAAACTGTGAACCTTATAAAAAAATTGGAATTAAAACATTAAAACCTTTTAAAATAGATAAAAATATAAATAAAGCGTTAAATAAAATGTCTAAAATAAATGAAGAAATTTTAAATAAGAAAATTTTTCCGTTAACTCTTGGGGGTGAACATTCAATAACACCTGGTTGTATAGCTCCATTCACAAAAAAATTTCAAAAATTATGTTTATTACACTTTGATGCACATGCTGACTTAAGAGAAAGTTATAATGGAGAAAAATTTTCACATGCCTCAGCAATTAAGAGATGTTTAGATTACAAAAATGTTTCGGTGGTATCTTTTGGTATTAGAAATATATCTCAAAGTGAAGTTCCGTATTTAAAAAAAAATTCCTCAAGAATTAATATTTTTTGGGCAAAAGATAAAAAAAAATGGAATTTAAATAAATTTAAAAAATTGATTAAAAATAAAACAGTTTATTTAACTTTTGACGTAGATGGATTTGATTCAAGTATTATGCCTGCAACTGGCACTCCTGAGCCTGGTGGTATTTTTTGGGATGAAACTTTAGAAATAATAAAAATAGCTGTTAAAAATTCAAATATTGTTGGTGCAGATATAAATGAACTTGCGCCAATAAAAGGGTTTAATTCATATAACTTTTTAGTGGCTAAGCTAGCTTATAAGATTTTATCCTATAAATTTTTATATAAATAATTATTAAACTGCTTTAACTCTTCCTAATAGCAATCTAAATGGGATTAGCATTGCTAACGCAACAAAAATTTTAACTGCCAAATCTCCTAGAGATAAAGTAAACCAAGGTATTCCTGTTGCATAAAAAGATATTGAAAAAAATAAAAAAGTATCAACAGTAGATCCAATTAAAGATGATGTTAAAGGTGCCACAAACCACTTTTTTCTTCTTAGCTGATCGAAAATTTGAACATCAATCAATTGAGCAACTATAAAAGCTGTACCTGAACCAATTGCAATTCTTACTGAAATTAAATCTGCAAAATTTGTAGAAAATAAAAGTGTAAAACAAATACCTAGAGCAAAACCTATGTATACTATTTTTTTTGCGTATATTTTTCCATAAAATCTATTTGAAATATCAGTTATTAAAAAAGCAATTGGATAACTAAATGCCCCATAAGTTAATATTTCCTGTAAATCAAAATAATTAATTGGAAACTGAACTAAATAATTAGATGTTAAAACAACCACTCCCATTAAAAATGAAAGTGTTATAAAAGTTTTATTCATTAAGCTGATTTGCTTAGTAATGATTTTTTTAATTTTTTTAATCTAGGGGATAAATTTCTTAATTTTGCACTTTTAATAAATTGGTCAAAACTACCTTTTTTATCTACGGTTCTAACTCCCGCATTAGATACCGTTAATTTTAAGCTTTTATTTAAAACAATACTCTTAAATCTTACTTTCTTAAGATTAGGTAAAAATCTTCTTTTAGTTTTATTATTAGCATGGCTAACCTTATGTCCTTTAAGAGGAATTTTTCCAGTGAGTTCGCATTTTTTAGACATAAAATTTAAGACTGTATAAGTGTTCTAAAGTTACCAGTCAAGATCAATTTTTACTTCCTACTACATCAGATATATTTTTTGCTCCCTCTTTATCTAAAATATTTATTAATTCTTTACTAATTTTTGATGCAATTTTGGGGCCTTGATAAATCATTCCAGTATAAAGTTGGACTAAACTAGCTCCATTAATTATTTTCTGATAAGCACTTTGACCGGAATCAACTCCTCCTACACCAATGATTTTTATTTTATTTTTTAAAATTTTGTAGAATTTATTAATCAGTTCATTTGATCTATTTTCCAAAGGCTTTCCTGACAAACCTCCTTTTTCTAATTTATTAATGTTAGATAAATTTTCTCTATTTTTATCAGTTGTATTTGAAATTATTACTGCTTCGACACTATATTTTAAAAGTAAATCTGAAATTATATTAATATTATTATCATCTATATCTGGAGATATTTTTACAGCAATAGGCACTGAAGTTTTAAGTATTTTTTTTTCTTTTTCTATTAAACTCAATAGTTCACTAAGTTCTTCTTCATTATGAAAACTTCTCAAGTTTTCAGTATTTGGAGAAGATATATTTATAGTCAAGTAATCTGCAAGATTATAAAATGTACGAAAGCCAATTAAATAATCTTCCAATCTATTATTTGTATCTTTATTTGGTCCTATATTTATTCCAAATAATCCTTTTGGAGAATTTGAAATAATCCTTGATTTAACTTTTTCAGAGCCTGAATTATTAAACCCAAGTCTGTTTATTAACGCCATGTCTTCTTCCAAACGAAAAATTCTTGGTTTAGGATTTCCATACTGATTAATTGGAGTCACTGTTCCAACTTCAACAAATCCAAAACCTAATTTAAATAATGGATTATAAACTTCTGCATCTTTATCAAATCCAGCTGCTATGCCTATTGGATTTGGAATTATTTTACCAAAAATTTCTGTTTGTATTGATTTATTATTTTTAATGTTACTTTGTGAAATAAAATTATATTTAAGAGCCTTGACTGCTAAATCATGTGCTGTTTCAGGGTCTAATTTAAATATTAATGATCTTATTTTTGAAAACATCAGTTAATTTTATCTCTTATTAATTGCTGTGTCTCTTTAACACCAAAAAAACTAATAAAAAAACCCATTCTTGGACCGTTTTCGTCACCAAAAACTACCTCATAAATCAATTTAAACCAATCTCTTAGATTTTCTTTATAGCCATTTTCTTTTCCAACTGTATAAATTTGTGTTTGAATTTCTTCTGGCTGCATTTCATCAGAGCATTTTTCTAATACTCCAACTAATGACTCTAGTGCTTTTTTTTCTTCAGAATTAGGTTTTTTATATTTTTTATTTTTTTTAATTACATCATTGAAATATTTAATTGCATATTCAATCAACATATCAAAAATTGGATGATCTTTTTCTATAATATTTGGTTTATACTTTTTAACAAATTTCCATAAAAGTTCTTTTGAATTGGCATTGCTGGCTTCAACTAAGTTAAGAAGCATAGAAAAAGTCATAATCGTATTTTCCTTAGGAATAATTCCATTATGAACATGCCAGACAGGATTTAATAACATTTGTAATTCATTTTGATTTTTTCCTTTTTCAATAAAATCTAAATACTCATCCACAGCTTTAGGAACAATTTCTCTATATAATTTTTTTGCTCTTTTCGGGTTTTGATACATAAATAAAGATAAACTTTCAGGAGAGGCATATTCCAACCATTGATCAATTGTTATTCCATTGCCTTTTGATTTAGATATTTTTTCACCTTTTTCATCTAAAAATAATTCATAAGCAAAACCAGACGGGTTAGTTTTTCCTAATATTTTTATTATTTTTCCAGATAAGATAGCACTTTCAATTAAATCTTTACCATACATTTCAAAATCTACATCTAAAGCATACCATCTCATTGCCCAATCTACTTTCCATTGAAGCTTGCAATTTCCATCTAAAATACTCTTTTCTAATTTTTTTCCATAATTATCAAAAATAATTATTGAATTCTTGTCATCTATTTCTAAAACAGGAATTTCTAAAACAATACCTGTATCTGGACAAATTGGTAAAAATGGTGAATAAGTTTTTTGCCTTTCTTTACCTAAAGTTGGAATAATTATATCCATTATATCTTTATATTTTTTTAGTATGAGTTTTAATGTTTCATTAAAAAAACCAGATTTATAAAGTTTGGTTGAACTTTTAAAAGTATATTTAAAATTAAACTTATTTAAAAAATTTTTTAACATTTCATTATTATGCTCTCCAAAACTATCAAATTTTTTAAAAGGATCTGGCACAATTGTTAACGGTTTATGTAAATTATTTTCCAAAAGATCCTTGTTGGGAATATTATCTGGGACCTTTCTAAGTCCATCCATGTCATCAGAAAATGTAATTATTTCTTTCGGTAGATCTGTTAATTTATTTAAAGCATTAACGAGCATTGAAGTTCTAGCAACTTCTCCAAAGGTTCCTATATGAGGAAGTCCACTTGGTCCATAACCAGTTTGTAAAATTATTTTACCCTTTTGATCTATATATTTTTTTCTTTCACGAAGAATTTTTTTAGCCTCTACAAAAGGCCAAGCATTAGTTTTTTCTATGTTTGCTTTGTCAATCACAGTTTAAATACAAAAATAACTCATAAAATTCATGGTTTTAATAATTCTTATAGAGTTGAAATTTATTTACCATAAAATAATGTTCATTCAAAATGTCGAATTATAAAACTGTGTTTTTTACACTTGGTGTATTACAAGTAATTTTGGGATTGGCCATGATTATCCCAGTAATTATTCAGTTTATATATAATGAATTAGACTCTTCTTTTATTAGTTCAGGAATTATTACAATTGTTTTTGGTATATTATTTTTTTTATCGAACCTTGATCATGATAAAAAGTTAAATTTACCTCAAGCTTTTTTATTAACTTCACTTTCATGGTTAAGTATAGCTATATTTGGTTCTCTGCCATTCATATTTTCTAATTTAGGTTTAACTTTAACTGATGCCTTTTTTGAAAGCATGTCTGGAATCACTACTACCGGTTCCACAGTAATAATTAATTTAGATACCGCACCAAAAAGTATATTGTTTTGGAGAGCAATACTTCAATGG
>CACENP010000024.1 GCA_902560815.1 uncultured Pelagibacteraceae bacterium
CAATTCAAATATTAAAACAAAAAAAATTATTTTTTGTACAAATGGATTTTTTAAATCTATTGGAATAAAAAAAAATTATAATTTTCCGCTAACATTAACAGCTAGTATGACAAGATCTTTGACTGACGAAGAATTTAAATCAATTGGTGAACCAAAAGAGTGGGGCGTATTGCCAGTCAGACCAATGGGTGCAACAGTAAGAATGACAAAAGATAGAAGGATCTTGATTAGAAATACTGCAGATCTTCATAGTCCTTTTAAGATGAATAAAACTGAGTTAAAAAAAGATTTGTTATTCAAAAAATAGGTATTAAAAAAAGATTTCCACAATTACCAGATGATATTATTAAATCTACATGGTCCGGTGTAGTTTCTAGAAGTGGAAATGGCTCTCAAATTTTTGAAAAGGTAGATAAAAATATTTATGCTGCTGGGTGTTATAATGGTTCTGGCATAGGAGTTGGAACATTATTCGGTGAACAAATTGCAATAATGGCATCCAATCAACACTCTGATGAAATTGATATAATTAATAAAAGAATAAAACCTAATAGATTACCGCCAAATCCTATTTTAAATTTGGGTGTTCAGGTAAGATTATTTTATGAACGAATAAGAGCAAGATCAGAGGTTTAATTAAATACTTTCCACACACATTGAAATACCCATACCACCCCCAATACAAAGTGTAGCTAAACCTTTTTTAAGTTTTCTTTTTTGCATTTCATGAATTAATGTAACCAATATTCTGGATCCCGATGCTCCAATTGGATGCCCTAGTGCAATAGCACCACCATTAACATTTACTATTTCTTTATTAAGTCCAAGTTCTTTTATTACCGCTATAGATTGGGCTGCAAAAGCTTCATTAGATTCAACTAATTCTAAATCATTAATATTCCAACCAGCTTTTTTTAATGCTAAGTTTGAAGCAGGTATTGGACCAGTACCCATCAATTTTGGATCAACACCGCATTGTGCCCAAGAAACTATTTTAGCAATTGGTTTTAAACCTTTATTTATTGAAGTTTTAAAATTCATTAAAGTTAATGCTGCAGCTCCATCATTTAATCCAGACGCATTTCCAGCAGTTACAGTTCCATTTTCTTTAAAAACAGTTTTTAAATTAGATAATTTTTCTAGATTTGTATCTGCTCTTGGATATTCATCTTTATCAAAAATTTTTTTATCTTTTAATTTAATTGGAACTATTTCGTCTTTAAATTTGTTTTCTTTTAACGCCTTTATAGCTTTTTTTTGTGAATTAAGTGCAAAATTATCCTGGTCGTTTCTTGTAATCTGATATTTTTCAGCAACATTCTCCGCAGTCATTCCCATATGATAATCATTGTATGCATCTATAAGTCCATCAATAAGCATTGTATCTTTTAAATTTTCTTCACTTAAATTTTTATCTATTCTATAATTTACATAATGAGGTGCATTCGTCATACTTTCTTGCCCTCCAGCAATAATAATATTTGAATCATTTAATTTTAGAGAATTAAAACCTAAAGTAACAGCAGCTAAACCAGATCCGCAAACTTGATTGATTGTTGTTGCGGTTTTATCATTTTCTATTCCTGCATTGATTGCCACTTGTCTTGCAGGATTTTGCCCACACCCAGCCTGTAGCACATGTCCTAAAATAACTGTATCAACTTCTGAACTATTTAAATTGGAGTGCTCCATACATTTTTTAATTACTGCAGTCCCAAGTTCTGTTGCTGAATGATTTTTTAAGCTTCCTTGAAAAGAACCTATAGGAGTTCTAAAAGCTGATGTTATTACAATATCTTCATCTTTGTTCATAATTATTCAATACACAATTAACAGTATATAATATAGGTATAAATTTTAAGATGAATAAAAAAATATTAAATTACATAATATTTATAATTATAGCTGTAGTTTTATTATATTTTGCGAGAAATAATTATAGGGATTTTAATATTAATAAAGCTATTTCCGCCTGTGTTTTGGCCAAAATGCAAACTTCTAAAAATTTTGATAAAAACACTGCCAAGAAAAAATGTGAAGAGGAAATAAATAAATCAATAGAATAAAATTCTATGTTTTTTAAAAATAAAATATATTTATCACTTCTACTTGGATTATTTATTTCTACATTAATAAGTATCAATTATGTTTCTAAATATGATACTTATGAAATCTCTTCTGACAATCTAGAAAATCATCAAATGATCAAAGGACCACCTGGTATTTATTGGCAACAAGCTCACAAGCTAAAGAAAGACATAAAAAATAATAAAAATTTTTTTGAAACAGGAGATGAATATAGAAATCCTTATCTACCATCAAAAATTTTATTTATTTTTTCTTCCCTAATTGATCTTGAACTGATTGATGAATTTGATAATATTAAAATTGACAAGAAAAAAACGTTTATACTTATATTTCAAACAATTATATATTACTTGTCAGTTTTATTCTTTTATAAAGAAATCAAAAAAGAATTTGACGAAAAGACTTCACTTTACGTAGTAGCATTTCTTGCATTTGAACCTACATTGCTATTATTTCACTCATCATTTTGGTCAGAATCAATTTTTTTTTCTATTCAACTTATTTTTTTTACATTAATTATTAAAAATTCAAAAAATATTACAATTAACTTTATTGCAGGATTTGTTTTGGGTTTGTTATTTTTACAAAGATCTGTCGCAATGCTATATATTTTTCCAGTAATTTTTTATTACATACTAATATTTAAAAAAAATTTCATAAAGCCATCTATTTTTCTTATTTGTGGATATTTTATTGTATTAATATTTATTGGATATCATAACTATTCTAGATCGGGAGTTTTTTATATTAGTCCAACACAATCTAAAGATGGATTTTATAAATATATGTTGCCTTCAATTATTTCAAAGAAAGATAATATTTCAATATCTCATGCCAAGGATATTTTAAAATCAAAGGAAAAAACTTGGATTGATAAAAATAAAATTGACCTTAAATATGAAAAAGATCTTTTGCTTTACTATAATTTTTTGCAGAATCAATCTTTTAAAATTATTATTGAAAATCCAGTAATATCAGTCAAACATGTTTTAAAAAAAACTATGCATTTTGTTGTTTTAGACCCACTTAGACATGTTCATTATTATTATAAATATGAATACAAGGGTAAACCAGAAACCAGATATTATAAAAGTGAAACACATATGAATTTGATACCATTTAGAATTATTTACACATTATTAATATATTTGATTAGTTTTTGTGGCTTAATTTATTTATTTAAAAATAATAAAAAAAATCACCTACTAATTGCAGTTCTATCTTTGTTATACTTTACAGCAGTTTGCGGATGGATAGGAAATACTAGATACTTCGCACCTTGTTTAATTTATTTATCATTGCTATTTGGAAATGGTTTAAACTTTATTGGCAATTACATAAAAAAGCTTTGAGGTTTTTATGTAAAAAAAATTTACTTATTAGACTTGTTCAATTATAAATATTAGCATAAACAATCATGAAAGTAACAGATGCCCTCGTGGTGAAATTGGTAGACACAAAGGACTTAAAAGGCGAGGGATTAACACTTTGAAGAGTCTCTAGTAGTCTCTGGTAGTCTCAAACATCCTATAAAATCACATAACTTTAAATTAGCTCTCAATTAAGATTAGAAAATAAAGCTTAATTAATTTGTTCAAACTGGTACTCAACTGGTACATGGAGAGATAAATCAAATGGTCAATTCCCAATGTATTTGTTAAGATTTATTAAATGGATAAATTTAATTTTAATTTAGATTTTTTAAGAAAAAACTTTAAAGTTGAAAACTTTTGTAATGAACTTGATTATTTGGTTGGTCTTAGAAGTGAAAATTTTGATCTTTATAAAGAACAAGTAGGTATATATAAATATCTAATTTATTTCTCATTTTATAAGAAAGTCCCATTATTTAATACAGTTTTGGAAGTTGATGATACGTCTGACTTTGAAAAAGATTATCACATTTTAGATAAGGAATTTAATAGTAAAAAAAATTCCAAAATTAGAGAAGAAATAGCTAGAAAAATAATGGATGGTTCGTTATTTGAATTTATGAGTGATAATTTTAAATTGATTTATCATTTTCCAATGGATTACTTTACGCAAAGTTTAATTTATTCTAAATTCAACAAAAGATATTATCATATATATTTTTTCCCTTATTTTGCTGAAAAAGATGGACAAAAACCAGATGTTAATGAAGCCAAACATGAGGTAATTAATTTTTATGATCAAAAAATCTCTAAGAAAGATTTTTTTAATGACATCTTAAAACATTATAGAGATGAAGATTTAGGGTTCGAGGGTGGAACTTTAGTTAAAGGTAGAGATGATCAGCTTTTTCAAGATTTAAATGATAAAAATATAAATTATTGGCAGAAAATAGCTTACGATAATTATGATGAATAAATTTGATCAAATTGTAAAAGAATTCAGCAATCCTACTACTCCAGGTAATGAGCATAGAATTAAAAAGATTATTAAGGATATGAGTGATGAAGAATTTGAAGAATTAAAAATACAATTTGAACAAGCTGTTGCTAACATTAAAGATCATAATCAAGAAAATCATTCAATCTTAATTCTTAATGATCTTATAGAAGAATATAGAGATGAATAAATACTTTAGAATAAAAGAAGAAAGAGACTCTTTAATAAAGATACTTGAAAACTTAACCTTCGAGGAAAAGAAGCAAGTACTAAGAAAAGTAGATCAATCAATGGTCAATTCAGCTAACAAGGTATTAGCTAATGATAATCCTCCTGGTGAATTCTTAACAAAACTACCTACTAAATTTAATAGTGAAGTACATGCAAAAGCTGTACAATTAGGTAGAACCCTTTTTGTTAGAGTTGAGGTTGACGAATTATTTAAAAGAAAAAGAAAAGATAATATTAAGATTGTTAAATGATATTTGATAACGATCAATATTTATTTCATTATGAGCCTTTAGATTTATTTAACGAAAATTAAAAATTGCTTAAAACAAGTCTCTGAAATTTCTGAAAAGGGATCAAAAAAAATAACATTAACTGACTTAAAAAAAGAGATAAACTTATAGGATTTTATGGGACAACTGGTACAGGACTGGTACATAGGGAGATAAACTAAAAAAATTTTACTTATTAGTCTTGTTGAAATATAAATATTAGCATAAATACTCATGAAAATAACTCATGCCCTCGTGGTGAAATTGGTAGACACAAAGGACTTAAAATCCTTGCCCTTTTGGGAGTGCCAGTTCGAGTCTGGCCGAGGGCACCACTAAAATGACCAAACCTACAATAATTTCTGACAAAAATAAAAAATCTTTAAAGATAAAAAAGATAATTCTAAATAAAATTAAAAATATTAAAACACTAAAATCTAATTTGATAATTGTTATTGGTGGGGATGGTTTTATGCTTAAAACACTAAAAAAAAATAAAAATTCATCAAAGTTTTTTT
>CACENP010000025.1 GCA_902560815.1 uncultured Pelagibacteraceae bacterium
AGATTAAGTGCATCAACTTTATATCAATTATTTAAAGATGAGAAATATAGCTTAGAAGATATTAGAAAAAATAAATTAGTTAAACCTATAACTATTGATGTGCTTCCAGTTGAAATTAAATCGATTGAAAATACCAAGAAAAGAAAAGAATTATTTATTCAAATAGTCTTACCTTTAATTTTAGAAGAAAATAAGAAAATAAAATTAGAAAGAAAAACTTTATTTTCTATTCTAAATAAAAATAGCAATTCAGAGGAAGAAAGAAATTGGTTACGAAGTAAATTTAAACAATACGGAGTTGCAAATAGAGATTTAACTACTTTAAAAATAAGAATGGATGAAATACCAGTTTCACTAGCAATTGCACAAGCAGCAAAAGAAACTGGTTGGGGTACTTCAAGATTTGCGCAACAAGGTAATGCTTTATTTGGTCAATGGACTTATCATGGAAAAGGAATTAAACCTGCGGGAGCTGATGTTGAGGATAAGCATAAAGTAATGAAATTTAAAATTCTTAAGGCATCAGTAAGAGCTTACCAAAGAAATTTAAATACTCACAAAAGTTATAAAAAATTTAGAAAGGTTAGAGCAATTCAGAGAGATGTTTATGGATCATTGAATAGCTTAGAGTTAGCAAATTATTTAGATAAATATGCAGAAACAGGAATAGAGTATACTAAAATATTAAAACAAATTATTGAGCAAAATAAGTTAACTGATTTTGATGATGCAAAAATTTTACCTAATAGCCAAAGAGAAAAAAATTTAATCTAATTATTTATTAATTTTCTATAGAAAATTGAATTCCAAGCCATCTCCATCCAATATCATCGTTTAAAGAACAGTTAATTCTGCCTCTTCTAAAATTAAATTTATCTCGAAATTTTATATGAAGTTTGTTTTTTACTAACTTGAGTTTGGATTTATCCCATTTGTTACCTTCATCAGAAAAGCAATTAATTCTTTCTAAATTTTTTTGTTCCTCAAAAAATTCTATAATAGTTTCAGGTGGATTGTTACTCTGTAAAATATACTTATCTTTAGGTATGATACTTTTATACTCCAAAGGATATAGTTTTAATAAAAAATTAAATCTTTCTAAATCTCCATATTTTTCATTAATAGGGAATCTTGGCAGCTCATACTTTTCTTTATTTACATCAATTATTCCAGAGTGTTGTCCAAATCCAAAATCAAACTTACTAGAAATATATTTCTCTTGTTCAAGGCTATATTCACCAAATGGATAAGAAAAAAAAATAGGATTATATCCTATATTTTTTTTAAATATTTCAATTGATAAATCAATATCTTTTTTAAATTTATTAAAATCATATTCAATAAGATACTCATGGGAATGAGAGTGGTTACCAATAAAAGCAAATTCTTCTTTTTCAATTTCTTTTATTTGGCTCCAACTCATATAACCAAAATTTCCAACTGCTTCGGTTGAAACAAATAATATGAATGGAATTTTTTTTTCTTTTAAATATGGCCATGCATTTTCGTAAAAAGATGTAAACCCATCATCTATTGTAAGTAAGATTTCCTTTTTTTCTTTTGGAGTATTAAAACTCAATTTAAAATTATTTGGGTTAATAAAATTAACTTTTTGTTTCTCAATTAGCTCGAGATGTTTTATAAAAATTTCCATACTAATATTTGTAGATGGATATTTATCTTCATTGAATCTATGGTACATAATTGAAATAATACCCTTATCATTTGAATAATATTTGTTATTACTTGCAAATACATTAGAATTAAAAATAAAATTAAATAATATGATTAACTTAATAATAGATGCAGCAAACGATAAAATTTTTTTTAAAATCATGGCTGATGACAAATCATATACTAGTGAGTTTAGTAACAATAGAGAAAATTTTGATAAACTAGCAATTTTAGTTGTAAAATTTTTAGAAAATCATCAAATAAATATTAAAAATTTAAAAAATATATTTATTAATACTGGACCAGGTAAATTTTCTGGGATAAGGGCATCAATAGCTATAGCCAAAGGATTAAGCTTTACTCATAAAATTGATCTATATGAATTTAGATCTGATCAAGTAATTGACCAAAATTATGGGGAAATTATTGACTTATTTAACAAGGGTTTATTAAATAAAAATTTGATAAAACCACAATATTAGAGTTATTATAAAATTATGTCAGAAACTATTGAACAGAAATGTATAGCAAAAGGAGTTAAGCTCACGGATCAAAGAAGAATTATTGCTAAAGTAATGTCAGATGCTCAAGATCATCCAGATGTTAATGAATTGTATTTAAGAGTATCGAAGTTTGATAATAGAATTAGCATAGCCACTGTTTACAGAACTGTAAAATTATTTGAGGAAGCAGGAATAATTACAAAGCACGATTTTAAAGGTGGAAAAGCAAGATATGAAGAAGTTAGTGAAGGACATCATGATCATCTTATTGATGTTAATACTGGTGAGATAATTGAATTTGTTGATGAAGATATAGAAAATTTACAAAAAAAAGTTGCTGAAAAATATGGTTATAATTTAGTCGATCATAAATTAGAGCTTTATGGTATTAAAAAAAAATCCTAATTAATGGAAAAAAAAATATTTATTAAAACATTAGGTTGTCAAATGAATGAATATGATTCCAATAGGATCTATGATTCAGTTAAAAGATTAGGATTTGAGAAGACTAAAGATCAAGAAAACCTAGACTGTTATGTGCTTAACACTTGTCATATTAGAGATAAAGCAAAAGAAAAAGTTTATCACGAAATAGGAAGAGTAAAGGAATTATATAAAGAAAAAAATAAACCAATTATTGTTGTTGCAGGATGCGTCGCACAGGCTGAAAATCAAGAAATGTTAAAAAGAGAACCTTATATAGATATAGTAATAGGTCCACAATCGTATCATAAGATAAATGATAAATTGTTGAATTTTATTAAAGGTAATAAAATAGAAGAAACAGAGTTCGATGCAGTTTCAAAATTTAACTATTTTGATAATATAAAAAATAAAGAAAATAAGATTTCATCATATTTAACAATTCAAGAAGGCTGTGATAAATTTTGTACTTTTTGTGTTGTACCTTATACAAGAGGACCAGAATATTCCAGACCATTTAACAAAATTATATCAGAGACTGAAAGCTTAATTAAAAGTGGAGCTAAAGAAATAATTTTATTAGGTCAAAATGTTAATGCTTATTCTTATAAAGAAAAATCAAAAGTATATAGAATTTCTGATTTAATTAATAAGTTAGAAAGTTATAGCGAACTAAAGAGAATTAGATTTACAACATCACATCCAAGGGACATGACAGATGATTTAATTGAATGTTATTCTACAAGTAAGAAATTAATGCCATTCGTTCATTTACCCATCCAAAGTGGATCAAATAAAATTCTAAAACTTATGAATAGGAAGCATACAGTAGAAAAATATATTGAAATATATGAAAAATTAATAAAAATTAACCCAGAGATCAAATTTTCGAGTGATTTTTTAATTTCATATCCAGGTGAAACAAATGATGATTTTACCGAAACTTTAAGTTTAGTAAAAAAAATTAAATTTATTAACTCTTTTTCTTTTATTTTTAGCCCAAGGCCAGGAACGAAAGCTGCAAATTTAGACCAAATAGATAAAGAAATTTCTCAAGAAAGATTATTAAAAATTCAAGAATATTTATTTAAATTTCAGTTAAATTTGAATGAGTCATTTATTAATAAAACAATAGATGTTCTAATTGAAAATGAATTAGAAGGTCAAAATAAGTTATTTGGCAGAAATCAATATATGAATTCTGTAATTTTTGAAGGAAATAAAAATTTAATTGGAAAAAATATAAATATTAAAATAGAACGTGTTAATCAAAAAAGTTTGTTTGGAAAAGTTGAAAAAAATAATATGAGAGCAGCATAATTGAAAAGTACAGCTGAAAAAAATTTCAAAACTCAACTTAAATTTGTTTATTCTGATAATAATACATTAAGTATAATATTTCAAAAAAATGAAATTCTCCTAGGTGTTGTTGGCGAATTTAATAATAATATAAAGCAGTTGGAGGAAATAACAGATACAAATATTTATACTAGAGGTAATTCAATATTGGTAAAAAGTAATCAAAAAAAAAATGAATTAATAAAAAATGCAATAAAATTTTTATCTGAGCAGTTTATTATTAATGGCACAATAGAAAAAAAAGATGTAATTTCTTCTATAAATAAATTTATGATAGATGAAAAAAATAATTATATTAAAAATATTGAGTATATAATCAAAACACCAAAAAAATCAGTAATACCACGATCTGAAAAGCAAAAAAAATATGTTAGAGCATTAAAAGAAAGTGAAATTATAATTTCAGCTGGCCCAGCTGGAACTGGAAAAACTTTTTTAGCTGTTGCAGTTGCTTTAACAATGTTATTAGAAAAAAAAATTGAAAGAATAATACTATCTAGACCAGCAGTAGAAGCAGGAGAAAGATTAGGTTTTTTACCAGGAGATATGAGAGAAAAAGTGGATCCATATCTAAGACCACTTTATGACTCTTTATATGACCTATTAGATTTTGAAAAAATTCAAAAAAAAATAGAAGTTGGAGATATAGAAATAGCACCCCTAGCATTTATGAGAGGTAGAACATTAAAAAACTCTTTTGCTATCCTAGACGAAGCCCAGAATGCTACAGATACACAAATTAAAATGTTTTTAACTAGAATTGGTGAAAATTCAAAAATTGTAATAAATGGCGATCCTTCACAAATTGACTTGCCAAATAAAAACTTATCTGGGTTGAATAGATCTAAAAAATTATTAGGTCATTTAAAAGAAATCTCAGTAGTAGATTTTGACCATACGGATGTAGTAAGGCATCCATTGGTCTCAAAAATTGTCAAAGCTTATTCAGATCAAAAAACTGAATAATGATTAAGGCAAATGTAATTTTAGATTATTCAGAATGGAAAAATAAAATTAAAGATCCAAATAATTATTTAAAAAAAAAATTAAGCAAACTAACCAAAATCCCTTATTTTAAAAGAAAAAAACAAGAATTTTCTATACTTCTTACTAATAATAAAAAAATGAAACATCTTAATTTAAAGTTTAGAAAA
>CACENP010000026.1 GCA_902560815.1 uncultured Pelagibacteraceae bacterium
AATTTAAAAAAATTAAGTTGTGTATTTGATTTTATAATTAAACAACTTGCAACAAAAGCTGATAAAATTATATAAAATGGAACAACTAGTCTCTTATATATTTCTTGAACAACTGGATTAATAGAATCTTTATTGCATTTAAATAATTTTTCTGAAAAACCTTTTTGATTATTTAAAAATGAGTTGAAACATTCAATTAATTTAGCTGAATTGGTTTCTTGAATTTTTGGAAAAACTGTAGATTTAGTATCATATCTTGATAAATTAAATTCTGATTTTTCAAATTTAATTATATTTGTATTGTTGCTGTCCACATTAATTAGTCTTCCATTATACAAAATCAAATAAAAAGAATTATTTTTTTTTACTAATATTCCTTTTTTTGCAGTTATTATTTTTGATTTTGAACCATCAAGATTTTCTTTAATAAAAATATTTTTTATAAATCCTTGATTATCTTTCTTCTCGACAAATATTGTTAAGTTATTTGCAGCATCATTAAAATGTTGAGTTTTTATTAAAGATGGAAAATAGTCAATATTTGAATTTCTAATATAAGATTTAGCCATATCTTGTGTTTTGGGAACAATTAGTGCACTAAAAATTATGCTAATAATTAAAAATAAAAAAGAAAACTTAATAATTTTATTTATAAATTCACCTTTTTTTATTCCATAAGACCAAAATATTAATATTTCATTATTTTCTTCATATTTTGATATGGTAAAAAAAACTGAAATAAAAAAAACAAATAAAATTAATCGATTAAAAATCTTTGGCAAAGATAACAAAGAATACATAAAATAGACTTTCATGCTATGTCCATCTTCAGATACAAAATCTAAGTAATTTACAGACTGTATAACCCAAACAATTAGAGTTAAGGAAAGAGATGTAATAATAAAAAAATAAGTAATATCCTTAAAAATATTTCTAAAAATTAATTTTTTCATTGAAATTTATTATTTTGATACATATATACGTTTCAACCTATACTATATTTAATATAAATGACTTTAAAAATAAATTATTTAGATAACAAAAAAGGCTCAGTAAAAAACAAAGCAATTTTTATTCCTTTAGATACTAAAATATCAGCATTTAAGGGCAATTTTGATCATAACATCAATCAAAAAATTCTCAATTTTTTAAAAAAAAATAAAGATACAAAAGAAAATAAGATAATTTCATTAAATCAAGATTTTGATCAAAAATTGATAATTATTTTGTTAGTAAAAAATAACAACGAATTAGAATCTGAAAAATTAGGAGCAAGGTTTTTCGGTTTTTTAAAAAGTAATGAAGTTTATGATGTTTTTATTCAAGGGCCTAATTTTTTCCAGTCTAAAAAGTATAATATTATTTTTAATTCATTTGTACATGGAGCAGAACTAAAATCTTATGAATTTAATTTATATAAAACTAAGAAGAAGAATAAAATAATTAATTTTAATATTCGCAAGATAGATATTATTAAAAAAAAAAAAAAGTTAGATCCAATTTTAAGTGGAGTAAATTTTACAAGAGATCTTGTTTCAGAACCTGGGAATATCCTGCATCCTGATGAATATGCAAAAAGATTATTACCTTTAAAAAAACTTGGAATAAAAGTAACAGTCTATGATAAGAAAAAATTAAAAAAATTAGGATGTAATGCTTTACTTGGCGTTGGACAAGGAAGTGTAAGAGGATCATATCTTGTAACTTTGGAATGGAATGGAGCAAAATCTAAATCTAAACCTTTAGCTTTTGTTGGAAAAGGAGTTTGTTTTGATACTGGCGGTTACTCATTAAAACCAGCTAGATTTATGGAAGATATGACTTACGATATGGCGGGCTCAGCTGCTGTAGTAGGTTTAATAAAAACTTTAGCTTTAAGAAAAGCAAAAATTAATGCAGTAGGCACAGTAGGCCTTGTCGAGAATATGGTAAGTGGAAACGCTCAAAGACCAGGAGATATCGTAAAGTCTTATAGTGGAAAAACTATAGAAGTTTTAAATACTGATGCAGAAGGTAGATTAGTTTTAGCAGATGCTTTAACTTTTACAGAAAGAAAATTTAAACCTAAATTAATGGTTGATCTAGCAACTTTAACTGGTGCTATCATTGTTTCTTTGGGTTCAGAGTATGCAGGACTCTTTTCTAACGATGATAAACTATCAAATCAATTACTTGAAGCTGGTGAAAGAGTTGACGAAAAACTATGGAGAATGCCTCTTCACAAAAATTTTGATAAGCTTATGGACTCTAAAAATGCAGATATGCAAAATATAAATTATGTAGGTGGAGCAGGCTCAACAACAGCGGCTCAATTTTTACAAAGATTTATTTTAAACAAAACACCATGGGCACATCTTGATATAGCAGGCATGGCTTTTTCTAAATATGCAGGAGCTCTAAATTCAGGTGGTGCAACTGGTTATGGAGTAAGATTACTAAATAAATTTGTTGAGGATAATTATGAGTAGCACAGAGCAAACACTTTCAATAATAAAACCAGACGCAGTAGAAAGAAATCTCAGCGAAAAAATTAAAGAAGAATTTAAAAAAAATGGTTTTAATATTTTTAAAGAAAAAAAAATTAAACTTGAAAAAAATGAAGCTGAAAAATTTTACCAAGTTCATCAATCTAAGCCTTTTTATAATGATCTATGTTCGTATTTATCATCTGGACCAATTATTGTTATGATATTAGAGAGAGAAAATGCGATATTAGAAAATAGAGAACTAATGGGAGCAACAGATCCGACAAAGGCAAAGGAAGGAACCATTAGAAAGAAATATGGAATATCAATAGATAAAAACTCCGTTCATGGCTCAGACAGTCCAGACAACGCCAAAATTGAAATCGATTTTTTTTTTAAAGATTAGTTTCAATAAACTTCTTAATAGCCTTTTGATAAATTGAATTTTCAACTTTTAATACTCTTTTAGCCAATGAATATTCATTATCTTTTTTATAAATTTTAATTTTTTTTTGCAAAATTATTTTACCTGCATCCAGTTTTGAGTTAACTAAATGAACTGTACAACCAGTAAATTTTTCATTATTTTTAATTACTCTTTTATGAGTATTTAAACCTTTATATTTAGGGAGCAAAGATGGATGAATGTTTAATATCCTATTTTTATAAATATTTATTATTTTTTTTGACAAAATTTTCATAAACCCTGCTAAGCAGATTAAATTAATTTTATTTTTTTTTAAATTAATTAAAATTTTATTTTCAGCTTTATTTTTATTTTTATAGCTAACTATCAGAAATTTTATTTTGTTTTTTTTTGCATAATTAATACCTTTTGCAGTTTTATTATTACAAATAATTAAAACTATTTTAATTGGTGAATTTTTTTTTTTTGAAAACTCAATAAGGGACTTTAGGTTAGTTCCTCTTCCTGAAATAAAAACAGAAACAGCTAACTTTTTTTTACCATTTAATTTTTCCATTTAAATTAATTTTTCTTTTTCCATTTACTATTTTTCCTATTACATAAGGCTGAAAATCCTTTGTAAAATATTTTTTTATTTTTTTTAAATTCTGTGGTTTAGCGATTATGCAAAAACCAATACCACAATTAAATGTTCTTATCATTTCTTTGTCATTTACACCTTGCGAATAAATCCATTTAAAAATATTTTTTGGTTTTACTTTTTCTAAACAAATCTCTGCTGATAAGTTGGCAGGTAAAATTCTTACAATATTACCTTCAAAACCTCCACCAGTTATATTAACACATCCATTTATTAATTTTTTATTAATTAAATTTAAAATTTCATTTACATAAATTTTTGTAGGCTTTATTAATTCTTTCTTCAAATATTTATTTTTTTTTAATTTTATTTTTTTTTTTTTTAAAATATACCTAATCAATGAAAAACCATTTGAATGAACTCCAGTTGACGGAATACCAATTATTAAATCATTCACTTTTATTTTTGATTTATCCAATATTTTTTTTTTATCTACTAATCCTACTGAAAAGCCAGCAATATCAAATTTTCCTTTTGAGTAAGTTCCAGGCATTTCTGCAGTTTCGCCACCAACCAATTCACAGTTAGAAATTTTACATCCTTTATTTATACCTTTAATTATTTGGTTTAACTTTTTTAAATTAATTTTATTTATTGAAATATAATCTAAAAAAATTATTGGTTTAGCACCTTGAACAATCAGATCATTTACACACATCGCAACAAGATCAATTCCGATAGTATCAAATTTATTTAATTCATTTGCAATTTCAATTTTAGTTCCAACACCATCAGTGCTAGCTACTAGTTGAGGGTTTTTTAAATTTTTAGGAATATTCGTAATTGAGCCAAATCCCCCAATATTTTGAAATTTCTTATTTTTTTGTCTTTTTTTTGATAATGAAGATATAAATTTTACGAAATTATCAGCAGCTTTAATATTAACGCCGCTCTTTTCATATGTTAGGCTATTGTTTTTCATGTTCGTCCATATTTTTAAAATAAAAAATAAATTTAATATTTCATTTTATATATTCTTTTTATTTTTCTTTATAATTTTTGCTAAGTTTTCCACAATTGAAGCTAATGCCAACACTTATAAGATAACAGATTTAGAAATATCCAAACCTTATGATAAAAACTTTAATAAAGAAGAAATCATTGACATTGCATTTGAAAAAGCTTTTGAACAGCTTATTTTAAGAATTACTACAATTAAAAAAAATGAAATTAAACAATTAACTAGTCTGAAAAATATTTATAGTTTAATCGAGTCCTTTTCAATTGTAGATGAAAAATTTATCGATAATAAATATATTTCAATTTTTGAAGTAGAGTTTAATAAAAAAAAATTGTTTAATTATTTACAAAATCAAGATATTTTTCCATCAATACCCAAAGAAAAAGATTTACTCTTAATACCTATTTTAATCAATAACCAAAAAAATCAAGTATTGTTGTTTTCTGAAAATTCATTTTACGTGAACTGGAATAAATCTAGCGAGGATTATTTCTTATTAAGTTATATTTTACCTAATG
>CACENP010000027.1 GCA_902560815.1 uncultured Pelagibacteraceae bacterium
TCTTTCAGAGCGAGCTAATGATCCAGTTTTTATTTGATTAGAATTAGTGCCTACAGCAAGGTCTGAAATAAAAGTATCCTCACTTTCACCAGATCTATGAGATATTATTGTACTGAAACCAATTAATTGAGCAAACTTAATTACTTCTAAAGTTTCAGAAACTGTTCCTATTTGATTTAGCTTAATTAATATTGAATTAGAAGATTTGTTAAGAAATCCAATTTTTAATCTTTCTAAATTTGTTACATATAAATCATCTCCTACAACTTGAGTTTTTTTTGAAACTTTTTTCGTAAATTTGTTCCATGATAACCAATCATCTTCTGCAAAAGGATCTTCGATTGATTTAATTTTATATTTTTTTATTAATTTTAAATATTTATCTATGGTTTTGTCTGTAGATATAAATTTTTTAGTATGAATAGAGTATTTTTTATTTTTGAATAGTTCATTAGCAGCAACATCTAAACATATTGATACATCTTTACCATTTTTGAAACCTGCCTTTTCTATAGCTTTTACTATTAATTTTAAGGCATCCTCATTATCATTTATCATTGGAGCAAAACCTCCTTCATCACCAACAGAAGTGGATTCACCTCTTTGTTTAATTATATTTTTTAAATTGTTAATTACTAAAAAACACATTCTTATAGCTTCTGTAATTGATTTAGCTTTATCAGGTCTAATCATAAACTCCTGAATTCTGAGACCATTATTTGCATGAGCGCCACCATTAATTACATTCATTAATGGGTAAGGTAACTTAAAATTATTTTTGACTAAAAAAGTTTTATAAAGTGGAATCTTTTTAATTCTTGCAGATAATTTTTTAACAGCCATTGATACTGCTAATAATGAATTTGCTCCAAATTTTTTCTTTTGTTTTGTGCCATCTGTTTTAATTAAAATATAATCAATTTTTTCTTGATTATGTATGTTTTGATTTCTTAATTTTTTCGAAATTATTTTGTTAATTAATTTTACTGGTTTTAAAACACTTCTGCCTAAGTATTTCTTATTTTTTACATCTCTTTTTTCATATGCTTCATGCGATCCTGTAGAGGCACCTGATGGACAAATCGCTCTTGCTTTCATCTTATTAGCAAAGACTTCTGCCTCAATTGTGGGGTTTCCTCTGCTATCATAAACTTGTCTTGCTATAACTTTTGTTATTTTGCTCATTTATTTTTTAACAAGATTGTCAATTTCAACTAATTGAGAAATTAGATTTTCTAACTTATTTAAAGGAACCATATTTGGTCCATCTGATGGAGCATTATCTGGATCTTGATGTGTTTCTAAAAAAATCGCAGCTATACCAACTGCGGTTGCAGCTCTTGATAAATATTCAACAAATTCTCTCTGACCACCACTTTTTTCACCTAGTCCACCAGGTTGTTGGACGGAGTGGGTTCCATCAAAAACTATTGGGTAACCATTTTTTGCCATTATAGGTATTGATCTCATATCAGAAACCAATGTGTTGTAACCGAAGCTAGCACCTCTTTCTGTTACAAGAATATTTTCATTTCCAGATTCTGAAATTTTTTTTGTTACATTTGTCATATCCCATGGTGCTAAAAATTGTCCTTTTTTAACGTTGATAATTTTATTAGTCTTAGCTGCAGCAATTAGTAAATCTGTTTGGCGACATAAAAAAGCTGGTATTTGCAATACATCAACATGCTCAGATACAATAGAACATTGTTCAACATTATGAATATCTGTTAGTACAGGAATTTTTAATTCTTTTCTTATCTTATCAAAAATAGGTAATGATAAATCTAATCCAGCACCTCTTTTTCCTTTTAAACTTGTTCTGTTGGCTTTATCAAATGATGTTTTATAAATTAATCCAATGCCAAATTTTGATGCAATTTCTTTAATTTTACCTGCCATATCCATTGAATGCTGTTCCGTTTCCAGCTGACACGGACCTGATATGAGGATTATTTTATTGCTATTAGATATTTTAATTCCGTTACAATTTACTACTTTATTTATCATTATAGAATTTTGCTGCCTTGATAAATGATGAGAATAAAGGATGTGGAGTCAAAGGTCTAGATTTAAATTCTGGATGAAATTGTACCCCTATAAACCACGGATGGTTTTTAAGTTCAATAATCTCAGGTAATTTGTTATCTGGAGACATTCCAGAAAAAATCATTCCTTTATTTTCAAATTTATTTTTTAAACTATTATTCACCTCGTACCTATGTCTATGTCTTTCGAGTATAGATTTTGATTTATATATTTTTTCTATCAATGAATTATGTCTTAATTTTGCTTCATATAATCCTAATCTCATTGTTCCACCCAAATCTTTATTAGTACCTTTTAGTATTTTTCCATCTTTATTCCATTCATTCAATAATCCTATTACAGGGTAGCATTTTTTATCCAACTCACTGGATCCTGCATTTTTAATTTTTAAAGTATTTCTAGCAAATTCTATTACCGCCATTTGCATGCCAAAGCAGATACCTAAAAATGGAATTTTATTTCTTCTAGCAAAACTTATGGCTGAAATTTTTCCTTCAGTTCCTCTTTTTCCAAATCCTCCAGGTATTAAAATGCCGGAAACATTTTTTAATAATTTGTTAATTTGCTTAGGTTTTAATTTATCAGATTCAATTCTGACTAAATTTACTTTTATACTATTACTTATTCCTCCATGAATTAATGCTTCATCTAGAGATTTATAGGCATCTTTTAGATTTACATATTTACCTATAATAGCAATATTTAATTTTTTTTTTGTGTTTAAAACAGTTTTTGTAATTTTTTTCCAAGGCGATAAATCGACTTTTTTTCTTGGTTTTAATTTAAAATATTTTAAAACTTGTTTATCTAATTTTTCATTATAAAAACTTATTGGAGCCTCATAAATCGTTCTTACATCTACTGTTTCTATAACATTTTCAATTGAGACATTGCAAAAAAGTGATATTTTTTTTCTTTGGTCTAATGGTATAGATTTTTGAGATCTACAAATAATTATATCAGGCTGAATACCAAGACTCCTTAATTCTTTAACTGAATGTTGTGTTGGTTTAGTTTTAATTTCATCTGATGATTTTAAAAATGGAACAAAAGTTAAATGAATAAATAAGCTTTTATTTTTACCAACTTCATTTGCAAATTGTCTTATAGCTTCTACGAAAGGTAAACTTTCTATATCGCCAACTGTTCCTCCAATTTCACAAATTACAAAATCTTCATTAGTTATATCTCCCTTTATAAATTCTCTGATTCTATCTGTGACATGAGGTATAACTTGAACTGTTTTTCCTAAGTATTTTCCTTTACGTTCCTTTTTGATTATATCGCTATAAATTTTTCCAGTTGTAATATTGTCAGATTTTTTTGCTGATATATTTGTAAATCTTTCATAGTGACCTAAATCTAAATCTGTTTCTGCTCCGTCATTTGTTACAAAAACCTCTCCATGTTGGAAAGGACTCATTGTACCTGGATCTACATTTAAATAGGGATCCATTTTTCTGATTCTAACTTTGTATCCTTGTGACTTTAACAAGTAAGCTAACGATGCTGATGATAAACCTTTACCAAGTGATGATACCACGCCGCCAGTGACAAATATATATCGCGCCATGGAATTACTTTATAACTGTAGTTAATAAAAAATGAAAGTATTAATTATTATTTTCAGGGATTTTTGGTGCTTCATCAGAATTTTCTTCAATTTTGTCTAAAACTGATGATGTTGGTGTAATATCGCCCCTAGAAACTATTGTCAATGCAAGGCTACAAACAATAAACAATGTAGCAATAATTGCAGTGGCTTTTGTCAAAAAATTTCCTGAAGATCTTGAAAACATAAAATTCTCTTGAGAAACACCTATACCTAAA
>CACENP010000028.1 GCA_902560815.1 uncultured Pelagibacteraceae bacterium
GTATTTAATGCTACTAAATAATCTTGTTCATTTTCAATATCAATATTTGTTAAAATTTCATTACCAATCTTTAATTCAATAGTTATTTTTTTTTCTGAAATTGAATTATTTGTTAATAATAAAAATACAAACAGAATATAAAAAATATTCGAAATAATAATTTTTTTCATTTATTTAATAGGCGGAGAATTAATTTTTCCAAATGGAATAATTTTAATTGAAAACATTAAATTTTCTTCAGGCTTTAAATCACCATCAGCATAATAATTTTTATTATATTCTAATGCTGCAGTTAAACAATCATTCTGATATTCATAAATTATATTATAGTAATTAGTTATGTTTTTATCTAAATTTTTAGATGCACCAAGACTTAATGATTTATTTTTATCAAAATTAAATTTTGTGTTATTTGATAAATAACTATCTTCACTTAAATAGTTATCTTCTTCTAAAAATTCAAAAGATGTAACAAAATTATTTATACTTACATTTGCAGTAAGTAGATCATAATTTGATCTATTCAAATTTTGATCTAAGGAAAATTTATAATCTAAATCAAAAAATTTTGAAGGAACAAAATTAAAGTTTCCAATTATATCTGATCTTTTTTTTGAAATACCATGAATTTCTGGTAAATCTGGATTTTCATTTAATCTAATTATATTTGCTAATGATAAACTATAAAAATTTTCATTTTTTTTATTTTTTGATGAGTATTCAAAACCTGCGGTTATGGACTCATCACCTTCAACAGCAGTGTCATCAATTCTGTCGATGGCATAAATATTTTCATATGTAAATTTTTTATTTAAATCTGAGTTATTTTTTGTTTCATTTGGACTATATCTTATTGACAATTTAGGAGACAAAAAATTAATATTAAATTCATTTTCTTTTTTTAAAGGAAGCTGATAGTCATATATAAAAGTGCTTAGTAATTTTTGATCTCCACCATTTTTAAAGTTTTTTGAATTATTTGAATCTGAATTCAAATTCCTAATTAATAATTTATAATTTGTCTGTAACCCATTTATTTTTGAACTAATTTTTGGGTATGATAAATATTTTATATCATTAACTAAAATACTTTCATCTATGTTTGTTTCATACATTTTTTTATATCCTCTGGAATTAAAATCCATTTCTCCATTTATTTCACTATCAGTGTATAATTTTTTTTCATATTCAAAATTTGGAAAAATATATTCAAATCTATCAGATTTTTTTTTGTTCAAATCTTCATAAACTTCAAAGCTAATATTTAATGAGCTATTTTCACTATCAGAACCGTAAGCAAAATAAGAATTTAGAGAAGAACGATCATTTATAATTGGAGAGTTAATATCTTGTAATTTTAAATAATTATCATTGTTAACTCTTTCTATATGGAAATTTAAATTTTGATTTTGATTTATTGATGAAATATCAGCAAAAAAATGGTTTTTTGTACTATTATCATCAGCAAATATACTGAAATCAAAAATTAAATCTGAGTTTTTGTTTGCTTGTCTATATTCAGTTTGTACTAAAAGCTCATTGTCAAAGAACAATCTAGGAGAAAAAGTTAAGTCTTTTCTATCTGAAATGACTTTATAATATGGAATTTGTAATGAAGTCCCAGAATTATTTGAGCTTTGAAAACTTGGCATTAAAAAACCAGACTGACGTTTTACTGTAGGGTCAGGATGAAAAAAATATGGAAAATATAAAACTGGTTTATCATATATTTTTAGCCAAGCATTTTTATATTCAATTTTTCTTTCCTTTTTTTTATGTACAACTTCCTCAGCATAAATTGCCCAAGGTGGACATTTATCTTTATTTTGTTTACATGTTGTAAAACTTCCTTTGTAGACTTTCGTTTCATTATTTTCAGCAATTAGACTATTAGCTTTTAACCTTGGGTCATTCTCATTATTTCCAAATAAACTATCTTCAAAGTCAATAGATACGTCAGAACCTAAAAATTTGTTTTCTCTTAAGTTAATTATTGCAAAACTTAAATAGTATTCATTATTTAAATTATCAAATAGCGATAAATCTTTTGCTTTAAGTATATTATTTTCTATATCGAATTCAAATTTATCAAAAAAAAATTTATTATTGTTCTGATCAATTATATTTGACTTATTCTGAGATTGAATTTTTGATAAATTTCTCTCATAAATTAAATCTAAACTTTCTATAATGTATTTGTTTTGTATTTTTGAATTCGTTTTACCTTTAGATACAATTTTCTCTATATTTTTATAATAAATGTATTCTTCTCCTTCTGTCAAAATGTTATTTTTTTTATCTTTTATTTGAACATTGCCAAAGACTCTTAATATATTTTTTTTTTTATCATAACTTAACTCATTACTATTTATTTCAATTCCATCATTTGAAATTATTTTGACTCCTTTTTTAGCCTCAGTAATATTTCCTTTTTCTAAAACTTTGATTTCTGAAGATTCAATTATAAATTCACTAGCACTTAAAGAATTTCCAAAAATAAAAATAAAGTATATAAAAATTATTAAAATTTTATTTTTCATTAATTCTAACCAATAATATAAAACAAAATAAACTTAAAACAATCAAAGGAAAACTCACCGATAGCCATATCGAAGTTCTTTCTGACAAACCAAGCAAACCAAAAAAATAATTAATATAATATATTATAACGGAAGATATAATTCCTATTGATAGATTAAAAAATCTTGTACTTTTATTATTAAAACTAAACATCAAAATAGAACCTAGAGCAGCCATAATTGCAATGAATACAGGGAATAAATATAACTTATATAAGTGTGATTTAATCTCAAGATTTGATAGTCCAAGTTTTTTGTAATCATCTGTAAGACTAATTAATTGAATTATATTTAGTGAACTCAGGTTAGAAAATATACTATTTAATTTTTCTCTATTAAAATTAGTATTTACTTCAAGTTTATCTAAAATTTCTTTTTTTCCATCTTCAAAGAAAATCTTTACATTTCGAAGTTGCCATTTTTTACTCTCTATATTTGCCTCTTCTGAAATAATAATACTTTTTAAGGAAAAATTTGTATCTAGTTGATTAATTGTTACATTCTTTAAAGTATTATTTTTAAATTCATCAGCATTTATGACATAAGTATTATTTTGGTATTCGTCTTTAATCCATAAACCATTATCATTTATAGCCGCTAAGTATTTATTATCATTAGTAAATTTATTTTTTATTGATAAATAATTATATTTTAGATTTGATGAAAAAGTATAAAAACAAGTAGTAATAAATATACCAATACCAATTGTAGCAAAAATAAGAAATCTTATTAATGAAAAGTTATCTATTCCTGCGATTTTAAGTAAATTTAATTCTTCTTTTTCATTTAGGTTTATAAAAAATAGTTGTGAAGCAATTAAAGCTATAAAAGGAAATATTTCAAATATAAGAGAAGGAGTATTTAAAAAAGTTAAGA
>CACENP010000029.1 GCA_902560815.1 uncultured Pelagibacteraceae bacterium
TTCTTGGAAAAGAGTAGTTCCACCTAGGATGTTTTTATCGTCTATTAATACAGTATTTAAATTATTCTTAGCTGCTATTTTAGCAGCTATTATTCCAGATATACCTCCTCCAACGACCAAAACATCACAGTGTAAATATCTATGATCATAAATATCCTTGTCTGGTTCAGTGGGCGATTTACCTAGTCCTGCAGATTTTCTTATAAAGTATTCGTATAATTTCCAAAAATTGGAAGGCCACATAAATGTTTTATAGTAGAAAGCTGCCGGTATAAGAGGAGAGAAAAAATTATTTACCGCACCTATGTCAAAATTAACACTTGGCCAGCAGTTCTGGCTTGATACTTCTAAGCCTTCATATAATTCTATTTCAGTTGCTCTTGTATTAGGTTCTGTCATTGAAGCATCATTTCCAACTTGTACAATTGCATTAGGTTCTTCAGAACCACATGCCATTATTCCTCTAGGACGATGATATTTAAAGCTTCTTCCTACTAAGTGAATATTATTTGCTAATAAGGCTGATGACAATGTATCACCTTTAAAACCATACAACTTTTTACCGTCAAATTTAAAAGATATCCTAGATGTTTGATCGATAAACTTGCTATTTGTTGTTCTTAAATTTTTGGTCATTACTTTATAGGGGGTTTTTCACCCATTTTGTATACAGCATGAATTTTATCGTTTGATGTATCTCTAACCATATTGAACCATTTTCTACATCCGTGAGCATGATTCCATCTTTCTAATTGAACTCCTTTTATATTTTTTCTCATAAATAAAAATTCAGCCCACTGATCATCGCTTAATTCAGTAGGTTGTTTTGGTCTCACGATATGCGCTTCTCCACCAGCTGAAAATTCACTTTGATCTCTTTCACCACAATATGGACAATTAATTAAAAACATTAGTGTGCTACAGCAGCTGCTCCGTGTTCATCAACAAGATCGCCACTTACAAATCTATTAATATTAAAATCAGCATTTAACTTATGAGGTTCATCGTTAGCAATAGTGTGTGCAAACAAATCACCTGATCCTGGTGTTGCTTTAAATCCACCTGTGCCCCAACCACAATTGAAATATAATCCCTTAATATATGTTTTACTAATTATAGGACTAGCATCTGGACAGATATCAACAATACCTCCCCATTGTCTTAGCATTTTCATTCTACTAAAAATAGGGTAGAGCTCTAATATTGCTTTTAAAGTTCCTTCAACAACATCATGACTTCCTCTTTGTGTATATGAAACATATGCATCAGTTCCTGCACCAATAACTAATTCCCCTTTATCTGATTGACTTACATAAGCATGAACTGCATTAGACATAACCACTGTATCTATAATAGGTTTAACTGGTTCAGATACTAAAGCTTGTAACGGTTTACTCTCAAGAGGTAATTTTAAACCGACCATATTTGCAATAACACTAGAATGACCAGCGGCAACTACTCCTATTTTTTTTGATTTAATAAATCCTTTAGTTGTTTCTATACCTTCAACACTATCTCCATTTCTTTTAATTCCTTTTACTTCACAATTTTGAATAATATCAACACCCATTGCATCCGCTCCACGTGCGTAACCCCATGCAACAGCATCATGTCTAGCTGTTCCTGCTCTTCTTTGTAAAGTTCCTCCTAAAACAGGATATCTAATATCAGGAGAAGTATTAATTATTGGACAGAATTTTTTTACTTCTTCAGTATTTAACCATACAGCATCAATACCATTTAATCTGTTTGCATGAGTTCTTCTTTTTAGATCTCTAACATCTTGAAGGTTATGAGCTAAATTCATGACACCTCTTTGACTAAACATAACATTATAATTTAATTCTTGTGATAATCCCTCCCAAATTTTTAAAGCATGGTCGTACAAACCTGCACTAGCATCCCATAAATAATTAGAACGAATTATAGTTGTATTTCTCCCTGTGTTCCCTCCACCAATCCAACCTTTTTCAACAACTGCAATATTTCTCATATTGTGCTTTTTAGCCAAGTAAAAGGCTGTAGCCAAACCGTGACCTCCACCACCAATTATAATTGCATCATATTCTTTTTTTGGCTCTGGATCTCTCCATGCTCTTTGCCAATTTTCGTGGTAGCTGAAAGCATTCTTAATTAGAGAAAATATAGAATATTTGTTTTTCATAATTTGTACAAAATTACTTGATTAATATTGAATATTCAATGATTTCAAGTTACACAGTAGTCAACGGAAAGGTGGGTGAGCTGGTTTAAACCAACGGGTTGCTAACTCGTCGTGCGTCGAAAGATGTACCGAGGGTTCGAATCCCTCCCTTTCCGCCATTAATATAGTGGATCGTTTTTAAAAAAATCTTTCAATTTTATAGGCTTTTGCTCAAGTATATATCTATAAACATTATAATTTTCTAAAACTCTTTGCACATAATTTCTAGTTTCTTTAAATTTGATTAATTCAATCCAATCAACATAATCAATTTGTTTTTTTTGTGGGTTTTTATTTATTTTTTTCCAATATCTAACTCTTTTGGGACCAGCGTTATATGCAGCTATTGCAAAAGGATATGAACCATCATATTCAAGAATTAATCCCGCTATATAATGAGAACCTAAATTAACGTTGTATTCTGGATCTGAAGTTAGTCTTGATTTTGAATATGGTAATTTAGCCTGTTTTGCTACAACTTTTGCAGTGTATGTCATTAATTGCATTAGTCCTTGTGCTCCAGCATGACTATGTGCACTTGTATCAAATTCACTTTCTTGCCTTATTATTGATAAAATAAATGCAGACTCTGGAATTTTTCTGCCATTGATAACTTTTGGAGTGCTAATTATAGGATAATTGTATTTGTTATGAAATCTTTTTTCATAAGATGCTATTTTTGCTATTTGAATTGCAAAATCAAATCTAGCTATATCAGATGCTAATTTTGCAGCTAAAATTTCACTACCCAAATCAATATTGTCAATTGCAAGTCCTCTCAGAAGATGCTTTGTATATTTGTCTTTATTTAGCTCATTTAATAAATGAACTACTTTTACTACATCTTTTTTATAAAATTTTTCTGCATAATCTTTATCTACTTCCATAAGCTTATTTAATTCAATTTCTTGATTTGGATTAATTTTTAAATGCGATAATTGACCATAGTAAGTAGTTAAGTACTTCGAGGACTCACTATACCATTGAATAGATAAATCCTTTTTTCCAATTTTTTCATAAGTTCTTCCAAGCCAATAAGCTCCTCTCGAAAGACTTATTGGATATCCAACATTGTTATAAAAATTTGTAAAATGACCTTCAGCCAAAATAGGATCCTTTAAAAAACTTAGAGCAATCCATCCACTCATCCATTCAGCCTCAGCATACTCCGGACCTTCAGTAAGTGCATGGTTGCTTACAATTTTATATGCTGTTTCATATTTTTTTT
>CACENP010000030.1 GCA_902560815.1 uncultured Pelagibacteraceae bacterium
AAAAACAAAAAGCTCAGCAAAAAAAAGATTTAAGATTACTGCAAAAGGTAAGGTGGTAATGGCTCAAGCCAACAAAAGGCATGGCATGATAAAAAGATCAAATTCACAAATAAGAAAACAAAGAGGCACAACAATTATGTCTAAGCAAGATAGTAAAATTGTTAAATCATATATGCCCTACAGTTTAAGAGGATAATATGGCAAGAGTTAAAAGAGGGGTAACAAGTCACGCTAAACATAAAAAAGTTCTTAAGGCTGTTAAAGGCCAATGGGGAAGAAGAAAAAATACTATAAGAGTTGCAAGACAAGCAATGGAAAAAGCTATGCAATATGCCTATAGAGATAGAAGAAATAAAAAAAGAGATTTTAAATCCTTGTGGATACAGAGAATTAATGCAGGAGTCAGAGCAGAAGGTTTGACTTATTCAAAATTTATTAATGGATTAAATAAATCTGGAATAAAAATAGATAGAAAAATTCTAGCTGAAATAGCATATGATAATCCTGAGGCATTTAAGACAATAGTTAAAAAAGCCCAAGCAGCTCTTAATTAATCTTCACTATTGTTTTTCTTCTGTTAAGAAATAATCTATATAAATGTCCGATTTTGAAAAATTAAAAGATAAACTTATTAAAGCCCAAAGTTCAGAAGAAGTTGAAATAGTAAGAGGTGAAATTTTTGGTAAAAATGGTTTATTAAATTTAGAATTTAAAAAACTTGGATCGTTATCACCAGAAGATAAGAAAAAAGTAGCTTCAGAAATAAATGCTGCAAAACAAGAACTAACAAAATTATTTAATGATAAAATTATTAAGCTAGCTGACTCTGAAATAGAAGAGAAAGTTAAAAAAGAAAATAACGACGTAACACTTCCAGAGAAAGATTTTAGAATTGGTAAAATACATCCGGTATCACAAGTAATTGATGAAATTTCATCTATATTTTCAGAAATTGGTTTTAGCGTTGAAGAAGGCCCTGATGTTGAAAGTGAATATTATAACTTTACAGCACTTAACACTCCTGAAAATCATCCCGCAAAAGATATGCATGATACTTTCTATATTGAAGAAAATTTGAAAACATTATTAAGAACACATACTTCTCCTGTGCAAGTAAGAACAATGTTGAACGGAAAGCCACCATTTAAAATTATTGCACCAGGAAGAACATATAGAAGTGATAGTGATCAAACACATACTCCCATGTTTCATCAATTAGAGGGACTTCATATTGATAAAAATATAAATATGGGTCACTTAAAGGGTTGTTTAAATTATTTTATAAAAGAGTTTTTTGAAGTAGATAAAATCAAAATGAGATTTCGTCCAAGTCACTTTCCATTTACAGAACCTTCAGCGGAAGTTGATATAGGATATAGAATTGAAAATAATAAAATTATTATTGGTGAAGGAGATAAGTGGCTGGAAATATTAGGATGTGGAATGGTTCATCCCAATGTTTTAAAATATTCAAAGGTTGATCCAAATAAATTTCAAGGTTTTGCGTTTGGTATAGGTATAGATAGACTAGCGATGCTAAAATATGGAATTAATGATTTAAGATCTTTCTTTGAATGCGATTATAGATGGTTAAATTACTACGGTTTTGATCCTCTTGATGTTCCAACAAACTACAGAGGTTTAAGCAAATGAAATTTACAAAAGGTTGGCTTAAAGACCACTTAAAAACAAAAAAAACTGAAGCACAAATTATTGAAAAATTGAATAGCACAGGCTTAGAGGTTGAGAGTGTTGAGCCTGTAAAAAATGAATTAAGTGATTTTGTTATTGCAAAAGTTATTAAAGCTGAAAAGCACCCAAATGCTGATAGGCTAAAATTATGTCATGTTGATATTGGAAAAAAACAATTAGTAAAAGTTGTTTGTGGAGGACCAAATGCAAAAGATGATTTAATTACAATTTATGCTCCTCCAGGATCAATAATTCCAAAAAATAAAATGAAATTAGAAGTTTCAAAAATAAGAGGAGAAACATCTTATGGAATGCTTTGTTCTGAGTCAGAACTAAATTTATCAAATGAAAGTGAGGGAATTATTGAATTAAATCAAAAATATCAATCTAAGATAGGAAAAAGCTATTTTAATAATAATTCTGAAAATGTTATAGAATTATCTATAACCCCAAACAGACCAGATTGCTTAGGAATTAGAGGCATTGCAAGAGATCTTTCTGCAAGTGGATGTGGAAAACTAATAGATAACGGAAATATTCAAGTAAAGAAAAATGGCAAACACAATCTAAAAGTAAAGATTGAAAAAAACAAAAACCAGGCCTGTACAATATTTGGGAGCTGTCTTATTAGAAATATAAAAAATCAAGAAAGTCCGGAGTGGTTAAAAAAAAGAATTCTTTCATTAGGTTTAAGACCAATTTCTGCAGTAGTTGATATAACAAACTTTGTAATGTTTGACCTAAACAGACCACTTCATGCATACGACTTGGATAAAATAAAAAAAGGAATAATTGTAAGAAATTCTAAAAAAGGAGAAAATTTTAAGGCTTTAGATAATAAAAATTATAATCTAGATGAAGGGATGTGTGTTATTTCGGATTATGAAGGAGTTTTAGGTTTAGGAGGCATAATAGGCGGAACGCGATCTGGAACAGAGTTAAACACAAAAAATATTTTGTTAGAATCTGCATATTTTGATCCAGAAATTACAAGAAAAACTGCAAATAAACTGCAATTAAATAGTGATGCAAAATTTAGATTTGAAAGAGGAATTGATCCAAACTCTATACAGATAGGACTAGAAAAAGCTTCTGAAATGATAATCAAAATTTGCGGGGGAGAATTATCAAAATTAGACATTCAATCTACAAAAAAAAAAGATGTAAAAAAAATATTTTTTAATCCAGACCTTGCATCTAAAACAATCGGAATAAAAATTAATACCAATGAAATAATTAAAATTTTAGGAGATTTAGGTTTTAAAATAAAAAAAAAAGGAAAAAATCTTATAGTAGAAGTTCCATCTTGGAGGCCAGATGTATTTGGCCAAATTGATTTAGTAGAAGAGATAATAAGAATTAAGGGATTTGATAAAATTGAATCAGTAGAACCTGAAAAAAAAAGATTAAAACCAACTTTAAATTTTTTACAAAGACATTTTCATTTGGCACAAAGGTCTGTTGCGTCAAAAGGATATTTTGAGACAATTACTTGGTCATTTACAGATGAAAAAGATAATAATAGTTTTAGAGAAGATATCCAAGAAGTAAAAATTATTAATCCAATAAGCTCTGATCTAAATGTCTTGAGAAGTTCTCTTTATCCTAATTTAATTTTATTTTTGAAAAAAAATATTGATAGAGGTTTTGAAAATCAATCTTTATTTGAAATTGGAC
>CACENP010000031.1 GCA_902560815.1 uncultured Pelagibacteraceae bacterium
GTACAATCAAACAGCAGTTGTAATAGTAATGACACAAATTTTACTACCTTTTATGGTTTTACCTCTCTATAGCGTAATGAAAACTATTTCACCAACGTATATGAGAGCAGCTTTAAATCTTGGAGCTTCTCCTATGCATGCATTTTATAAAATTTATATGCCAAATTCAATTCCAGGAGTTAGCGCAGGGTGTTTGCTTGTATTTATAATTGCCATTGGATACTACATCACACCTGAACTTGTAGGTGGTAAGGATGGACAAATGGTAGGAAATTGGATTGCTTATCATTTAAAAACAACATTGAATTGGGGACTTTGTGCTTCGTTGGGAGCTATACTTTTAGCAATGATGACCGTTTTGTATTGGGCTTATAATAAAATAGTAGGAATAGAAAATATTAAATTAGGATAATTATGGCTTTACCCGCATATGCAACAACTGGACAAAAAGTAGGATACTATTCTTTTTTAACCTATTGTGGTTTAGTTTTTTTCTTTTTAATTGCACCAATTTTTATAATTCTTCCACTTTCTTTTAGTGCATCGCCATTTTTTGAATTTACTAGAGAATTTATGAATTTTGAGCCAGAAGCTTGGTCTCTTAGATGGTACAGGCAAATGGTCGGCATAAGTAGCATTGGAGACACAACAGTTGTTACTGATAAATGGATGTTGGGAACCAGAAATAGTTTTTTTGTTGGAATTGTTGCCACACTTCTTGCTACTGCTCTAGGCACTGTTGCTGCTTTAGGTTTGAGTAGACCACATATGCCATTTAAAGCTGTTCTTATGGCAATATTAATTTCACCAATGATTGTACCACTAATCATTACTGCAGCAGGAATGTTTTTCTTTTATTCGAAAATTGGGTTAACTCATACATATCTAGGATTAATTTTAGCACACACCGCTCTTGGAACACCGTTTGTTGTAATCACAGTTACTGCTACTTTGACTGGTTTTGATACCAATTTAATACGAGCATCACAAAGTTTAGGAGCAGATACTATGAGAACTTTTTTTAAAGTTATTATGCCCCTAATTCTTCCTGGTGTAATCTCAGGTGGATTATTCGCATTTATTACTTCTTTTGATGAAGTAGTAATTGTTATGTTCATTGGTAGTGTTGAGCAGATCACTATACCAAAACAAATGTGGGCTGGACTGCGTCAAGAAACCAGTCCTGTTATTTTATGTATGGCAACATGCTTGGTAGCATTATCAATAGCCTTATTAACAACTGTTGAGATGCTAAGAAGAAGGTCTGAAAGATTAAGAGGAATCAAACAAAGATAAATTTTATCATTTCAAGATAGACTATTATAAGTTAAAAACCATTTCATTCATGGATATAAAAAAAGTTGTAATTATAGGATCAGGAACAATGGGAAGCGGTATAGCAGCTCATTTATGTAATGCAAATATTCCTGTGACATTGCTAGATTTAAAAACAGAAATTTCAGAGAAAGCGAGGGAGAAAATACATAAATCTAGACCTCCATTGTTAATAGATAAGTCAAAGATAAATAATATTAATGTAGGTAATATAAATGATGATTTTGATGTAGTGAAAGATGCTGACTGGATAGTAGAGGCAGTTGTTGAAAGAATTGATATCAAACATAATATCTATGAAAAAATTTTTAAATCAAGAAAAACAGGTGCAATTGTTTCATCCAATACTTCATCAATACCTATAAAAATTTTATCTGAAAAATTAACAGAAGAAGAAAAAAAAGATTTTTGTATTACACACTTCTTTAATCCAGTTCGTTATATGGGATTATTAGAAATCGTAAAAAATGAAAATAATGACCTTGATAAAATTAATTCTTTAAAAAAATTTTGTGAACAAGAACTAGGAAAAGGTGCAATAGTTTGTAATGATACTCCAGGTTTTTTAGGAAATAGAGTAGGAGTTTTTGCAATGCAGATAGCAATGACAGAAGCTTTTAAAATGAAATTATCAATTGAGGAGGCGGATGCAGTATTTGGTCGACCTATGGGAATACCAAAAACAGGAGTATTTGGTCTGTATGATTTGATCGGTATAGATTTAATGGCCGATGTTTTAAAAAGTTTTATAAAAGAACTTTCAAAAAAATGATCCTTTTCAATTAGTTGCTAAAGAAATCCCACTAATTACAAAATTAGTTCAGACTGGTTATACAGGAAGAAAAGGCAAAGGTGGTTTCTATAGAATGAATAAGCAAAACAATCAAAAAATATTAGAAGCGATTAATCTTGAAACAGGTGAGTATTCCAGTTCAAAAAAAATTGATCTTGGCATTGATACTGTAAATCTAAACTTACTAATTAATAGAAAAGATAAGTATGGAGAGTACGCATGGTCAGTGATTTCACAAATAATAAAATATGCATCATCATTAGTTCCTGGTATCACAGATAAATTTAATGATATTGATGAAGCTATGCGTCTAGGTTTTAATTGGGCTATGGGACCATTTGAAATGTTAAAATCAATTGGAGTTAAAAATTTTTTTGATCGTATAGATAGCTTTGAAAATAATAAATTCTTAGAAAATTTATCAAAATCAAAAGATGAAGATTTTTATGGTGAAAGACAACAGTATACAAATATTGAAACTTTAGGAAAAATTAAACCAAAAGCAATTAAAGTAGACAAAAATAAATCTGCTGAAATTTATAGATTTAAAGACTTCAATATTGTTGAGTTTACCACAAAAGCTTGTGCTTTAGACTACGATTCTATGGATGCGTTAAAAAATGCAACTGACAAACCTTTAATAATTATAAACGAAAGTATGCAATTTTCTGCTGGTGTAAATTTAACTTATACTATGAATTTTGCAGATAAAGGTGACTTTAAATCTATCGAAAAATTTATTAAATATTTTCAAGAAACTTGTAAGCATTTAAAATATTCAGATCATCCGGTTATTTCAGCTCCATCTGGTTTGGTTTTAGGAGGAGGAGAAGAGGTAGCCATCCAATCAAATTTTGTAGTATCGCATACAAATATTGTAATGGGTCTAGTTGAAACAGGAGTAGGTCTTGTGCCAGCTGGTGGAGGATGTAAAGAAGTTTTATGGAGATGGTCTCAAACACCAGAAGCTAAAGAAGATCCTGATTTTGCTCCTTTAAAAGTATTTAATATTATTGGTTATGGAACCACAGCAACTTCAACAGTTGAAGCTGAACCACTAAAATTTTTAAGACCAGAAGATAAAAAAGTTATGAATAGAAACAGTTTGTTTGAAGTTTCAAAAAAATTAATATTAGAAAATAAAGATTTTACACCTCCAAAAGAATGTTTTTT
>CACENP010000032.1 GCA_902560815.1 uncultured Pelagibacteraceae bacterium
TTTTTTCCTGGCCCACTGGGAAAAGGTTTGTACGGTAAAGCACTGTCTGAAAAAATATGGAAACTAGATACGGTAAATATTAGAGATTATGCAACTGATAAACATAAGACGGTAGACGATACTACTTATGGTGGAGGTTCAGGAATGTTAATTAAACCAGACGTTCTTGCAAACTCTTTAGATTCAAATATAAATTCTAATGAAAAAATAATTTATTTAAGCCCAAAAGGAAAATTATTTAATCAAAAATTAGCAAAAAAACTTTCAAAAGAGAGAACTATTAATTTAATATGTGGACATTTTGAAGGTGTTGATCAAAGAGTTATTGAATCTAGAAACATAGAAGAAATAAGCATAGGTGATTTTATTTTATCTGGTGGAGAAAGTGCTGCATTTGTAATTTTAGACTCGATTATAAGATTATTACCTGGAGTTCTTGGAAATGAAATATCAGTTGAAGAAGAAAGCTTTGAGAATGGACTTTTAGAGTATCCACAATATACAAAACCTCAAATTTGGGAGAAAAAAACAGTTCCAGATGTATTATTATCAGGAGATCATGCGAAAATTAAAGACTGGCGTTTATCTCAATCTGAGGCTATAACACGCGACCGAAGACCAGATTTGTGGCAAAAATATAAAAAGAATTAATTTGATAAACTTAAACATGAAAACGATAGAAGAAATCAACATAGCAAATGTAAAGAAAATTTCTGCAGAAAAAAAACTTCCAGATTTTTTCCCTGGGGATATTATTAAGGTTGGGGTTAAGATTACTGAAGGAAAAAGAGATAGAATTCAATATTTTGAAGGTGTTTGTATTGCAAAAAAAAATAGAGATTTAAACTCATCATTTACAGTTAGAAAAATATCTTTTGGAGAAGGAGTAGAAAGAACTTTTGCTTTATACAGTCCAATAGTAGACTCAATAAAAGTCATTAGATCTGGAAAAGTTAGAAGAGCTAAACTTTATTATTTAAGAGATCGAACAGGTAAATCAGCTAGAATTACAGAGAAAATAAAAAAGAAAATAGGTATTGAAGTTGAATCAAAACCCGAAGAAGTTACTGAAGAAAATTTAGCACCAGTTGTTGAAGAAAAAGTGTCAGATAAACCAAAAACTTCAGAAGAAAAACTAGAAGCTCCTAAGGCTGAAACAAAAAAAGAAGAAATTAAAAAAGATACTCCTGAAGAAAAAAAATAATTTTTTTCTAAATGCCATATACAATTTACGATAAAATTTGGAACGAACACCTTGTTCATCAACAGGAAGACGGGACTTCATTGCTTTTTGTTGATAGACATTTGATACATGAAGTAACTAGTCCTCAAGCATTTGAAGGTTTAAGAAGTTCCAATAGAAAAGTAAGACAGCCCAAACTTACTTTAGCTGTAGCAGATCACAATGTTCCAACAACTGATAGAACTAAAGGTATTTCAGATAAAGAGTCAAAAATACAAGTTGATACTTTAGATTCAAATTGTAAAGAGTTTGGAATCCAGATTTTTGGAATGAATGATAAAAGACAGGGTATAGTTCACATAATTGGCCCAGAGCAAGGTTTTACTCAACCTGGAACTATTATTGTTTGTGGCGATAGTCATACTGCAACTCATGGAGCATTTGGAGCTTTAGCTTTTGGAATTGGAACTTCAGAAGTCGAACATGTATTAGCTACACAAACTTTAGTTCAAAAAAAATCAAAAAACTTTAGAATTAACGTCAATGGAAAATTACCTATTGGAGTAACTTCAAAAGATGTGATTTTACAAATCATTGGAAAAATTGGAACAGCTGGAGGAACAGGTTATGTAATTGAATATGCAGGAGACTTAATTTCTAATTTGAGTGTAGAAAATAGAATGACTATTTGCAATATGACAATAGAAGGTGGAGCAAGAGCAGGTTTAATTCAACCTGACCAAAAAGTTTTTGATTACCTAAAAGATAAGCCTATGTCACCAAAAGAAGATAGCTGGGAAAAAGCTTTAGAATATTGGAGTAATCTTAAATCTGATGAAGGGGCTAATTTTGATAAAGAAATAAGTTTAGAAGGCAAAGATATTAAACCAATGGTTACTTGGGGAACTTCACCTCAAGATGTAGTTACAATTGATGGAAAAGTTCCAAATCCAAAAAATGAAACTGATCCAGATAAAAAAAACTCAATAGAAAGATCATTGAAATACATGGGTTTAAATTCTGATGTTTTGGTTCAAGATATTAAAATTGATAAGGTTTTTATTGGTAGCTGCACAAATGGCAGGATTGAAGATTTAAGAGAAGCAGCAAAAATATTGAAAGATAAGAAAATTGCAAAACACGTTAACGCTATGGTTGTTCCAGGTTCTGGATTAGTTAAGGAAAAAGCTGAGCAAGAAGGTTTAGATAAAATTTTTATAAATTCAGGTTTTGAGTGGAGAGAGCCGGGATGTTCTATGTGTTTAGCAATGAACGCAGATAAATTAAAACCAGGTGAAAGGTGTGCCTCTACTTCAAATAGAAACTTTGAAGGTAGACAAGGAAGAGGTGGAAGAACACATTTGGTTAGTCCAGGCATGGCAGCAGCAGCTGCAATTTCTGGTAACTTAGATGATGTTAGAAAGTATCAAAATTAATGCAAAAATTTAATAAACTTACAAGTATTCCTGCATATCTACCAATAGTTAATATTGATACAGATATGATAATTCCTAAGCAGTTTTTAAAGACAATAAAAAGAACTGGTCTTGGAAAAAATTTGTTTTTTGAAATGCGGTATGATGACGAAGGGAATGAGATAAAAGATTTTGTTTTAAATCAAAAACCATTTAACCAGTCTAAAATTTTAATTGCAGGAAAAAACTTTGGATGTGGTTCTTCTAGAGAGCACGCGCCTTGGGCATTACTTGATTTTGGTATTACATGTGTAATTAGTTCAAGCTATGCAGACATTTTTTATAATAATTGTTTTAAAAATGGAATACTACCAATTAAAATTGATGAAGAAGAAATAAAGCAAATTTCTGAGTATTCTTTAAGAAAAGAAGAAATTAAAATAGATTTAAATGAACAAAAAATAATTTTTGGAAATAATGAAATAAAATTTGATTTAGATCAATTTAAAAAAAAATGTTTAATTGAAGGATTGGATGACATTGCATTATCACTAGAAAAATCTGAAAAAATTGAATCTTTTGAAAAAAA
>CACENP010000033.1 GCA_902560815.1 uncultured Pelagibacteraceae bacterium
AGGTTTGTTCCAATAAATCTTTTTTAAACGATGAAAATGCTCTTTAAAAATTTCAGTACCACGATTTGACAACTTAATCATTCCAATAAACTCACCATGGATTTCTTCACTGCCTTTATTGATCTTGCCAATTTTTTGAACTTCATTATTTGAGTTGAATATTACATTTTCAGCTTCTGATATGGGATGATCTTTACGACCAACATAATAACCTCTCCAATCTATATCAACTGTAACTGAAATGTCGTGATTAGAATCGAGAGTACGTTGAACAACAGAAGAATCAAATAATATATCTGAATATGAAATAATTATATTTCCATTAATAACTTTTTCACCATAAAAAATAGAATTTAAAATATTGTTTTCTTTGTAATCCTTATTTTCAAAATATTTTATTCCTTTATAATTAATCTTTTCCTTTTTATAACCTCTTATTAGTGAAATATCTTTAATCCCACATTTTTTATAAGAATCTAGCTGACGCTGAAGTAAAGTTTTGCCGCCAAAGTCTAACATACATTTAGGAAGATTTTCTGTATGTTTCTTAAGTCTACTTCCTAAACCAGCTGCAATAATTAAAGCTTTTGAATTTTTTTTATTCAATGAATTTTCAATTTTTTCAATTTCATCTTCATTAAGATTGCTATCTTTAATTGATCTAATCAAGGAAACAATTTTTGGATTATTTTCTATATATTCTCCAATATCTGGAGCCACATTTCCTTTAGATATTCCTGCTAAATCATTTAGATAATCAATATTAACTTTTAGCAATGTAGATAATTTTTTTATAACAGTATATTTAGGTGCTGCTCGTTTTTCCTTTTCAATATCATTCAAATATGAAGCAGCAATACCAATTTTATCTGCTAGCTCTCTTTGACCTATTTCATTTTTAATTCTTAACTCTCGAATATACGATCCAAACTTTTTTTTTAAATTTTTTTTAATAACCATAATTAATAAGATTTTTAAACTCTCCCATAAACATCTTTATACCTAACAATATCGGTTTCTTTAAGAATAGAACCAACTTGGGCTTCAATTATCTTTACTGGTTTTTTATAAGGATTTTGGATTCTATGTACAGATCCTAATGGAATAAAGATTGTATCATCTGGTTTTTTTACAAATGATTTTTTATTTAATGTGATTTTAGGCTTACCCTGGGTTACCACCCAATGTTCGGCTCTATGAAAATGCTTTTGAAGACTTAATATACCTTTAGGTTTTACATATAATTCTTTAATCAAGAATTCTTTACCATTAAATAAATTTACATAACTACCCCAAGGTCTATGAAAAACATTTTTCTTATTAAAATATTTTCGTTTATTTTTTCCATACATTTTACAAATTTCTTTCCATGATCCAAGGTCTGACCAAGGTATATCTAATTTAATAGCATTTATTTCTTTTGTTTTTTCTAATATTGAATAGTCAAATGATTTAGCTGTTGCTTTAATAAACGCATGTTTATTTAGGTAATATACATTATTTTTGTATCTTGCTTTTAATACAGCTTTATTGCAATTTCGATAAATAGCTGGCTGATACTTCTTGAAATTGTTGATGATTGAATCTTTTCTTAAATAAAACATTCCAGAATTCCAATAACCTTTTTTTTTTATAATTTGTTTTGCTTTATTCTTATTAGGTTTTTCTACAAATCTAGATACTTTATTAATACTGCCCTTAATTCTTTTTGTTAAAAAATAACCAAATTCACTTGAGGGTACTGTTGGTTTAATACCAAAAATAAAAATATTATTTTTATTTAAATTCTTTCGATTTTTTGTAATAGCTTTATTAAATAACCCTACTTTTTCAATTAAATGATCAGCAGCTAAAAACATTAAAGGTTGTTGGTCAGGAATATCTTTAATTAATGCAGTGCTTAATATTGCCGGTGCAGTATTTCTTTTAGCAGGTTCTAATACTATCTTAAATTTACTAATTTTATGTTTTTTGAGATGTTGTTTTACTTGTTTTAAATATTTAGAATTAGTGCTTATGATAGGAAAATCGTAAATAGATGCTTTTACTCTTTCGAGTGTTTTGCCTAGTAAAGTCCAATTACCAAAATCAATAAATTGTTTAGCTTGATGTTTTTTTTGTTTAGGCCAAAGTCTTGTTCCAGAGCCTCCACAAAGAATAACGGGTCTTATTTTCATTAAATATCAGCGTAAGTTTTTACTTCGTTTTTACCACCTGGGTGAGTTGGGGCACCTAAATAAGCAGGTCCAACAGTTTGAGCGTATTTCCAAAGTGTTCCATTTCCAAAATTAATTTTCTTTGGCTTCCATTTTTTTCTTCTTTTTGCTAATTCTTTTTTAGTTAAACGAACATTAATTGTCCCCTTCTTCGCATCTAAATCAATAATATCTCCGTTTCTAAGTAAAGCTATTGGTCCACCTACTGATGCTTCAGGTCCAACATGTCCAATACAAAAACCTCTTGTTGCCCCAGAAAATCTTCCATCTGTTATAAGTGCAACTTTTTCTCCTTTACCTTGACCATAAATTGCTCCTGTTGTTTGAAGCATTTCTCTCATACCAGGACCACCTTTGGGTCCTTCGTATCTAATAATTATAATGTCACCATCTTTATATTTTCTATTTTTAACAGCTTTATATGCCGCTTCTTCTGTATCAAAACATCTTGCTCTTCCAGTAAATTGCAGTTTTTTTAAACCAGCAACTTTTACAATTGCGCCTTCTGGAGCTAAGTTTCCTTTCATTCCAACTACACCACCATCTTGTGATAAAGGATTATTATATTTTCTCATTACTTTTTGCTTTGAATTAAATTTAACATTTTTTAAATTTTCTTTCATAGTCTTGCCTGTTACTGTCATACAATTTCCATGTATATATCCGCCATCCATAAGTGTTTTTAATAACATGGGAACGCCTCCAGCTTTCCACATGTCTTTTGCAACATATTTTCCACCTGGCTTTAAATCTGCAAGATATGGAGTTTTCTTAAATATTTTAGCAACATCCATTAAATCAAATTTAATACCAACTTCATTTGCAATTGCTGGCAAATGTAAAGCAGCGTTTGTTGATCCGCCAGTAGCGGCAACAATAGTTGCAGCATTTTCTAAAGA
>CACENP010000034.1 GCA_902560815.1 uncultured Pelagibacteraceae bacterium
GTAATAGAATTTATCCATTTGCAGCTATTGGTAATGATCCACAAGATTTAAAATTTGATGGAGAAGAAACGAAACTAATTATTGGAGATAATAATAAAATTAGAGAATATGTAACAATTCATCCAGGTACTGAAGGAGGAGGAGGTTTAACTAAAATCGGAAATAATTGCTTATTTATGATTTCTTCTCATGTAGCTCATGATTGCAATGTTGGAAACAATGTAATAATTGCAAATAACGTACCGTTAGGCGGTCATGTGACTATTGAAGATAACGTAGTTATAGGTGGAAACTCTGCAGTTCAACAATTCACTAGAATAGGACAAATGGCAATGATTGGTGGTATGACTGGTGTTTTACACGATGTAATTCCATATGGACTATCAATTGGTAACAGAAATTATTTACAAGGGCTTAATTTAATTGGGTTAAGAAGAGCTAATTTTGAAAATAAGGATATTTTAGGCCTCACTGAAGCATATAAAGAAATTTTTGCTACAAAAAATCTTACAGATAATTTAAGCAAACTAAATGGTGAGTTTAAAGAAAACCCATTAGTAAAAAATGTTATTGAATTTATAACAAAGGATAAAAAAAGATCTATTTGTACACCTTTTTCAAAGGAGTAAGATGATTGGTTTGATATTTGGGGAAACTAGTTTTCCAATTGAAGTTCTAAAAAAAATAAAAAAAAAAAAATTAAATTATTTAATAATTGATTTATCTAAATCAAAAAAATTTAAAAAAGATAAAAAATCATATTCAGTTTCGATTGGAGAATTTGGTAAAATTATTAATATTTTAAAAGAAAATAAATGCAAAAAAGTGCTTTTTGCTGGTAAAGTACTAAAACCAAACTTTTCAAAACTTAAATTAGATTTAAAAGGTATTTATTATATACCGAGAATAATCAAAGCCTCGAAGATCGGTGATGCAGCCATATTAAAAGAAATTATAAATATATTAAAACAACAATCAATTAAAACACTAAGCTCGATAACATTTAATACAGAATTATCACTTAAGAGAGGAAATTATTCAAAAACAAAACCTAACAAAGAAGATAAAAAAGATATTAAAAAAGCCATAATTACTCTCAAAAAACTAGGAAAGTATAACTTTAGTCAAGGAACAGTTGTTAGAAATAAAAAAGTTATAGCAATTGAAACTAGAGGTGGAACAGAAAAAATGCTTAAAAAATGCAAGAGTAAAAAGTTTAGAAACAATGGTGTTTTGGTAAAATTTCCAAAGGAAAAGCAAGATCTTAGAATTGATCTACCAACAGTAGGTTTAAAAACACTCAAGCAGTGCAAAATGGCTGGTCTTAAAGGAATAGTGTTAAAAAGCAAGCAGAATGTATTTTTAGATAAAAGCAAATGTATAAATTGGGCTAATAAAAATAAAATGTTTATAACAGTTAAATGAAAAAAATATTTGTACTTACTGGAGAGCCATCTGGAGATAAACTAGCTTCAACTGTTATTTCCAAATTAAAAAAAAATAATTCAGATATTGAATATTCTTGTGTTGGAGGAATACATTTAAATTCATTAGGCATCAAATCGATTTATGATCTTAAAGAAATTACATATATAGGTTTCACAAGTGTTATATTTAATATATTTAAAATTAAAAAAAAAATTAATTATACTGTAGATAAAATAATTGAATTTAAACCTGATATTTTATTTAGTGTTGATAGTCCAGATTTTACCTTAAGAGTTGCTGAAAAAGTCAAGAAAATCAACCCCAATATAAAAACAATACATTATGTTGCTCCTCAAGTTTGGGTCTGGAGAGAGGGTAGAATAAAGAAATTTAAAAAGTTTTTAGATCATATTCTTTTATTATTTAATTTTGAAAAGAAATATTTTGATAAAGAAAATATTAATAATACATTTGTTGGACACCCACTATTAGAAAAAAACGTTAAATCAAAAATTGATTTATCTAATTTAATACCAAAAAATAAGAAAATTATATCTCTTTTTGCAGGAAGTAGATCATCTGAAACATCTATGCTTTTACCAGTTTTATTAGATTTTATAAAACTTATGAATGATAAATTTAAAGATTATTTATTTATATTTCATGCAACTGAAGAAAATAAAAATTTTATTAGTGATAATATTAAAATAATTAACCAAGATAATATTCAAGTAATTTCTGATGAAAATATTAAGTCACAAATATTATTAAAATCTACATTCGCAGTTTCTAAATCGGGAACAGTTTCACTAGAAATTTGCAATGCAAAAATTCCATCAATTATTATTTATAAAATGAATTTTTTAAATTTTATGATTGTTAAATTCTTAGTTAAAATTAAATATGCTAATATTATTAATATTATTAATAATAGAGAAGTTATCCCAGAACTTATTCAAAATGAATGTAACTCTAAAGAAATTTTTAAATCAGTTGTTTATTTTCTTAAAAATCCAGCACTTATGGATAAGCAAATTAATGAATTTAGTAATACTCTAAATGAAATTAGATCTAAAACTTCATCTGCAGATGAGGCTTCGTCGGTTTTATCAAGCTATCTTATTTCCTAATCTTTTTAAGACTTCATCTTTACCAAGAGAACTTATTATATCATAAATTCCAGGACCAAATTTTGATCCTGTTAAAAATATTCTTAGTGGTTGTCCAACTCCCTTAAAGTTTGTTTCGTTTGTTTTTATGAGCTCATTAATAATTGGTTCTAAGTTTTGCTTGTTTAATTTATCAATATTTGAAATATTATTTGAAAATTCTGATACTATTTTTTTTGCTTTATCATCTATGAGTTTAATATCATCTTGATTTATAGTAACTTTATCTTGAATTATATATTTAGAATTTTTGTATA
>CACENP010000035.1 GCA_902560815.1 uncultured Pelagibacteraceae bacterium
CCTACTTACCATCTAATGGGTTTTGATACAGATTTCTTCACACCCATTTTTGTAATATCAAGAATTACTGGTTGGTCTGCACATATCATGGAACAGCATGCGGCAAATAAATTAATTAGACCGCTTTCTAAATATAGTGGTGCAAAGCATAGAAAAGTTATGCTTTTAAATCAAAGATAAAAATAAAAATTAACTAAATGCTTCTGTCCAGTTTCCTTGGGTAGATGCTTTTGAATATTCTGTTGCTCTTCCTTCAAAGAAATTCATATGTTCAACTGCATTCAACATAGTGTCAAGCCAAGTTAAGGGATTTTTATCAACTTCATAAATTGGCTCTAAACCTAATTGAGCTAATCTTCTATTTCCAATAAATCTTATATAATCTTTAACTTCTTTTGCAGTTAACCCTTCTAATGGTCCCATTTCAAAAGCTAAATCAATAAAAGCATCTTCATGATGAACTATCGTTCTACAAGCTTCATAAATTTCTTTTTTAAGTTGAGGTGTCCAAATTTCTGGATTTTCTTTTATAAATTCTTTGAATAATCTTATCATAGAATTACAATGTAAAGTTTCATCTCTTACTGACCAAGTAACTATCTGGCCCATACCTTTCATTTTGTTAAACCTTGGAAAATTAAGTAAGATCGCAAAACTTGCAAACAGTTGTAGTCCTTCAGTGAATGCACTGAACACTGCCATAGTTTTTGCAATATCTTCTTTTGAATTTACATTAAAGCCTTGCATGTAATCATATTTATCTTTCATTTCTTTATACTTCATAAAGGCTGAATATTCAGATTCTGGCATTCCGATTGTATCAAGCAGATGAGAATAAGCTGCGATATGAACTGTTTCCATTGATGCAAATGCTGTCATCATCATTAATACTTCAGTTGGTTTAAAAACTGTTGTGTAATGTCTTAAATAACAATTATTAACTTCAACGTCAGCTTGAGTAAAAAATCTAAAAATTTGAGTTAGTAAATTTTTTTCTGCTTGCGATAGATTTTTTTGCCAATCTCTTACATCGTCTCCTAAAGGTACTTCTTCGGGTAACCAATGAATTCTTTGTTGGGTTAACCAAGCATCATAACACCATGGATATCTAAATGGTTTGTATACTGGGTTCTCTACTAGCAGACCCATTTTTTTTGGAGTAATTATTTCTTTTTTAACATTTTTTATTATTGACATGATAAACATTCCTCATATTCTTGTTCTTCGTTTTGTTGATTTTTAGATTTATAAACATTTGCTGTGACATCTGTTAATTTTGCATCATTAACATTTTCAGCTCTTTGGATTGATTTAGATCTACAATAATAAAGGCTCTTAAGACCTTTCTTCCACGCTTGAAAATGAATTTGGTGCAGCTCTTTTTTATGAATATCTGCAGGAACAAAGACATTGATAGATTGTGCTTGAGATATATGCGGTGTTCTATCAGCACCTAATTCTACGATCCATTTTTGGTCCAGTTCAAAAGCTGTTTTGAAGACATCTTTTTCCTGTTGAGTTAAAAAATCTAAATGAGATACAGACCCTTGATTAGTTGTAATACTAGACCATGTTTCATCATCATTTTTATTATGTTTTTCTAATATTTTTTCAAGATACCTATTTCTAACATTAAAAGACCCTGAAAGTGTTTTGTGTGTAAAGCTATTAGCTGCAATTGGTTCAACACCCGGTGAAGTTCCTCCACAAATGATTGATATAGAAGCTGTGGGAGCTATTGCTGTTTTATTTGAAAATCTTTCTTTAATTCCATAATCTGCAGCATCAGGGCATGCTCCTCTTTCTTCTGCTAAATCTTTAGAAGCTTTATCTACATCTTTTTGAATATGTTCAAAAATCTTTTTATTCCAGACTTTGCTCATAACAGACTCTAGTGGGATCATTTTCTGTTGAAAGAAAGAGTGAAGACCCATAACACCTAAGCCTACGCTTCTTTCTTTCATAGCTGAATATGTTGCGTCACTGAACTCTTCAGGAGCTTTTTCAATAAAGTCTGTTAATACGTTATCTAAAAATCTCATTACATCACCTATAAAATTTTTATCATCTTTCCACTCATCATATTTTTCTATATTTAAAGATGACAAACAACATACTGCTGTTCTATCTCTACCATCTCTGTCAACTCCAGTTGGTAAAGTAATTTCACTACATAGGTTTGAAGTTTTAACTGTTAGTCCAGCAAGCTTGTGATGTTGAGGAATAAGTCTATTTACTGTATCAATATAAATTATATAAGGTTCTCCTGTTTCAATTCTTGCTGTCAATAATCTTATCCACAAATTTCTCGCAGAAACAGTTGACTGAACCGCTCCATCTTTAGGACTTTTTAATGCCCATTGTTCGTCAAGCTCAACGGCTCTCATAAACGCATCACTCACAAGAACACCATGGTGAAGATTTAATGACTTTCTATTTGGGTCTCCTCCAGTTGGTCTTCTCATTTCTATAAATTCTTCTATCTCTGGATGATCAATTGGAAGATAGCATGCAGCAGAACCTCTTCTAAGTGATCCTTGGCTAATTGCCATTGTTAATGAGTCCATTACTTTGATAAAAGGGATTATTCCTGAAGTCTTTCCTACTCTGCCTATTTTT
>CACENP010000036.1 GCA_902560815.1 uncultured Pelagibacteraceae bacterium
ATTTCACCAACTTTATCGTCACCAAGTTTATCTTTTAATTTTTTCTTTAATGGCTCTTGTGTTCCCGCACACATACATGCACTTCCATTACAAACAAAAGCTTTTTTCTCTCTATGCGCAGGTCTTAAAAATTCATAGAAACTTTCTGCTCCATGTAAAGTAGAAACTCCCACATGATATTTATCTGCAATCTCTTTCATTCCTTCACCGTTTTTGGAATTTAAAGATCTTTCAGATAATTTTTGAAATAGATTATCTTTTAAACCTATTCTTCCAGATAATTTACTTATATTTTTTGACATATAGTTAAAATAAAACTCTTTCTTTGTTTGTATATATATTGAAACTATCTTTTTTTACAAAGCCTAATAATGTCATTTTAAACCTTTTAGCTAGATCTATAGCAAGACTCGTTGGCGCACCAACTCCAGCCATAAGACCAATATTGGACATTAGTCCTTTTTGGATTAACTCAAAATTTAATCTTCCTGAGCAGGCAATAAATTGAGAATGATTATCAATTAGTTTTTTTTTATGTGTATGGCCTATAAGTTTATCTAAAGCATTATGTCTTCCAACATCTTCTCTTGTTGCAATCACTTTTCCATTCTCATCGATTAAAGAACTTGCATGAATACCACCTGTTTTAGAAAATTCAGATTGTTCGCTTGTTAGCAGTTCTGGAGATTTTAAAATAATTTCTTTTTTAATTTTAGGATAAGAGATATCTAATTTATTTTCTTTAATTACTTCAACTGTTTCAAGAGAGGTTTTTCCACAAACTCCACATGAAGAATTAGTTATAAAATTTCTTTTTATTTTTGCGATATCAATGTTTTTAGTATTATTTATGGTTGCAACTATTTTATTTTGAATATTAAAATCTCCTACCTTTTCTCCTATTTTTTCTATATTTTCTATATCAGAAAAATTTTCTATTATTCTTTCATTAAATAAAAAACCAGATATTAAATCCCCATCATTTCCTGGCGTTCTCATTGTAATGGATAATTGTTCAGTTTCCCACTTTCCATCAACCTTATATTTAAGATTCATTTCAAGGGGTTCTTCTACTGAAACAGAGTCTTTTATTTCTTCTGTAGAGCTTCCTTTTAACTTTACAACATTATATTTTATATCCATTTACAAAGGGTATTTTTTTTTTAAAATCAATCGATTTAAAACTACTCCAAAAATTAGAACAATAATAGTACCTGAAATAATTGGATTTATTATATAATCTAAAGATACGCTTCCCATTATTACAATTATAGGATTACCGCCTGCTGGGGGATGAGTTATATTTAACATAATCATCAAAGCCACACCCGCTCCAACTGCTATAGGCAAATTAATATATAAAGGCAAAGGAATAAAATAAAGCACAAATAGGCCAGCCAAAGATGTTGCTAGGTGCCCAAAAAAAATATTTTTTGGTTGTGCAAATGGACTCTCAGGATATCCATAAAGTAAAACCATAGTAGAACCAAAAGAAGCAATTAAAAAAATTCCAAATTCTGTTTTATATGTAAGAAGGGTTAATGCACCAATTGTAATTACAGAAAACAAACCAGCAATTAAAGCTTTTATAATAAGTGAATTTTTCATTTTATAATTTTAATGCTTTTGAAACTGTTTTAAAAGGTAATAACAAACAATCTTTTCTAGCAATATTTTTTTTATCAAAAATCTTTTTAAAAATTTTCCATTCTTTTGGGATATTTGCAAGATTGTCTTCAAAAAAAGTTTCAATTACATTTAATAAACTTTTAATACTTTCGACTGGTTTATTAATTGAATTACTTGACAAAAGACTTACTGAGGCCTGACAATAAACACAAGATTTGCACTGATATCCAAAGTCTACAATTTTATTTTCCTTAACTTTTAAGCTTATTTCCATTTGATCTCCACAAATAGCGTTTTTGTGTGTCGCTTTATGAGTGTGGTCTTTAATTACTTTGTTATTTTCAGTATTTGACGCAATTTGTAAAATTTTTAGATCCATTTTAAGTTCTTTTAATAAACAATTAATAATTTATATTTCTTTTAATGATTGAAAACAACATTCTAGGTATAATTTTAGCAGGAGGCAAATCAAGCAGATTTGGTGAAGATAAATCAATTGCAAAATTAGGTGATAAAACTTTATTAGATCACACTATAAATAAAATAGAAAAAGAATTTACTCAAATATTGGTGATTTCAAATAATAAAGAATTTAATTTTAAAAATAATAAAATTCATGTTGTAGAAGATTGTATAGAAGGTCAGCTTGGACCATTGGTTGGCATACTCTCAGCAATGAAGTGGGTTATAAAAAATAAAAAAAACTATAAATGGATAGCATCGTTTCCTTGTGACACGCCTTTTTTTAATATTAAATTAATAAGTGAATTAAAAATTAAAGTTAAAGAAACATCAAAAAAACTTATATTTTTAAATAGCAATAAAAAGAGACATAATATTTTTGGTTTATGGTCACTGGATTTAATTGAAATATTAGAAGAAGATATAAAAAA